>PBPE01000024.1 GCA_002724585.1 Dehalococcoidia bacterium | reverse complement strand
GCTACCAAACGCCTCTTAAAGAGACGTAACTGCAACATTGGATACGGGTAACGTAGCTCCCAGACAATGAAGCCTAGTGTAAACACCACAAACAACCCAGTAGAGATTAATATTAATGGCGATCCCCAACCAAACTTAGTCCCATTCCCGACAATCAAAAGTAAAAGAAATAACGCTACTCCAGAAAATATTGCGCCTAACCAGTCAAACCTGCCTATTGAAGCATCACTTTTATATTCTTTGTCTGATCTGAGCACCAGAAATGCTACCAGTATAGCTATGACACCGATAGGAACGTTAATGAAAAATACAGCTCTCCAATCAATATAACTGACCAGAAAACCCCCAAGAGCAGGTCCCACTATGAATCCAGAGCCCACTATACTCATGTTAGACCCTAGAGCTTTGCCCCTCTCATTACCCGGAAACGTAGAAATCACCATAGCCATTGCATTACTCTGAATCATCGCAGACCCAACGCCTTGTGCTATACGAAAACCTATCAAGATAAATACATTCGGAGAAACAGTCGAAATAGCTGCGGCGGCCACATAAATGCTGAATCCCAAGATATAAACCCGTTTCCGGCCAACCAGATCCCCTAATCTACCCATCGGGAGAAGTAATACGCAGATAGCAAGAGCGTATGCCACAACTACCCACTGTACTGTCGGCAAATCTGTTTGAAAATAACTCTCGATTACCGGGAGTGCTACCTGAATAGCACCTATATCCATGACTGATAGGAATATACCGATTGCAATAGTTCCAAATACCCACCACTTGTAGTTAGAACTATCGATAATAGATTGAATCAAACAAAAACCGTCAACTTATTAACCAACAAAAATCCCAAATCACACTAAACCTCACTGTGGACTTTTACATATCTCATATCGTCTCAACAATGAAAGGGTATTCGGTAGCATGAACTATACATTAATATACTACGAAGCCCAGAAAATGACATTCAGACTGTAACTAGGAGAACGTATGGTTAATCCAGAGAAACGACATGAAATGCAACATATCGGCAACACAATCATGGTAGTAATGATGGAGGTTGATCCCGATAATGAAGAAGAATTTAACAAATGGTATAACGAGGAGCATCTAGTAGAAAGGTTAGAGATTCCCGGTTACATAAGTGCACGCAGGTTTAAACTTGATGAGGGACAAGGGGTGCTCAAATACTTATGCATATGGGAGCTGGAGAATGGTAGCCCTCTGAATAGTCCTGAATACCATCTACAACAGCAAAGGCCGAGTGAATTGAGAGACCGTGCCCATAGCTACATAACCGCGAGGGCACGAGGACTTTATCACCAAATATACCCAGCCACAGGCTCTTATGAAGACCATTCTGGATTTCACCCAGAAAATAAATGAATACTTATTAAGTTAACGGTAGAGGTCCAACATATTAAATTCTGGTCAGTCTTATCACGTCACCAATATCGTCAATATTTTCGAGGTTCCACAAACTGTCTAAAAGTTTGTCAATCTGGTCTTGAGTCAATAAATCTTTGACCAATGATCGAAACTTAAATTCAACTTCCTCATCAGTCATAGGATTTTTGTAATGTCCTTTATGATACGGAACTTCCGCAGAATATTTCTCTCCCGATTTCATTACTACATCCATGTAACAGAGCATAGCCTCAGGAACCCTCCGGTTTGCCTCCTCCGACTCTTTGATTTTCACTTTGCTAGTTAACGATAGTAGCTTCTCATTTCTAATATATTCGTCATCAAAGTGGGATTGGTTAACAAAACCATAGGTCAATGCAACTGCAGTTGTATAAGGCATACTGTGATCAGCAGTTTCTCGCGTCTTGGGATTCCATTTTTCCTCATCATCAGCCATGATATTGATGGCTCTTGTCAGTGTTTCGATATTAACCTCTGAGACTTCATCAACATTAAAGTTTGGTACTTTATCTCTAGCTTCCAACGCCGCCTGGACTACAGTTTGTGAATACAATCCAAGAGGAAATCTCTTGATGGTACACTCAGAGATTTTGAAAGGTTCCCCCTTACCACC
The DNA here is from genome assembly GCA_002724585.1 of Dehalococcoidia bacterium. GTDB lineage: Bacteria > Chloroflexota > Dehalococcoidia > Lucifugimonadales > UBA3495 > UBA3495. Next base: position 42,544 of record PBPE01000024.1, on the reverse strand, counting down.
GAATTTATCCAATTCATAGGAATCTCGAGTTACAACCTTGAAGAACCCATTTACACCTTCAAAAATCGGAGCAGGACCAGTTAGGCCTCTCTCCGCGAGCAAAGCTGCAAACACTGCATTTCTGCTAGCATTGGCATATGCACAGCCCTTCCAATGTGACAGTACTTCAACCCTCGTTTGATGAAGCGCAATATTTGGCGCGATAGCTAGATTAATAGCTTGCGCTGTATGTTCTTCGGATAATCCCATTCCTTTAGCAGCACCTAAAACGCTTGCTACACAGCCGTTCGTAACATGATCAAAGCCCAAGTAATCCAGGTTTGCTGCATCCCCTAAACGACAGAATATTTCATAGGCAACGATAGTCGAAACTATAGCTGTCTTCCCTCCCTTGCCAGCCAATTCGGTCGCCGCCAAGACAGCAGAAATACTATCGCTGGGATGTCCTGATTGTTTAGCAGTGTAGCCATCGTTGTAATCAAGATAGCGAATCATAACTCCGTTAGCGTACGTAGCTAAGTCTGGACTACTTTCCAAACCGCTGCCGATGATAGTGCAGGGATTAAGTGAAATCACGGTTGAAGCTACGTCCCGTGCGATCTTACTCGGTTCACTGGAGTATCCTCCGAGAGCACAGCCAATTGTGTCTATCATCATCCGTTTAGCAAGATGGACTACATCGGCAGGGATATCATCATAAGTTAGAGAACATGAGAATTGAGCCATTCTTTCCGCTAGATTAGTCATAGTTGACGCTCCTATAATCACAGTCTACATATTAGCTAAAACATAAGCGATAGTTTGGATATCCGCAAGTTGAGCAAAGGTTGAGAGCAAGAGACAAATCCATCTCGCAAAATACAACGCTACAGAACCACTAATATACTTGGTTTAGAAAATTCTGAAGCAGGTCTTTGCCTACTGGAGTAAGAATAGATTCGGGATGAAACTGAACTCCCTCAACAGGATATTCTTTATGTCGCATACCCATTATGAGACCATTATCTGTCCAAGCAGTTATCTCTAGGCAGTCTGGCAAACTATCAGGATAAACTACCAAAGAATGATACCTAATACCATTAAAGGGGTTCGGCAATCCGGATAGTACACCCTGTCCTGTGTGGTGTATCTCAGAGGTCTTGCCATGACGTATCTCACCAGCTTGTCCGACAGTAGCTCCGTAAACCTGACCCATACATTGGTGTCCCAAGCATACTCCCAACGTCGGTATTTGAGAGCCAAAATGTCTTATTACATCGTTGGATATCCCAGCCTCATCAGGTGTGCATGGTCCTGGCGAAATCACTATACCAGAAGGTTCCATACNTTCTATTTCTGCAATGGTCGTCTTATCATTACGTATAGTAACAACCTCCGCATTCAATTCAGACAAGTACTGATANAGGTTGTATGTAAAACTGTCATAATTATCNATCATCAACAGCATCAGAATAGCTCCACGAATTCTAGCCAGTTACCGTCAGGGTCCTGAGCATACAGAGCTTTGCGCAGTAATTTCCCTGACTCATCATGAAGGGCTGCTGGATCATTATTAAACCGGAGTCCCTTAGCCGCAGTTTCTCTATAAAAGTTATCAATGTCATCAACAAAGAATGCAAGATGGCTTGCGCCTAAATTATTCCTCTCGAAGTCTCCATCTCCGCTACTCGGATTTATATACTGGATTAATTCCAGCTGGTGCCCGTCACCAAGATCCAAGAATGCACCTTTGATATGAGCATCTGAAAAAGCAAGTAACTGGCATGCAAAATCTCCTGACCGTTCCATTCTACCGGCAACTCGTAATCCCATAACATTCGTATAGAAATCTATGGTCTTTTCTAAATCTTTAACGACAAAACCAGTGTGGAAAAATGCTTTTAACATATTAGCCCCTTATACATCGTTTATTTCTAGATTCAATCTCTAGCCGCCAACCTTAACCTGTATTATTTCCCTTCTGCTATATCAATGGCACGCATAAGAGCGCCAGATTTATGTTTGGTTTCCATATATTCATCTAGCGGGTTGCTGTCTGCTACTACTCCTCCACCAGCTTGAACATACATAACACCATCTTTATAAATCCCAGTGCGTAGGACCAAGGCGGTGTCCATGTTGCCAGAAAAGCTGAAATATCCTACAGCACCTCCGTAAGGTCCTCTTTTTTCTCCCTCTATCTCAGAAATTATTTCCATGGCTCTAATTTTCGGGGCTCCGGACACTGTTCCAGCGGGAAAGCAGGAACGCAGGGCGTCGTATGAAGTAAGTTCTGATTTAAGGTTACCTTCTACATGAGAAACCAAGTGCATGACATGAGAAAATCTTTCCACTTCCAAAAATTGGGTCACTTTTACACTGCCAGGATCGCTTACTTTGCCGATATCGTTGCGGCCAAGATCAACTAGCATAATGTGTTCTGCACGCTGTTTTTCACTATTCTTTAATTCGTGCTCTAAATCCTCATCTTGTTCTGGCGTAGCACCTCTTGGTCGCGTCCCAGCTATCGGATGAGTCGCGGCAACTCCATCCTGCACTTGTGCTACAGTTTCGATTGCTGCCCCGACAATATCAAAATCGTCTAGATGCAGATAGTACATATATGGCGATGGATTCACGCTACGCAATGAACGATATATCTGAAATGGATGTGCGGAAGTTTCCCTAGAAAATCGCTGTGAATTGACTACCTGAATTACATCTCCCGCGTATATATATTCAACACATTTTTCAACGGCTTTAAGGTACTGAGGTTCGGTAAAGTTCGAGGCTATATCTGATTTATTGGCTACATCACTACTGGCCGTGAAACTCCTGAGATGTTCAGGCAATTCCAATGGCTTTTCGAGCTTTTCAACCAATGAATCGATTTTTTCGACGGCCATGGCATAGGATTGATCTATATCACCATCTAACTTAACGTGGCTTACGACCTTGATATCATGGCTAATATGATCAAAAACTAGCAGAGTATCTGAAAACATGAAAACTGACTCTGGCAATCCTTGAGGATCTTCTGGCATCGGAGGTACTCTTGGTTCAAAATATCGAATGCAGTCATAGGCAAGATATCCCACGCCGCCTCCATGAAACTTTGGCAATCCAGATACTGGCACTAACTGAAACTGATCCATTTCTGACTGCACTAACGTGAGAGGATCCACTTCACCAAATTCTTGCCCTTTACCCGTTTTAATAACTTTGTAAGGATTAGTACCAATAAAGCTATAACGACCAAGCCGTTCTCCGCCGGAAACGCTCTCAAGCAAGTAGCAATATGAATCTGTCGCAACTTTCAAGAATGCAGATACAGGTGTCTCTAAATCTGCATTTATCGATCTGTATATTGGGACCAGATTACCTTTCCCAGCGTATGATCTAACTTCCGATAGAGTCGGATAGTGCATGCCTTCATTCATTCCAATCAAACTAATTTATGTCCTTCTATCCAGTTTCCTTTGAATAACGACAAAGCTCGCCCCATAGGGACGAGCTTTGTCGTGGTACCACCCTTTTTTGAATAGGATCAGTAAGTCTCCTACTCCTTGCATCGGTCATCAATCATAAACATTTAGACCGCAGGCATTTAACACTGCCCATTCGTCACGACATACTAGGATACAGTATCCGTTCAATCAGAAGCTCCAGGGTCCATTCATTTGCCCGCATTTGGCACCGGTTCTCAGCTACTCCGGCTCTCTGAGCCTTGCCAGACAATTACTAATCCCTTTCTTAGCATTTAATATTCTGTTTGGGTCGAGTATAGGAGCCTTATTGAAATAGTGTCAAGGCATAGCAAAAGTGGTTTAATGAGGTTTATCCAGTGCGCTGTTGAAGGAAAACTATGGAACTAGCAGAACTTTGCCAGTCGTCCGCCGCCCCTCTAGTTGCCTATGTGCCTCTGCTGCTTCTCTAAGCGGTAATCTAAGACTGATATGGAGTTTTAATTCTCCTGACGCAACCCAACCTAAAACTTCGTTTGCCCGATATAACAATTCTTCGCGATCAGCTGTGTAGTCTCCCAAAGTAGGCCTCGTAAGAAAGAGAGATCCACCCCTCAAAATACTTGAGTCTATGGACGTTACTGGCCCACTCGATTGACCGTAAAATACCATGTATCCTCTTCTCCCCAAAGATTTCACACTATTTTGAAACGTGGTCTGCCCTACCGCGTCATAGACAACTTTCACCCCTATGCCGTCCGTGATCTCCTTAATAACTGTCGGGAAATCCTCTTTAGTGTAGTCAATTGTTTGGTCAGCACCCGCAGAAATCGCTAATTCGGCTTTCTCCTGAGTAGAGACGGTCGTAAAAACGCGTACTCCTAAGCGTTTAAGCATCTGGATCAACAGCAAACCAACACCCCCAGCTCCGGCGTGAACGAGTACTGAGTCGTTAGGATCTAATCTCGTTATACCATATGCCAGAAAATGTGCTGTCATAGCTTGCAACATTGTTGCAGCCGCGGTGTCAAAATCGATATTATCTGGTAATGGAACCAGTAAACGTGCAGGGACTACTGCCTTCTCTGCGTATGATCCGGTATACATTGCATAAGCAACCCTATCGCCTACTTTAACATTTGATACGCCTTCTCCAATTTTTAATACAACTCCGGCCGCTTCTCTTCCAGGTGTCCAAGGAAGGCTTGCCGGGGGATTAGTACCCTTCCTGCTTGATACATCAGTATAGTTAACACCAGTCGTATGAATCCCTACTAAGACTTCTCCAACAGTTGGTTCCGGATCAGGCACGTCTTCATAGACTAGCACCTCAGGACCACCAATCTCGTGGGCTCTAACGGTTTTCATATTTACACCTCATGCAATATAACGAGTTTTTATCCTCCAAGGACCGAAAACATACCTGTCACATTCTCCACATTCTCAAGTCCCCTGAAACTATCGATCGCTTCTTCAATATGATCGGGCGGTAATATGTATCGCGTGCAATACAAAAATTTGGCATCTATCTCTTCTTTGTCCAAAGGAAGCTCTGGCTGGCCACGAGCGAAATCCACTTTGTTTTCAAGACATTTACCATCCTTCAGCACAACAGATACAGTGCACGGATTTGAAGATAGTGCTGAAGAGCCTTCAGTTGCCTGAACAGTCACTTTATCCATGACATGCCTCACTTCTGTGTCAGCAACTGCCGCATCAGAGAAAAAATCTAATAGAGGCTGTCCATGCAGTAAAGTTGCCGCAATTATGTAACTCATACAGAACCGCGACTCCCAGCCATTAGACGGAGTCACAACGGGTAGGCTGTTCATACATTCTTGAGTAACACTTACAAGCACTGAGTCTACCTGGCTTTCCTCAACTCGATATTGCTGTAACAACTGTAGCAAAGCCTCTATCGCAGTGTGGCTAGCCGTATCACAAGGATATAGTTTAAGCGCAACTCCAGGAGTCTCGATCCGATAGGGAGAAGCTAGTGAACTAAAGAATTCATCAGAATCAATCTGATTTCCCCAAAATAATTTCATTAAACCACTACTGGATTCAATGGAATCACTTGATCCCGTCATTCCATTTGCGGCAAGGTAGGAGGACATAAAACCATTCATAGCTGCTTGACCACATTGATAAGCTCGCGCTGGCGTCCCATAATTCGCAAATATCCCGCCCGCGCAACCAGCAGCTATTCCTATTGCCTTAATAAGCTGTTGTTGTTCTAACTCATGCATAAGACCTGCGGCAATACACGCCCCAATGGTCCCTAGTACGCCATCCATATGTACGCACGGTCTCTCGTCAGAATTCAACGGTGATGACGGGCAATAATGTGCTAGACCAGCCATGATCTCACTAGCTGTAACATAAGCAGAGATAACTTGCTTACCAGTGCAGCCATTCATCTCACCTATAGCCATTACAACCGGCATGATGGTACTAGATATATGCAGGTCGTAAGGGATAATTTCATCATCAAAATCCAGGAGATTAATCATCATCCCGTTCGCGAGAGCAGCATAAGTCGGCGAGGTCCTGAGCCCCATCCCAATTATGGTACATTTACCGTTCCCTCTTAAATCTTGAATAATGTCAATTAGCAGTCTGCTATCTGGTTGAGCCGCAGCAGCCAACGCCACTCCAGCAGCATTGACCATCATCTCCTTAGCTCTATTTACCACATTTTCGGGCAATACCTCATATTTGTTTTTTATCGCAAATTCAGCTAAACGGCTAGTAAAAGTCATAGTGGAATAATCTCCCAGATCAGACAATCAGTAAAATGACGCACAATAAAGGACAGAATACTAGCGCCTACAAGATTTATCAACGAGTGTCGCACCGCATAGCGATTGACTCAACAAGGCTAATGTTTGCTTTCCAATAGGCTTGTCTCTATTATTATTGTTAATCAGATTCGTCTATCTTTATTTCACTAAACTGGTAAGTAGGAGTTACATCAACAATGAGTTACGAGTTCATTACAACCGACCAAGTCGATCGAGTAGCAATAATTACCCTTAACCGACCTGAGGTTCTGAACGCCCTCAGTTTAGGTCTGACCAGAGAAGTAGATCATGCCATAACTGAAATGGAAGCTGATGACGACATCGGAGCAATCGTTATAACCGGATCGGGCGACAGAGCTTTCTCTGCTGGCGCCGATATACACGAAAATCGTGAGAATACTCCCGAACAGCGTCAGGCAGGGGCTTCCGAACGGTCCAAATATACATGGCATCTTACAACTGCAATGAAACCCGTCATCGGAGCGATCAATGGACTCTGCTATGGTGGAGGCACTGTTATGGCAACGTCTTTGGACTTCCTAGTCGGGTGTGAGAGCAGTAGCTTTAGATTTCTGGCAGTCAACTATGGCCAGATGAACGCTACTTGGAGCTTGCCCAGACTGGTAGGTATAAACAGGGCAAAAGAACTTTTATTCAGCGGGCGAGAAGTTTTTGCCGATGAAGCGTATCATATCGGACTAATAAATCACTTAGTGCCAAAATCTGATCTAATAGAAAAAACGATTGAAATAGCAGCAGGTATGGCAAAAAACAGAATCGAGGGTGTAGCCAACATCAAACAAATACTTCTGGAACACTCTGGGCAATCATTGGAAGATCAATACCAAAACGAGATAAACTCACGGGTAGACCGATTCAAAGGACTATCAGTGGAGGAAGGATTCAAGGACTTCCTAGACAGGAAAGGCAGAAAGCCCCGCGTATAAAAACGTCCGTGGTCGGGGCTCCAAACAACGGTAGAATAGCTCCGACCATACCACCATTCACAACATAGTTTTTGTTACAAAATAACCAATTCATGAAAATCGTTCCCTTACTAGTTAGCCCAAGGTGCTGAATATGGCTCAAAATTTGAACCCAATAGCTGTCACTAAAATAGCCTTACCCTTAATTGTATTTACTATCATCCTAATAATACCAAACCCGGAGAACTTGACGCCTGAGGGCCAAGTAGCTCTAGCCGTGATGGCACTGGTAGTAATGTTGTGGGCTACTGAGGCTATCCCAATAGCGGTAACTGGACTACTCGGAATCGTATTACTTGTTCTGTTTGGTGGCACCGGTTCCTTAGTCGGGGCCATCCAAGGATTTGCAGACCCAGTGTCGTATTTCCTAATCGGGATACTCACATTGGGATTAGCAGTACATAGATCAGGGCTCGCAGAACGGTTCGCAATGATCTTAATCAGAGGATCAAGAAATAGTCCGACCCTGCTTTACATTCAAATGCTGTTTTCTTTTGCGTTATTGACTTTCGCATTGCCATCAGCGTCCACTCGTGGTGCCATATTGGTTCATGTATACCAGAAAGTTCTAGACAGTTGGGGTATTGAACAGTCCCATCCCTACAACAGGTCGATCATGATGGCCCTTGGAACGTTAAACAGACTTGCATCCACTGCTTTACTAGCAGGAGGGATTACTCCTGTTGTTACCTCATCTCTCTTAGGTGGCGGGTTTTCTTGGACTCAATGGTTTCTCATCATGAGCGTGCCATTCTATCTCAATTTGGTGATAGGCGGTATTTTCTTATATGTGATTTACAGAAAAGGATTCCATTTTAAGCCAGCGCCACTTAGTAGTGACGAATTCCACGTAGGACCATTAACCCCAATAGAAATACGAGCGGGAATCATAGTATTAATAACAGCGTTACTGTGGTTTACAGATTTTGCACATGGACTGCATCCAGCAACTCCGGCAATGATAGCCCTCGTATTGATTTTACTCCCCCGCACAGGCATTTTGAGTTGGCAAGAATTCGAACGAGATCTTGGCTGGAGCAATTTTTTTGTTATCGCTACATCATTGTCGATAGCCCACGTGCTAGTAACAACTGGCGCCGCCGCCTGGTTTTCAGAAATTATCGTAAATACCGCTACAGTACTAGAAGACAAACCCCTCACAATACTCTTCTTGATGAGTATCGGGTTTGCAGTAATCAGATTTTTTATGCCAAATGGTGCCGGATACTTCGCTTTGATGATCCCAGTAGCTATGGCTAGTGGCCAAATGCTAGGACTGAATCCACTGATATGTGGAATGGCTGTTGTGGTAGTTGGGGACTCCGTTGTGTACTATGCGGCTGGAGGAACTTCTGCTGTATTCATCTTCCAGAGAGCGGAAATTAGCGGCCCACAAATTTTCCGGTTTGCAGCGATTATGACAGCGGTAACAATCGGTGTTCTATTCGCTGTTGCTGTTCCATACTGGGACTTGCTGGGATATTTACTAACACCTTAACGTAGTTTATATATGAGGAAAATACCGACACCAACCAAGTCAGCATTAAGTCCAGACACAATAGCCCCGGACGGATCAGAGATACGGTTTTTAGTTGACCAGACAAGTGGAATCAGTGGGGCAAGCATGGTAGAGGTTTCATTAGGCAAAGGAGAAATCACCCGACCTGTTATCCATCAAACTGTAGAGGAAATCTGGTATGTCCTAGAGGGTTCAGGAAAGGTTTGGCGTTGCCCTCCACAAGAGAACCCTGAAGATATTAAACCATATCCTGTAGAAAAGGGTAATGCCCTGAGCATACCGACACACTGGTCATTTCAATTTAGTTCCACGGGGAACGTTCCATTGAAATTCCTATGTATTACCATTCCTCCATGGCCAGGTGGTAACGAAGCCATACCAGCTGATTATGGAGGTCTCGGAACTCCAAGTGTTTAATCTACCGTTTCACATAAATATTATCTAAATAGAGGAGAAAGACATGACTGAAGCAAAAGACGGAGATTCCGTCAAAGTCCAATACGTCGGTAAATTAGAAGATGGCACAACTTTTGACTCATCAACTGAAGACTCTCCTCTAGAATTTACAATTGGGAGTAATCAGGTCATACCCGGCTTTAACAATGGGGTTATAGGGATGGCCATAGGTGAATCCAAATCCGTCTTCATACCAGTTGCGGACGCTTATGGACCACACCAACCTGAAGGAGTTTTTGAAATATCTAGAACAGAATTCCCAGATGACATGAATATTGAAATAGGAATGCGACTCGAGGGAAATCAACAAAATGGCAAATCAATTCAAGTTACTATCATAGAGATCAATGAAGACACTATAAAACTTGATGCCAATCATCCTTTAGCCGGTAAAGATTTAACGTTTGATATAACTCTGGTAGATATAACTTAATTGCTACCAAAAGGTTATTTCAATCTGAAACTACAGAGACTATTAACATAGGAGTTGCAATGGATATCAAAGAAGCGATATCAACTGTTGTATCTGGAAGATCATTATCAATCGAAGATGCTTCTTCTGTAATGAATGCAATCATGGAAGGGGAAACCAGCCCTTCACAACTAGGAGCTTTTTTAACAGGTCTCCATTTAAAACGGGAGACTCCCTCAGAAATCGCCGGCATGGCTAATGTAATGAGAGAAAAAGCCCTTCATGTCCATGTGGACAACGAGTTAGCAGATACTTGTGGAACGGGAGGTGACGGGAAAAATACTTTTAATATCTCAACTGCCGCAGCGTTTGTCGCAGCCAGTTGCAATATAAATGTTGCGAAACACGGTAACCGAGCCGCATCAGGATCATGCGGTAGCGCCGACGTCTTAGAAGCCCTTGGAGTTAAAATAGATCTAGAACCTTCAGACGTTGAAAAATGCATAACAGAAGTTGGTATGGGGTTTATGTTTGCCCCAGTATTCCATCCATCCATGAAATACGCAGGCCCAGTCAGACGTGAAATAGGAATACCGACGGTGTTTAATGTTCTCGGCCCATTAACTAATCCCGCAAAAGCGCAATACCAACTTCTCGGGGTGGGACGACCAGAACTGGGGCAAACCATGGCAGACGCGCTCAATCTACAGGGAATCAGTCACGCTTTAGTTGTTCACGGTGAAGATGGCATAGACGAATTAACTCTGTCTGGCAATACCAAAGTCTGGGAAGTTAACCAAGGAAAAGTAGAATCATGGTCACTAGCAATATCGGATACCGGTCTGTCCCCCGCTTCGGTAGATTCGATCAAAGGTGGCACTGCGGATGAAAACGCCAACAAAATGAAGGATATATTTGGAGGAGAAGACGGTCCGATTAAAGATGTGATTGCGCTCAATACTGGGGCCGTATTATATGCGGCGAACCGTGCAGATACTATACAGGCAGGGATTGAAATCGCATTGGAGAAAATTAACGACGGTTCAGCCCTCCGTAAAATAAGTGATTTAGTCAGTCTTAGCCAAGAGCTCGGAAGAAAAGAATAATTGAACACCATCTGGTGCAGGTGGTTATTAGTCCATATAACACTCAAACTAAGGTAGTGTGTATACTAGTCAGACGACGTTAACGTAAATTATTGTACTAGCATGTCATCTCCGAGGTAGGATTTGAGTACTCCCAGTATCCTTAAAGAAATAGTTAAATCAAAAAGCATGGAACTAGAGACACAGAAATCTCTAGTCTCACTTAACGAACTACACCACCTTATATCTACACAACCAGCTGCGTTAGATTTTAAAAAGGCTATATCTGGAAATAGAGTTTCGTTAATAGCAGAAGTAAAAAAAGCGTCGCCGTCAAAAGGCCTCCTGTGCCCAAACTTCGACCCTGTGAAAATTGCGGGCACGTACACAGAGAACGGAGCTTCAGCAATATCGGTGTTAACAGATCCACGGTTTCAAGGCGAACTGCAGCATATTGTAGATATAAAAAATTCCGGAGTCTCAAAAGATCTACCAATATTAAGAAAAGACTTTATATTTGACGACTATCAGGTATATGAGGCAAGAGCAAATCGAGCTGACGCTATACTTCTGATCGCTGCTATCCTCGAAGAAACTCAGTTACGCGAGTTAAAACAACTAAGCTATTCCATGGGTATGCATACTCTAATTGAAATACATAATGCACCCGAATTAGAAATGGTTTTGAAGGTTAACCCCGAAATAATAGGCATTAACAATCGTGATCTCAACACGTTTACAACAGACATTAAAGTAACAGAACATCTATCCCAATTAATACCACCGGAGAAACTAATCGTCAGTGAGAGTGGCATAAGTACAAGTGAACACATTGATACCGTATCAACGTTTGGGGTCAAGGCTGTGCTTGTTGGAGAGGCGCTAGTTACGTCAACAGATATCGCTGCCTCAGTCCAACACTTAACAAATCAAAACAGCCACGACATCTTCGACATCTGATGCTTGTAAAAATTTGCGGCATACAAGACGTCGAAAATGCCAAGGTATCAGCAGAGTCTGGAGCTGATTTACTAGGTATGGTTTTCGTTCCTCAAAGAAGGCGTAAGATCAGCGTAGATGGCGCTAAATTAATTACATCGGCCGTAAAGGATGCGGAATGTCCATCTACAAAGATCGTAGGGCTTTTTGCAGATCAACCTATAGAAGAAGTCAATCAATATGTTGAATCATGCAAACTTGATATGGTCCAACTATGCGGATCAGAATCCGTAGAATATTGCAGATCAGTTTCCGCTGAAATAATTAAGGTTATACAAATTCCAACAACTACGAGTGAATCGTCCGATTTATCATTTATTTATGATCTAATAAAACCATATGCTGAAAGTGGTTATCATATAACTCTAGACAGCTTAGTCCCAGGTTATCAAGGTGGCACCGGTCACAGTTTCGACTGGGATATTGCGGCCAGTATATCTAAATCAGGACATTCATTTCTCTTAGCTGGAGGGCTGACCCCAGATAATGTTACTAATGCGATAAAACGAGTTAATCCCTTAGGAGTTGATGTATCCACGGGAGTTGAAACTAACGGTATAAAGGATCCTCAGAAAATCTCTTCGTTTATACAAAACGCACGGCGATTAAGCTAATTATTTTGTGATATCCAAAGCCCTCGGAGGCCTACCTATGAAAGAAAATCATTCGGAACACGTTCCTGATTCATCAGGAAAATTTGGTGATTACGGCGGCAAGTTTGTTCCAGAAACACTGATGACTGCCTTGACTGAACTAGAACAATCATACAATCAAATCAAGCACGACCCACAGTTCTCTGATGACTTAGAGGATTTACTGCATAATTACGCGGGTAGACCAACCCCAATTTACCACGCCAGAAATTTGTCTAAATTATGCGATGGGGCTCAGATTTATCTTAAACGCGAAGACTTAGCACATACGGGCGCACACAAAATAAACAATGCGATAGGTCAGGCCCTCCTTGCTAAACATATGGGAAAGGAACGCATCATTGCTGAAACTGGAGCTGGTCAGCACGGGGTTGCAACCGCGACTGTCTGCGCGATGTTAGGACTCAAATGCATCGTCTACATGGGGGCAGAGGACATACAAAGGCAATCACTTAATGTATTCAGAATGCGCTTATTAGAGGCTGACGTTATAGCTGTCGAATCAGGGACGAAAACTTTGAAAGACGCCATTAACGAGGCAATTAGGGACTGGGTCACCAATGTCGACACCACCCATTATCTAATTGGTAGCGCTGTCGGCCCACACCCATATCCCATGATAGTCCGAGATTTTCAGTCTGTAATAGGAAGAGAATCAAAAGCACAAATCTCAAGTCTGAAAAAAAATTTACCGGACTGCGTTGTAGCATGTGTTGGTGGCGGAAGTAACGCAATAGGGATGTTTTTCGATTTCATAAAAGAGGAATGCGTAGAGCTCATTGGTGTGGAAGCTGGCGGATATGGTATTGATACTGGACAGCATTCGGCACCTTTATCAGCGGGTAGACCAGGTATATTACACGGATCTATGTCATATTTACTCCAAGACCACAGCGGCCAAATCATTGGAACTCACAGCATATCAGCGGGTCTAGATTATCCTGGAGTAGGACCAGAACACAGTTACTTGAAAGATATAAGCAGGGCCAAATACGTGAACGTTACCGATGACCAAGCTCTCGAAGGCTTTCACCTATTATCTAGAACAGAAGGAATAATACCAGCACTCGAATCAGCTCATGCAGTCTATTACGCTTGTGAACTAGCGAAAACGATGACGAAAGAACAATCCATCCTTGTATGCCTTAGTGGACGTGGTGATAAGGACGTTCCCACAGTTGCCGAAATATCTAATATTGATTTGTAATTGATATTTGGAAAACTGTATACGAATGTGACTAAAGGAGGAATACATCAATGAACGACAATGTTAATAACGATGCCGGAATTCCTGAAACTTCGTACTTCGACTGGATTCATTATTTCATTCGAGGCGGAGGAAGCATTCGATTTGGATCAGTACCTGAGGTTACCGACATGACATTGTCTGGTTTTACCAGAAAGGAATTACAAGACCAAGTTCAATTCTGGCTTAATGTCGCAAAGACCGGATCTGGTGAATCTTATGTGGATACGTATCCGTCTGATTTTCAAATCAACAATGCCGGCAACCCCATTTGGCAATCCAAAATAGGCGAATGCCTAGATAAATTAGTTTCCGATGGTGTTCTCAGCCATGAAACAACAACGGACGCAAATCAACAAATAGATGTTTACCAAGTCATTGGAGACGAGTACAACGATCCATAATTATACTGCCTTCATAATTACAGATATCAATTGATACCGAATTTAGTCCACAATCCTTGATCAAATTGCTGACCATTAGGACCACCCTTGACTGTAATGGACAGTCGTCACAAAGGACACTAAAATATAGCGCTGAAGACAATCCAAGAAATTTATAGAGATCTCGCGATGTGAAGACCTTCACATCGCTATAATACGAACGGGCTGTCACGTATCACATATATGGAGGAATACACATGGATTTAGGTCTCAGCAATAAAGTCGCAGTAGTCACTGGTGGAAGCCAAGGGATCGGGAAATATGCTGCTATGCGTATGGCTCAAGAAGGAGCTCGAGTAATTATAGTTGCCCGAACTCAAGAAACATTAGACCAAGCCGCGGAAGAAATAAAGACATCAACCGAAGGAATAGTATTACCCTTAGCCGCAGATATATCGGATAAGTCTACTCCAGAAAAAATTGTAACCACGGCGATTGACAATTACGGCAGGCTGGACATATTGGTTAACAATGCAGGAGTTTCAATGGCTAAACCTTTTGAAGACGTGAGTGATGACGACTGGGAATCCGACTTCGAACTCAAAGTGTGGGGTGCCATCCGTCTGATGAGAAAATCTATACCAGAAATGCGAAAGGTCGGTGGCGGACGCATCATTAACGTTACCAACCTTGGAGGTAAAGCTCCTGGTGCATCGTCAATGCCGACATCCATTTCAAGAGCAGCCGGAATAGCTATTACGAAAGCAATGTCAAAAGACCTCGCTAAAGACAATATCCTAGTTAACACAGTCTGCATAGGCACAGTGAAGAGCGGTCAGCATGAGCGCAGATATGAATCACTCAAGGCCACAAGACCGGAGTTGAGCTTAGATGAATTTTACACAGAAACGGCTAAAGCACGGGGAATCCCTCTTGGTAGAGTAGCAGAAACCCATGAAGCCGGAGACGTTATAACATTCCTGGCTTCCGATATGGCAAGTTATCTCACTGGAGTTGCTATCAACATAGACGGAGGAACATCGCCTGTAGTGTAAATAAGCATAGAACTGGACTCAACACAAAGTGAGAATCAGTTAATATCCAACCAACAGATGGAGAAATAGTTTGAATCAGACTTACTTAGAAGAATTCAAGAATCCAGAACGAATATTACTGGGAGCAGGACCAAGCAGCGTACATCCCAGAGTATTACAGGCTATGACAAAACCTGTAATAGGTCATTTAGACCCAGATTTTTTCCAAGTCATGGACGAAGTTGGTGAAATGCTTCGTAATGTATTCCACACAAACAATTTTATGACTGCTCCTTTATCCTCCACCGGGACTGGTGCCATGGAAGCAGCATGCGTAAACATCTTGGAAGATGGCGACAAGGTAATAATATGCCGCAATGGTTATTTTGGTGACCGATTATCTGATATCGCTAGACGAAGCGGAGCCGAAACTATCATACTGGACGCCCCTTGGGGTAAACCCATAGATATTAACGCTTTGGAACATGAATTAAAGAAGCATGAAAACGTCAAGATGGTGGGAGTAGTTCATGCTGAAACCTCTACAGGAGTACTTACTCCGTTAACGGAAATCATTGAACTGGTACACTCACATAACGCTTTAGTACTAGTCGATGCAGTAACATCCCTCGGAGGCCATGATTTTAGAATGGACGACTGGGACATAGATATAGCCTACAGTGCAAGCCAAAAATGCCTCGGCTCACCTCCTGGATTAGCTCCCATAACGATTGGACCTCGAGCTGAAGAAGTTATCAATAACCGTACAAGCGATGTGCAGAGTTTTTACTTCAACTTAAAAGATCTGGAAACTTATTGGTCCCAAACAAGAGCCTACCATCACACTAGCCCTATATCTATGACATATGCGCTACGAGAGTCGCTACGAATGATGATGGAAGAAGGGTTAGAAAACCGCATAAACAGGCACGCCAAAGTTGCCTCCGCTCTTCGTGCAGGAGTTTCCGCGATTGGCCTAGATATCCTTTCTGATGAAGAATATCGACTTAACCCATTAACTCCAGTCTGCGTACCCGACGGAATAGACGAAGCGGACGTAAGACGCCAACTCTTACAGGACTATAATATTGAGGTAAGCGGCGCACTGGGAGAACTTAGAGGAAAAGTATGGAGAGTTGGACTAATGGGAGAATCTGCCCGTGAAACCAACGTATTCGCGTTTCTATCTGCTATGGAATCCATATTGTCTAAGTCAGGCTATGAGGTAGCCTATGGAGCAAGTTTAGCAGCAGCCCAGAGAGCACTGATCACTTTCGATGAATAGCTAAGACCAGCGTCCAAAACAACCAGATATGACTTGATCTATTAAGACTATGATCGAATGGGATCAAACCTAATTATCTGGAAACAAAAAGCCCCCAATACGTTGATAGGCTTGATCATTAGCAACTCCCATTATCAATCCTGCGCGAGCATCCCTAAAATACCTTTCAAATGGTAATCTACCAGCAAAAGCGGTACCTCCAAACATAGTCATAATCTCTTGAGTCACCTTTACGGCAGTCTCAGAGCATACAACCTTAGCCTGCAAATACGGCAGCGGCGACATGTCCGGGTTCCGATCAGCTACAGACGCGACACAATGCAGCATAGCCCTAGCAGATTCGATTTGGGCACTCATCTCAGATATTCGGCGAAAATTCATTGGAGAGTCTATCCTTCGGGATCCACTCGGATGACGTTTTCCCCCTTCAGCACATGCTAATTCAAAAGCACCAGAAGCCACTCCAATATACGCAGCTCCATAAGTGAGGATTTGCAATGGGCTAAAATATCTATCCCATAGGACCTTAGTGCTAATATCAGCGCCTAATATATTTTCCTCCGGTACACGGCCGTCGAACCTCATAGGAGCACTACCATTACCACGCATGCCGAGGCCATTCCAGTCGCCCACTACTTCCCAATCAATTTTGTCGCTTTCGACAACAATGAGATTAGCTGGCCCTTCAACATAATAACCATCTAAATAACAAAACATTGTGTAATGAGTACATTGGCCTGCAGAAGTAACATATGATTTACGAACGTTATCTATTAATATATTTCCGTCGACACATTTAAAGGTAGACGGTCCCGCAGTATTGGGGCGCCAATCATCACCAGCTTGGCCTCCTGATTCACCACCTGGCGCGCTTGCGAACACCTTGCCCTCGCCTAAAGGCTTCAGGAATGCCTCCACTTGGTAATCCGTTGGAATTAAGTTGATTACCTCTACAGCTTCGAGGTGCATTTTGTAACACATGGCCGTAGAAGGGCATTTCTTTGCTATTTCTTCCACAATAAGACAAGTCGTCAATAAATCTAGACCGAGACCACCATATTCCTTCGGAGTTCTCAGGCCCCACAGACCTTCCCTACCCAAAGCATTGATGGAATCTTTCGGATAGTTACCAGATGCATCAACACCCGCAGCCAAGGGGCCAATTTCTTGAGTGGCTAATTCGGCTACTCGGTCTCTCCAGTCTTTCTGATCTTTATTTAAAGGGAAATAATTCATGAGAAGCTCCTAACATCCATCAAATTCAAGGGTATCAATGCTATTTACACATTTTGCGCCTCTAGGGCATAGGCTTCATCCAAAATATCAACCACGTGGACAACTGTTTGCTCACCATTCAAATCCAGAAGGCCGTTTTCTAACTGCATCATACATCCAGGATTAGCCGTCACGATTTGATTAGCATCAGTATCAGCTATATTACGCATTTTCGTATGAAGAATCTTATGTGATAACTCAGGCTGGACCATTGAGTAAAACCCTGCCGAACCACAACACATAGTTGATTGCTTCATCTCTATCAGTTCAACTCCTTTTATACTCCTGAGAAGTTTTCTCGGAGCATCCATAATTCTCTGGGCGTGGGCTAAGTGGCAAGGGTCTTGATAGGTGATTTTCCGGTTTAATTCGTGTAAAGGAGGTTCCCACGGCAAGTCCACCAAAAATTCAGTAACATCCTTTGTAATACTGCTAAACCACATTGCTTTCTCTCCATAATCTGGATCATCTGACAAAAGCTCAGAATATTCCTTCATAGAAGAACCACACCCAGCAGAAGAAGTAACTATCACATCAACGTTAGATTCTATAAATATGTCTATATTTTTCTTAGCAAGAGCTCTACCTAACTTCAAATCTCCACTATGTAGATTTAGAGCTCCACAGCATACTTGTCCTACTGGAACAACCACATCACATCCATTTCTAACTAATACCCTAACTGTTGCTTCCATAGTGTCGCCCTGCATTAGTGGCATTACGCATCCTGACAACAGTCCGACAACTTTTTTAGTTTCACCTCGCGCTTTATATATATCGCGTGATGGCCCAAAAAAACGATCACTCATTACAGGAATTTGTTTTTCCATTTTATCAAGATTGCCTGGTAAAGCCTCCAAAATTCGAGTCGTTCTAACTAATGCTTGCAAACCTAACCGTTGATACATCCGCACCAGATGGGCAGTAATTTTTAACAGCTTGGGGCGTGGCAATATAGATCTAAGAAAAATTGAACTAATCCGCCTTAACTCAGAACCTTGTTTATTATTGGTAAGAACTTGGAAACGCGTCTGCTCCATGAGCCGTCCATATGGAACCCCAGAAGGGCAAACAGCCTCACAGGCGCGGCATTGCAAGCATTTTTCCCAGTGGGACACGACGCGATCAGTAATCCCTATCCTACCTTCGTGAACAGCTTTCATGTAAGCTATTCGTCCTCTCGGAGATTCGGTCTCAACTCCCAAATGGGTGTACGTAGGACACGCGCTCAAACATAGCCCACAATGAACACACCGATACATGTCTGATTCAGATGGGGAATCGACGCCCATAAACCCTACTTTTTTGGTTTCGTTTGTCATGTCGTTCGAACCGGTCATTACAAGCGCCCCATAAAGCGGCAAGGATTCAGAGTACCATTCGGATCGAATTGATCTTTAATACGCGCCATTACCCTTAATTCTGGTTGATTTCCACCCCATACATCAAGCTGTTCTTTTACAGTACTAGGGCATCGCCAAATGGTCAGGGCTCCACTCCTATCATCAACAAATCTTCTTAATTGAGATATATGATCA
Source organism: Dehalococcoidia bacterium (assembly GCA_002724585.1). Taxonomy (GTDB): domain Bacteria; phylum Chloroflexota; class Dehalococcoidia; order Lucifugimonadales; family UBA3495; genus UBA3495. The sequence goes on along the minus strand of PBPE01000024.1, from coordinate 23,426 downwards.
ATAATTACAGCATTACCCATATCATCAGAGTCCTGGATCGATATACGTATAGTCCCAAACGCAGGGTCTCCTATAAATTCCAAAGGTGATTTAAGAGATAATGTTTCACACTGCCGCCAGACCTGCAAGAAGTTGTCAGGCATGATATTAACCAGGACTTCCCATTCAGCAATATTTTCACCAGCACTCCCTAAATTAGTCACATGTTCTATTAGTGCGTCCGATTTTTCATCAGACAATTGCTCTTTCACTACTACCCCATTCTCCATAAGTAAATTAGTAGATTCACGCACTCTGCGTAACACAGCAGGGGCTCTCCCACAGAACAAAATTACGAGGTAATAACTTTCAGAACTACTAAGCCCATACTTGGTATAAAATTCGGAGCTGTTGTTCAAGATATGAATACCCTGGGGAGCGTAAACTTTGGACATTAATAGACTTGAGAATTCACACGCTTTATCGAGAGAATCTAATTCAGCAATTATCGCGCTCGATGAAGGATGATGTGGGGCAAGTTTAAAAGTTACTTCGGAAATAACACCAAGCGTACCCAATGACCCGCAGTACAACTTGTTCAAGTCATATCCAGTAACATTCTTTACCACTTTGCCACCTGATTTAGCAACCTCTCCGGTGGCTGAGACTACGCGAGAACCGATCACCCAATCTTTCGGCAACCCATATGTATAACGCAGTGGTCCACTCCTGCCAGTGGCCAGAATACCCCCAATCGTAGCACTGTTTGCTGCAGGAGATTCTATCGGCACCAATTTATCAGAAGAACTAACAACTGCCTTTAAATCGTCTAAGGTTATTCCGGCCTCCACAGTTACAGTTAAATCAGCCGGCTGGAAATCTAAGACACGATTATATTTACTTAAGTCCAATATGATATCAATCCGGGAGGGTGTGTTACCAAGAAATTGGTGAGTGCCTCCACCCCATGGTGAAACACATAGACTGTGCTGAGAAGCTACCAGCAAGGCTGAACTTATATCCTTCTCATCGTCAACAGACACTATGACGTCTGGAACCATCCCTCCAAGCTGATATGCTTCATTTTCACGAGGGTCTAGGATTTTATTCGCCCCAACGGCTTCTTCTACCCTTAAGACAGTATTTGCGGTCACACAATCTCCAAGATACAGCTAAATATATTGTCCAGGACTTACTCTATGGGGCTCTATTGGGTGAGACTCTCCATCCGGAAATATCTTCCCTGGGTTTAACAAATTTCGGGGCGCAAACGCATCTCGTGCCTTTTTCATCTGGGAAAGATCTATCTCATTGAATACTAATGGCATGTATTCCTTTTTTTCTAACCCAATTCCATGCTCACCACTTAATGTTCCTCCGACTTCGACGCAATATTCCATCATTTCTGAAGCGGCCTTCATAGCTCTATCTAGCACTCCTGGCTCTCGTTCATCAAAGAGCATACATGGATGAAGATTCCCATCTCCTGCATGAAAAACATTAGCAATAGTTATATCGTATCTACTTCCTATTTCGCTGACTTTTCTGAGCACCTGCGTTAATCTGGTCCGGGGAACGACACCATCCACCAGATAATAATTAGGCGCAATGGTGCCAAAAGCTCCGAAAGCAGTTTTTCTGCCTACCCACAGTTTTTCTCTATCTTCAGGATCCTCCGCGATTAAAACGTTGGTCGCTCCAGTGTCCCACAGTGAAGATTCCACTCTCTCAGTCACTTCTTCAACTTCTTCCGATAGTCCTTCCAGTTCTACTAGCAAGACTGCGCCTGCATCGTCAGGAAAACCTGCATCAGTAACACTTTGAACAGCCTTTATACTTAAAGCATCTATCATTTCCAGAGCTGCCGGCACTATCCCATGGCCAATAACAGAGGAAACCGCAGTACAGGCAGACTCAATATCAGGGAAAATTCCCAGAAACGTCTTTACCATCTCAGGCAGTGGCAATAATCGCACCGTAATTTTAGTAGCTATACCAAATGTACCTTCAGATCCTACGAACACCCCACGTAAATCATATCCAGGAACATCTCTGCACTGACCTCCTAACTTTACAATGGACCCATCTTCAAGAACCGATTCAATTTCTAAAACATGGTTGGTTGTTGTTCCGTAAGCGAGGCAATGAGGCCCCCCTGCGTTCTCGGCGATATTGCCTCCGATGCTACAAGCTCTTTGGCTAGAGGGATCTGGTGCATACCTTAAGCCCATCTCTCTCACATGATTATCCAAATCCAAATTGATTACTCCAGGTTCTACAGTAGCAGTCCTGTTCTGTACGTTTACCTCTAGGATTCGGGTCATTTTCGTAAAAGCTATTTGTATACCGCCATCTGGAGCTATAGCTCCGCCGCTGAGCCCTGTTCCTGAACCACGGCCAACGACAGGAATTCCTCTACTATGAGTTATCTTCAGTATCCGACTTACTTCATCCACAGAGCTAGGAAAGACAACTGCTAGCGGAATATTACTGTCTACTGAACCGTCATATTCATACACCAGCAAGTCATCAGGATGAGAAATTACATCTTCAAGACCTACAACTTCCTGTAATTCATCAATAAGAGATTTTTCAGTCATATTTTTATTTAACCAATCGGATACTTTATTTCCATACATAATATAGTATCTGTGAATTGCCTGACTACCAATGAGTCTATTGTTGGCAACATGAGACACTTCCACTAGTAATAGTTTGATAGCGAAAATGTTTACCTGTATACTTACCGCGGTTTTTCAGGAGGATTGTTGTGGAATTTAACATAGCTGTACTAGGTGGAGACGGAATAGGCCCAGAAGTAACAGATGAAAGTGTTAAAGTGCTTAACGCTATTTCAAAGGCCTTTGGACATACATTCAATTTGCAATATGGCGACGTTGGTGGAATATCTATAGATAAACACGGTACCCCTCTATTAGATGAGGTCCGTGAATTAGCAGGATCATCCGATGCAGTCCTGTTCGGAGCAGTCGGTGGACCAAAATGGGACGATCCTACTGCAAACATGAGACCAGAAGACGGCCTTTTACAACTGAGAGCTGAGATGGGAGTGTTTGCTAACATACGACCGGTAAAGGTGTACCCAAACTTAATCGAGTCTAGTGTATTAAAACCAGAGGTCCTAAAAGACGTGGACATGGTGGTAGTGAGAGAACTCACCGGTGGACTATATTATGGGGAACCAAAAGGGCGTAACCAAACAGACTCCGGTTGGACGAGCGTAGACACTATGTTCTATACAGAAGCCGAAATCGAACGAGTATTAAGAGTAGGATTTGAATTAGCCAGGGGTCGCCGTGGTAAGCTCGCATCCATTGACAAAGCAAACGTTCTTGAGTGCTCCAGACTCTGGAGGCATATAGCCACCAATCTAGCACCAGAATATCCAGACGTTGAACTAGAACATGTTCTTGTTGATGCTTGCGCTATGCAGCTAGTCCAAGATCCACGTCGATTCGACGTTATAGTAGCTGAGAATACTTTCGGAGACATACTAACTGATGAAGCAGCAATTTTAGCCGCATCCATGGGACTATTNCCGTCGGCTAGTTTATCCGACGTCCCAATAGCAGGCCGCAAGATTGCTGGTTTTTACGAACCAATCCACGGTACAGCACCTGATATTGCAGGTAAAGGTATAGCCAATCCAATAGGCTCCATATTAAGCACAGCTTTGATGCTAAGATATTCACTGGGATTGACCGAAGAAGCCGCAAGTGTCGAGATGGCCGTGGAATCGGTACTGAATAACGGATCAAGAACACCTGACATAATATCTGAAGGTGGAGAAAGAACTAGCACTACAGATATGGGAGATAAAATAGCCCGGGCAATTGTTTAGTACTTAGCAGCAATCCAACCTAATCTACAGGGAGAAACTGACCAAGCATGGAAATGAGCCTAGGCCTATCAATAGGGATATTCGTTGCCAGCGCCGTTGCAGTCATATATTTCGGGAGCTTGTTAGCGAAATACGGTGATGCATTAGCTACTCTGACCGGATGGGGAAGATTGTTCGTAGGTAGCCTACTAGTTGCATTAGCAACATCGCTACCAGAGTTATCAACAAACATTTCAGCTGTGAGGCTAGCAACTCCGAATCCAGAACTGGCACTAGGGGATGTGTTTGGATCAAATATGGCGAACATGTTCATTCTGGCTGTAGTAGCCCTAATATTCGGAGGGAAACGGTTTTTGCAAAAGGTAGCTCCTGAGCAAGGTTATCTAATAGTTTTAGCTGCAATAATGACAGGATTAGCGGTTTTGTTTGCAACAGTGAAGATAGACATATCCGTGTGGCAAATAGGTATATCTTCAATAATTTTGCTGGTTGTATATGTTATTGGAATGAAGATTGTTTACTCTAAACGCCCCGAGGATGCGGATGGCGAAGAACTAGAGGACCCCGGAATGACGTTAACAAAAGCCTGGATTATGTTCGGTATAGTATCGGCGGGTGTTATATTAGCAAGCTTTTTCCTTGCGTTCAGTGTCGACCGTATCGCAGAAATAACCGGTGTTGCATCAAGCACTCTTGGTATCCTTTCAGTAGCAGTCGTGACGTCTATGCCAGAAGTCGCCGCTAGTATAGCTGCTGCGAGAATGGGTGCTGCGGACCTCGGAATTGGAAACCTGTATGGAAGTTGCGTATTTAATGTCACGATACTTTGTTATGCTGATCCGTTCTANAGGCAAGGTATTCTGGTTAACCAAGCAGATACAAATCACCTAATCGCAGGTGTAGTAGCACTCATATTAATCCTTATGGGGTTACTACTGATATTAGGGAGGGATAAGCTAAATAGACTTGTTACATGGTCTGTTCTGGCCCTCATGGCAGCAATATATATAGCAGGAGCTGTTTCAGTCGCGAAGCTCGGCGCACCACATACGACTGCTGCAAGCTTAGATAGAGAACGCGACAACGACGTACAAGAATTGTCGATTAAAGAATCCTAGGATAGGTTTCGAGACTAAACCAGATCACCATAGATGTCGATTTAAAGTTCTGCACCTGGATATCTTGCTATTTCTACAAAGGAATTNTCAGAATCAGACCAAGCAAATAGCGCGGATTCCACTACTCTGGAATCATCTATGCCAACAACCAGCTGTTGCACAGGGTATGCAGGTCCGTCTCCCCATGGGCTAGTGGCAACTTCTCTATCTGTGTCAGAGAGATANGCTTGGCCATTGGGATGAGAATGATAGATAATTAGGGCCGGATGGTCAGTTTCCAAGCTCTGATTTAGCTCCATAACATCAGATGAACTAAATACGTATGCAGTCTCGACACCACGTTCAGGTTGAGTCGGATGATTACCGGAAGACTGATCATTATCACACCTTCTAATACGGTCTACATAAGAACCCGATCTGCCACCAGTGAGCCAGCCGCAACATTCTGCGGGATAGCTGTTCCGAGCTTCNGCGTAGACGGATTNCATCAATGCATCTGAAATAATTATCGGTTTCATATTTANTACATTTACTCCGAATGCTTTACAAATACCTAGAAAAAGTTAAGAAACGACTCCAACTAAGACGTATTTTTCCTATACTCAAAAAAGTTTCGAACCGCCTGTTCCTGCCCAGAGGTTTGTATGGAACCTGGTCTTAGCTGCCTAATGTAATCAATAGCATTTTGAGGTGAGTATCCAACACTAACGAAGTAACACGCGAGTATCGTCCCAGTCCTGCCAATACCNGCCGCACAGGTTACGACCACTGGCCTCTCCCAAGTCTCAATCTCAGCATCTATGAATTTAACCATACGGTCAATCTGCTCCATATTTGGAGCAGAAAAATCCGCCACTGGCTCATATAGTTCAACCATTTGCCATGGTTCTGTAGATATAGTATTTTCCTCCATACGTATCACAGAAGCTATCTCTTGCAGTTTTAGAAATGTAATGTCACGTGGATTAGTAGGGCCTTGCGCACCAGCTAACGTGCCTTCAATTATCCAACTAAAATTCATATAAGTTAAACTTCTATCTTCCATAAACTTTAACCCAGTAGCAAATATTTAAGTATCAAGAAAAACGAAAATCAGAAAGCGAGCCCATTATACTTTATTTAGCCATAGAATGTAGTAAAGTTTAAGTAACTATAAACACATCCTGAAAAATCATATTTACGATCAGGGCAAATATTTCCTCCCGTACCAGCTGTTTAAAGATAAGGAGTTTTAATTGGATTACAGCAATATTACCTATCTCAAGGATAATCACATAGCAACTATCACACTAAACCGCCCTGATGCTATGAACGCACTAAGCCCAGAGTTGCTATCTGAACTAAAATGCGCCATTTCTATCGCATCAGTTGACCAGGATCTTAAGTCCCTGGTTGTTCGAGGAAATGGAAGAAGTTTCTGCGCAGGAGCAGACTTACTGTTTTTCGACTCTGCCTTTGAGAATCTATCACTACTTAACCCGTACATACAATTACTCAACCAGTGTTTCTTGGATATTGAGAATCTGCCAATCCCGACAATAGCAGTAGTACAGGGATTCGCTCTCGCCGGCGGACTCGAACTAGCTATGGCATGTGATATGACTATCGTCTCAGATGAAGCTAAACTGGGAGACCAACATGCGAATTTCGGATTGATGCCTGGGGGTGGGTCTACACAAAGACTACCCAAAAGAGTAGGGATGCAGCGAGCTATGGAATTGCTTACCACAGGACGATGGCTAACAGGACCAGAAGCAGTTGATTGGGGTTTAGCGCTAAGGTCTACGACTGAAGCTAATCTGGATGAAGAATTGGAATCAATACTGGCTTCCCTTAGAGATAAAAGTCGGGAGAGTCTATCTTGGATTAAATCCATCACGCGACAAGGCAGAGATTTATCAGTAACATCAGGCATCCAACTAGAGAGTGCGGCTTTTGTCCAATACCTGTCAACTTCTAACCATCCAAAAGAAGGTATTCAAGCATTTAAAGAGAAAAGGAAGCCGGAGTTCTAGGCTATTTACCTTGACCTTACCGCAGGGACAGGGTATTTTTAAAAGTAAACCCGTGTTTGACAGGCATACTCTGTTGAGTCCGTATCAACCAAGAAGGTCACTCATTGTTTATCAAGGATATATTAAAAACCTCCAGAACTATCTCATGTGAATTCTTTCCTCCTAGAGAGGTAGAGGGAATTAATAACATACTGGAAGTAGCCAGCAGGTTAAAACCCTACAATCTCAGTTTTGTTTCTGTAACATATGGCGCAGGAGGTAGCACGCAAGCCTTTTCAGAGGAAATTACTCTTCGGTTGAAGCGGGAACTAAATTTTGAGGTAATGGCGCATTTGACCTGTGTATCTCAAACTCAGCCAGAGATCGATGAAGTGCTCAAACGGTTGGTATCAGCGGGGATAGAAAATATTATCGCTCTACGTGGAGACCCGCCTGCTGGCGATAGCAATTTCGTGCCAGTTGAAGGTGGATTCGCACATGCCTCGGATTTAATCAAACATATTGATCAAAAATTTTCCTTTGGAATAGCCGCTGCTTGCTATCCTGAAGGCCATACAGAATCTATAGACCTGCACTCCGACATACAATATGCGAAATTAAAAGTCGATAATGGAGCCGATTTCCTAGTTACTCAACTTTTTTATGACAATCAAGACTTTTATGATTTTGTTGAACGCGCCGAAAAAGCTGGGATAACAGTACCGATCATTCCAGGAATACTACCTATCCTGAGCGCACCACAAATCCGTAGATTCACCTCTATGTGCGGTGCCAGTATTCCAAGCCACCTAGATACTCAACTAGATAAACACCATGACGACGACAAAACGGTCCGTCAAATTGGGATCGAACACGCTATCAATCAAGTGCAAGACTTGTGGGCAAATGGTGTCCAAGGAATCCATTTTTACGTGCTCAACAGAAGTTACTCAGTATCAAAGATATTGGACTCATTACAGATTGCTGATCACACCAACCTTTCCAAAACCACTACCTAGCAAATATACGTTTAAACATTCTATGTAATCTGTATCGGAAGTAGTAATGGTACAAACTGGCGTAGATATTATCGAGATTCCTAGGATAAAGACGGTCTTAGAACGTTACGGGCACCGTTTCTTAAATCGTATATTTACTCTCAACGAAATAGCTTATTGCAGAGAAAGAGCTCCTTCTTTGGCAGCTAGATTCGCTGCCAAAGAAGCAACCATGAAAGCGCTTGGGACTGGTGTAAGAGGGGTTTCATGGAAAGATATAGAAGTCACTCGCCAACAAAGCGGAGCACCCGGTATACAACTGTATGGTAGAGCTGAGAAGCGTGCTGAAAAGCTGGGAATCACTGAAATAAGCATTAGCCTATCACACTCTAGGGAATACGCCGTCGCTTTTGTTATAGCCTCTCAGAAATAAGAATGAAAATTGTAACCAGTAAACAAATGAACGCATTAGAAAACTCCAGTTCTGCATTTGGCGTAAGTACTGAAGCTTTAATGCAAAACGCTGCCCATGCAGTTGCCACACTTATAAAACAAAATATATCGCCCTTAGGCTCAAAAAAAATAACAGTCCTTGTAGGCCCAGGTAACAATGGTTCCGATGGTCTTATACTTGCAGGTTTACTCCACAAATGGGGTGCTTCAGTAACAGTATATATAACTCGAGGACAGGCTAATGATGATTTACTACTCCAGAAAATCTCTGATGATCACATTAAATGCGTGTTTGCTCCGGACGACCCATGTTACGTAACTTTAAGAAATTTGATCACTGAAAGCGACTTACTCGTGGATTGCATACTGGGGGCAAACCAAAATTACAGACCTTTAGATGAGAATACCTCTTCTATCTGCACGATAATAAATGAACGGTCCAATAATCCTACATACGCTAAATGCCTGTCTGTGGACATTCCAACTGGGATATATCCAGACACAGGGGAAGTTGACTCGGCAGCTATAAGAGCAGACATTACAGCTGCACTCGGATTTCCTAAACTAGGACTATTCACCTTTCCAGGAAACGACTACATAGGGGAGCTACACACTCTAGACATCGGACTTCCAAATGACCTACCATCAGCGAATGATATCAACTTAGAATTACTGACATCCGAACACATATCCACACTGTTACCAATACGTCCTAGAAACTCTCATAAGGGAACATATGGACACACATTGCTGATAGGAGGGTCCCGAAGCTATATTGGGGCTCCATCACTGTCAGGGCTCGCGGCAATTAGATCAGGGTCTGGCCTCATCACTATCGCTACGCCTCAAAGCATATATCCAATTGTCGCCGGTCACGTCATTGAAGCTATACACCTGCCTCTCTCCGAGGATGAATACGGCGATATAAGTGCTCAGTCTGTCCCGCATATCATTAACAACATACATAAATACGACGTATTGGCTATTGGGCCTGGATTAAACCAATCGCCAACAACACGAGAGTTCTTGGTATCACTATTAGAATCCTTGATTGATATAGATATCCCTTTAATAATTGACGCGGACGGATTGAACAATTTATCTCTCATCCCGGAATGGTGGAAATTGTTAACTTCTCCAACGATATTGACTCCTCACCCCGGGGAATTCTCTACACTTACTGGGAAATCAGTACCAGATATACAGAACAATAGGCTGGTAGTATCCCAAGAATATTCTCAAAAATGGGGGGTCACATTAGTACTAAAAGGAGCACTGACAGTGACCAGCACTACGACCGGAAATCGTTACATTTCACCTTTTACTAACTCCAGCTTAGCCACAGCCGGCACAGGGGATGTACTTACTGGGATTATCGCTGGATTGATGGCACAGGGAATGGAATCCTGCCAGGCCGCTTTATGTGGTGTCTACACGCATGGATACGCAGGCGAACTGGGAAGTAAGCATTTTGGAACATCCGGCATGATCGCATCCGATCTTATTTCAAATATCCCAGATGCAATGCGACATATTCGGCTAGGTATTCGCGGTGAGGCTGACTCTGGCATACGTGATGATTTACAATAAACAGGTAGAAGTGACTAAATTGAAAATTATCAATAGCTATACATGATAATACGACAGATAATTTCACAGCATGGAGCCACCCTTTGCCGTTCAACGATTTGATAAATATATTAAGAGATGGTGATGGACAGATCTCTACAGACAACCTATCTGATTTATCGGATCTAACAAGATCCGAGATCACCGAGTTTGTCGAATTATGGAATAACTTCTCTGAAGATTATCAACAATGGCTGATTTCCACACTGGTAGAAATGACAGAGGAAAGTAGTGAACTAGATTTTTCTTCCATATTTAAAATCGGGCTGAAATCAGAATACGATTTCGTCGTATCTAAATCCATTGACGGTCTATGGGAATATGAAGATCGATCTGTCATACCCAATTTTATCGTGGTTTTGTCATCTGATAATTTATCAGACACACGAGCTACCTGTGCTGCCGCTTTAGGTAAATTCGGACCTTTATTATATGACAATAAAATACTCCAGTCCGACGCTGAGTTAGTTTATGAAAACCTCATGTCGAGGTTGTCTGATGAATCCGAAAATCTGGAGGTCAGACGTAGATGTCTGGAATCGATAGCCGAGTTTAATGGTAAAAATCCTGAAGAGATAGAAGAATACATCAAATGGGCCTATTCAAGTGGTGATACAGATTTAAAAGCGAGTTCAATATATGCGATGGGGAGGAGTGGCGAAACTGTATGGTTACCTATTTTGCTTATAGAACTTAAGAGCATTGATCCCTCAATTAGATATGAATCTGCAATCGCCTGCGGCATTTTAGGTGAAGACGATGTCGTTCCCCACTTAGAAGAATTGCTCCAGGACGACGACAACCAGGTGCAAATAGCAGCTTGCGCCTCCCTAGGAAACATAGGAGGTATACTTTCAAAACAGATACTAGCAAAATTCCTTGAACATTGTGATCCTGAATTGGAACAAGTTGCCAGCCTAGCACTAGAAAATGCAGAATTTCTAGAAGACCCAATGGCGTTTTAATCGTACACGTGTAAACAATCAAGAAATCCCAATTTATGTCGGACCTCGAACCAGATTCACACCAATTCCTCAAACAGTTATCCGGAGATGCATTGGCAGTATATATAAGACAGTACAGAGAAATTTTTGATTCATGTCCGATCGCACATTTAGCTACTGCTGATCGGGATGCCAACCCTCATGTCATACCGGTATGCTGTGTTTCAGACGGAAATGCCATTTTCTCCGTTCTTGATCAAAAACCTAAAACCGTTAAGCTTAATGATTTAAAGAGGGTCAAGAATATACTATCTAACCCCAAGGTGTCCCTAGTAATAGATCACTACGATGACAACTGGCAAGAGCTTTGGTATTTGCTGGTTATGGGTAATGCAAATGTCATAGAAACAGGCCAAACACATTCAAGAGCAATAGATTTACTGCACATCAAATATCCTCAATATAATAATATGGACATAGATAACAACCCGATTATTGAAATTAAGCCAACTCGAATTATTTCTTGGGGCATTCCGTAGCGCTATTCTTAATAAATCCATGTCCTAACGATAAAGTCTATGTATAATGGTCAAAATCTACTGTCCGCCTGTCAAGATTAGTTGCAAAGTTTGAACATCGATCAAATATAAGGAGTTTAGACATGGATGGAGTTACCGCTATAGCCAACGTACTCAAACTTGAAGGAGTTGAGTGGATCGGATGTATGCCTTCAAACCCACTTATAGAAGCTGCTGCAATAGCAGGAATAAGGCCTATAGTAGTTAGGCAGGAACGAACTGGTATCCACATGGCCGATGGTTTCTCAAGAATAAATAACGGCAAGAAAACTGGCATATTCTTGATGCAAGCAGGACCCGGTGCGGAAAATGCCTTTGGTGGAGTTGCCCAAGCGTACGCAGACTCTGTTCCTATACTACTCCTTCCAGCTGGAGCATCAAGGAGAAGAAGTAACACTGACCCTGTCTTCAGCCCAACCACAAGCTACCAGAGTATTACCAAATGGGCTGCCCAAATAAATTTTGCTGACCGAGTACCGGAACTGATGAGACGTGCTTATACACACCTAAGGTCTGGTAAACCTGGCCCTGTATTACTTGAAATACCAGGAGATCTGCATACAGAAGAAATAGGGGAAGAAGACTTTGACTATGAGCCCCCAACTGTCCTTCGTACCGCCGGAGACCCGGAATCTATTAACAAGGCGGTTAATGCCTTATTATCAGCCAGAAGGCCAGTCATTTTCGCGGGACAGGGGGTTCTTTATTCAGATGCCACTCAAGAACTATTGGCACTTGCAGAACATCTGCAGATACCCGTGATAACTACGTTAGAAGGCAAAAGTGCATTTCCTGAAAATCATCCATTATCGCTAGGCATAGGAGGATCAAGCACTACGGAAGCAGTACACGAATTGCTGAATGCATCTGATCTCGTCTTTGGAATCGGCGCGAGTTTTACAAAAAGTAATTTCACCGTCCCTATACCAGTAGGTAAAACAATAATACATGCGACCAATTCAGATACTGATATAAACAAAGACTATAAGAGCCAACATCCCATAGTCGGTGACGCTAAATTAGTTTTGGCCCAATTCATGGAAGGTATAAAAAGCAGCGGAGATAATGCACCGCGCGAAACTGATACAGAACTTACCACTAAAATACAAAATCATAAACAACACTGGCTTGATCAATGGATGCCGCGTTTAACCTCTGACGAAATCCCGATAAATCCTTATCGGGTTGTGTGGGACATTATGAAAGCAGTAGATCTTGATAACACTATCGTTACCCACGAATCAGGCAGCTCTAGAGAGCAGGTAACTCCATTCTGGGAGGCAAGAGCACCCCGGAGTTTCATAGGCTGGGGGAAATCAACACAGCTAGGATACAGCCTAGGATTAGCTTTTGGAGCTAAGCTGGCCGCCCCAGAGAAACAAGTAATCAACTTTATGGGCGATGCAGCGTTCGGAATGGTAGGACTAGATGTAGAGACCGCGGTCAGGGAAGAAATACCTATCACGACTATTGTAATGAACAATTACACTATGGGTATTTACTCAAACAGTCGTATGCCGACTGCCGTTGAACGTTATAATACCAAGAGTCTTTCAGGCGAATTTTCCGAGGTGGCTAAGGCTCTTGGAGCCTACAGTGAGAAAATCACTGACCCATCAGAAATAATTCCCGCCATGCAACGAGCTCAAGCTGCAAACAAATCGGGGAGATACGCTTTGTTGGAATTTATCACTGTTGAAGATGGTACCTTCTCAAAATACTAGATAAATAGTGTTTCATATACTTCAATTGATATGAGTCACTGCTCCAATTTAAAAATTATTCAGGAGTATATAATGTCATATTTTAAAGACGCCGCCAGCAGGGAATCTAAAGAGTTGATTAAAGGCGCCAGAACACAAACGTTCTGGGGCGCCAATATGCTGCTTTCTCTTGTAAGCATCGACGCAAATTCAGAAGTTCCGAATCACACCCATCCCCACGAACAGGCTGGCATAGTTGTGGAAGGCGAATTAGAAATGGGGATAGGAGGTGAAGTGAAGATACTGAAGCCAGGTGACATGTACATCATCCCAGGAAATATCGAGCACTATGCTAAATGTGGAGACACTCCTGCCAAGGCACTAGACGTATTCAGTCCTGTAAGAGAAGAATTCCAATACTAGGCCTACCAACCAATGGCACATCCATCTTTGCGAGGTTCTGATCCGCCACTCAGTACACCGGTAAGAGGATCTCGCATTATTACTTGTCCGCCACCCATACCGACCCTGGTATATCCATCAGCAAACCTAATATCGTGCCCACGATTTTGGAGATCGTTAATCACCGTTGGAGATAATCCCTCTTCTAAAACTACAGCATCCCCCATCACCATAAACCTCAAAGCATTCAATGACTCCTGGGGATCCATATCAAAGTCCACCATGTTGGATATAACCTGAAGGTGACCTTGAGGTTGCATGAAACCGCCCATAACACCATAACAAAGATACAATTCTTCACCAATAGTAGCCATGCCTGGGATAATAGTATGAAACGGGCGTTTCCCAGGCTCTAATATATTCGGATGATTCTTATCAAGAGAGAATAACGCCCCTCTATTTTGGAGTACAACTCCAGTATCAGGTGCCACTAAACCACTGCCAAAATTATTAAATACACTATTTATGAATGAACAAGCATTTCCAGAGCCATCGACACAACTAATATAGACCGTATCGCTACCTCCAAAAGGCTTTCCATAAGGAACTGTTTTCATCGCCTTAATGGGATCTATCAAATCTCTGCGAACATTTGCGTAATCTTTAGAGATCAGGTCAGATGTAGGGACCGATGCTTTTCTTGGATCAGCCACGTATTGGTAAGCATCGGAAAACGAAAGTCTCGTTGCCTCTATTAGATGATGATAAGCATCGGATGACTGAGGACCCATACTAGCTATATCAAATCCTTCAACGATATTCAGTGCTTCAAGTGCTACGACTCCTTGGCCGTTTGGCGGGCATTCCCAACAGGTGACTCCTCTGTAGTCAGTCTTAATAGGTTCATCCCAATCAGAAGTATGTGATTCCAAATCATCGACGGACAACCACCCTCCATTCTCCTGAACGAAGTTGGCAATTTTCGCCGCCACTTCACCTGTATAAAAAGCTTCTGAGCCGCCTTCGGCAACCAACCTTAGTGTCCGCGCTAGCGTTGGAAGTTTCATTATTTCACCAGGCCTTGGTGCTCTACCGTTTTTTAACATTTCCTGGCCTGATGGGTATTGGGCTAGTTTTTGGGCCTGACTTGACCATTGGTACGATATTATGTCGGTAACTGGAAATCCTTCTTCAGCGTACTTTATAGCGGGGGCAAGCACTTCAGCTAACGTCATAGTTCCGTGAGCAGCTAAGATAGTTTCCCAACCATGCACGGTTCCTGGCACCGACACAGAATAGACTCCACTATCCGGTATTTGCTGAAATCCCTGCGATAATAGCTCATCTGGAGAGGCCGCAGCCGGAGCTCTGCCACTGCCGTTCAAAGCGTGTACAACACCATCTTTAGCATTACGGATCAGAGCAAACATGTCACCACCAATCCCAGTTGATTCTGGCTCGACCACATTTAAAACAGCCGCTGCAGCTACAGAAGCATCGACTGCATTTCCACCTTGCATCAGGATCTGCAAGCCAGCCATTGCCGCCAATGGTTGGCTCGTCGCAACCATACCATTAGTAGCATGCACAGTAGAACGTCTTGAATCAAAAAACATAAACCACTCCAAAGTCTAACCTAAGGCCAGTCTATCATAATCCAATGGCACGCTAAATATAACAGCAAAATCATATGTGTTAGCATATTAGGCAAGCTGAGATCGAACTTGTCTTCAAACTATGGTAGGCATACGGTCGACACAGAAATATAAGAATTGGAGAACCACCAATGACTGTAGAAGTAGGCGACGTCGCACCGGCGTTCACTTTATATGACACAGATAAAAATAGCAGATCCCTCGGAGAATTCAGAGGGAAAAACGTCGTACTAGCGTTTTTCCCCGGTGCTTTCACAGGTTTATGCACAAAAGAAATGTGTACGTTTCAAGACCAACTTCAGGAATTCAACCAATCTAATTGCCAAGTCATTGGAATAACCGTTGACTCACCTTTTGCACAAAAGGAATGGACAGATAAAAATAATATTGATTATCCATTCTTAAGCGATTTCAATCGGCAAGTGGTAGCGGAGTACGACGTAACTTTCAAGAATTTAGCAGGATTAGAAGGATATGTGTCTGCAAACAGAGCTATAGTAGTAGTAGATCCAGAAGGGATAATTAAATATAAATGGATCGCGCCAAATCCGGGTGTTGAACCAGATTATGATGAGATTAGAACAGCAGTAAAATAATCGTACGGCCATCTGTAGTGATGACCGAATCCTGAATACTAATTATGGGAGCTCATTATGGATACCAGCAATGTTAAGGCGTTTATCTTCGATGTATTCGGAACAGTTGTAGACTGGCGTACGAGTATTACGCTGCAATGCGAGAAATTCGGTGAAACAAAAGGCATCCAAAGAGACTGGGCATCTTTTGCTGACGCATGGAGAGCAAAATATAGACCATATATGGATAAAGTTAGTAATGGAGAATTACCATGGACTAATCTTGATACTCTTCACAGAATGGGGCTTGAAGACACATTGGACGAATTCGAGATATCCGGATTATCTGAAACAGAGAAACATACAATTAATCAGTTCTGGCATAACCTAAAACCCTGGGTAGACTCGGTGCCAGGTCTGTACAGACTTAAAGGTAAATACATAATTTCCACCATGTCTAATGGCAATGTAGCCCTAATGACTAATATGGCTAAGAACGGGGGGTTACCTTGGGACTGTATATTAGGCGCTGAAGTAGCACAACATTACAAACCAGAACCTGAGAGTTACCTGACCAACGTACGGCTTCTGGGGCTGACACCTGACCAGGTGGTCATGACAGCAGCTCACCAAGGGGATTTGTTAGCAGCAGCCCGTTCTGGTCTAAGAACTGCTTTCGTCCCTAGGCCATTGGAACATGGCCCTGATAAAACCCCTGATCCAACTCCAGACCCTTCGTTTAATGTGGTAGCCAAAGACTTCATTGATTTAGCCGCCAAGGTAGGAGCCTAATACGACCAAATCGACATACTGACTTCTGGCAGAATGCTTAGCAGAATAGTTATGGCAATCCAAAGCAATCTGCTACCAATTCATAAGATTTGACCCTATCCTGATAGGAGTGGCATATAGTCACTATACTTAAATCTGTCGTTTCATATCTTTCCGATATACTCAGAAGTTTATCTTTAACCTGTTCAGGGGCACCATCCACACAATTACGAGCATATTGCTGCACAAAGATTTCTTCATCTGCCAAATATTGATAATTTCGGGCGTCTTCAACGCTTGGAATACCTTTAGCTCGACCGGTGACAGAAAAAAGTCGAGCAAGATTCCGACTAGCAGCAATATTGAGAGCCTCTTCCTCTGTATCCGCACACAGCACATGAACTCCCACATTGACCTGAGGTTCAGCCAAATATTCAGAAGGCTGAAAATTTTTTCTGTATCCTTCTACAATATCAGGGCCATCCTGGGAACCTGTTCCAAAAAAATGAGCGTATGCAAATGACAACCCCATTTGGGCTGCCATGTATGCACTCTCGTACCTTGAGCCTAACAACCAGATTTGTGGCACTGTGGTCGATTCTCCCGGTGACGCAGCTACATCTGCAAATGGATGCCCTTCTTGTAGAGAACCTGACAAATAGCCCACTACGTCCGAAACTTGTCGGGGAAAATGTTCAATACCTTTTGGGTACGCCGGATATGCCAACGCTGACATTGTCAGTTGATCGCTTCCTGGAGCCCGCCCTATGCCAAGATCAATCCTGTCTGGGTACAATGAATCTAGAAACCGGAAATTCTCTGCCACTTTAAGTGCACTGTAATGTGACAGCATCACTCCTCCGCTTCCAACTCTAATAGTATTCGTTCTGGCGGCTATCTGACCGATTAGCATCTCAGGGCTGGTACCTGCAAAGTTGGGTAGATTATGATGTTCGGCAACCCAATATCTCCTGTAACCCATTCTTTCAACAGCTACAGCCAAGTCTATAGTTTCACGTAATGCATCACCAGAATTACCACCCTCTCGCATTGGAGATTGATCGACTACGCTCAACGTTAGATGTGCGTCCAATTCTCACCTCAGAATATATACATATACGATATGCAAAAAACGATATTATTTGTTCTCAGCTATTCTAAACCATAGATTACCATAGGTTCCAAGCNTGGAATTAGGATCATATACCGGGATTGGTATATAATAGATGCCACTATCTGCAGAAGCACGCATATGACTATAAAATACCTCGAATGATCGACCGCGTTTCGGAAAGGAGCACCCANATGGTTAGAGCCGATTTNGACAGAAACTTAAAACTACTGCAGGAAGAGCTANTNCTTCTGGGAGGTCTTGTAGAGAAGGCCATCATAGATTCCATTGACGCACTAAAAAATCGTNACATAGAACTCTCAAATAGAGTGGTATTTGAAGACGATATTATCGATCGAAAGACAAACCAAATAGAGGAAAAAGCTATTGACCTCATAGCAACACAACAGCCTATTGCCATCGACCTACGGACGTTGATGTCCGTGATACATATATCAGTGGAACTCGAGCGTATGGGGGACTATGCTGAAGGTATCGGTAAAATAGGGATAATGATGGGTAACGATCCTCCTGTAAAGCCTCTTGTCGATATCCCTAAGATGGCTACAAAGGCCAGCGACATGTTGAAACGAAGCCTCGATGCACTCGTGAAAAGAGATCCTTCATTAGCTAGACAGGTATGCGAAGACGACGATGAAGTCGATAACTTGTACGATCTGATTTACAACGACTTGATTCAACTAATGATAAGTGATCCTACTACTACTCAGCGTGCCACATATCTGATGTGGGTCGCCCACGATCTCGAACGTATAGCAGACCGAGCCACGAATATTGCCGAAAGAGTAATATTCTTAGTCACCGGACAACTGGTAAAAGCCTGAAGTTAANGCAAAGATTGCGCTTCATTCTCATTGACAACAAAGGNCTTTCACGATAGACTCGATAGCGATGAGAATATTAGCTATCTGCAACTGTCTCTGTACCTGTCCCCCTAAATAGGGGGCAGATAGCTCATACCTGAGACTATTTCGCTGCACCCGCAAGTATATACTACGCGGGTGTTTTTATTTGCCACAAAATCAGGAGGAACCCTAATTGACCAACCAGACAAACGACACACAATCTGAAATACACAATAAGAGCATAGAATTAAGTAAAAAGTCTAATGGGATAATCCCCTTCATGGAAGATGAAGTTCAACGATTTGAAGGCGAATCACTCAGATTCCTATCTGGGGAACAAGATAACGCAGAATTCACACCATTTCGTCTTCGTCAAGGAATCTACGGGCAGCGACAAGCAGACGTACAAATGATACGTGTGAAATTNCCNGGCGGNATACTNACCTCCGATGCNGCAGNNNNGTTTGGAGANATTGTCGAACAATATGCTCCTCTNAANAAAGGTCANATTACNACNCGNGAGAANATACAAATTCACCACATACCNCTGCCNGACTGCCCANCNATNATGAGAAAACTNGGAGANGTNGGNCTAAGTAGTCGCGAAGCATGCGGTAACACTGTTCGAAACGTGGTTGGCCCATACGACGCTGGAGTCTGCTCCGATGAAATATTTGATCCAACACCCTATTTAACAGCCTATGTAAGATTCGGGGTACGGCATCCAATAACACAAGGTTTTCCGAGAAAGTTTAAAACTGCCTTCACAGGTTGCGATAGCCGCGACACAGTAATGGCTGCTATACAAGACTTAACTTACGTTGCCCAAATCAAAGACGTTAACGGTCAGCCTAAACGGGGTTTCAAAGTCTTTGTTGGCGGCGGCACCTCAATAATGCCACGTTTAGCAAAGCCATTATATGAATTCGTCGCCGAAGAGGATTATCTACGGGTCGGCCTAGCAATTTGGACGGTGTTCAACAACTCAGACATGCTCAGAAAAAATCGTATGATGGCCAGATTAAAAGTCTTAATTGACCGCATCGGCCTAGACGAATTCAGACAGCTAGTAGATACAGAATTAGATCAAATAGGTCCAATAGACGCAGTTCCTCTTATGGAAGCTGAAGAAGTTCAAATAGAAACCCCTCCCACAGTGTCCGAACTGTCTTCAGACGATCACAGTCAAGACGGTGAGTATAAATACTTGCTAGCTAGTAACGTCAGGTCTCAGAAACAGCCTGGGTACAACCTGGTCCACGTGAAACCAGTACGCGGTAATATAAGCCCAGAACAATTTAGAGGTCTGGCCAATATAATGAGCAACTACACAAGTGGAAAGGCTCGAGCCACACAGGAGCAAAACCTAGTTTTAAGATGGGTGCCAGATAATGCCCTAGGCACAGTCTGGAAGGCGTTAAAGGATATCGACCTCTCCGAAGGTGGAGCTAATGAGATAACCAATGTTGTTTCTTGCCCAGGAACAGACAGTTGTAAACTCGGTATTACATCGTCAATGGGATTAGCTCAAGCCATCAGATCAGAACTAGGGACTTGGGATGATTTACTGGACGATGACGGAGTTAAAAAGATACGAATTAAGATGAGTGGGTGTCCAAATGGATGTGGCCTGCACCACATCGCTAATATCGGCTTCCACGGTGGCGCCATGAAAGGACCGGACGGGAACCAAATACCCGCTTTTGAGCTATTTCTTGGAGGTAACTACGGAGATAGTCGGGTAGAAGACTCCCAAATAGGAACTCGCATACCGAAAGTGAAAGTGCCTTCCAAGCTTGTTCCGTCTGTTGTTAAAAACATAGTCTCATACTACAAGGATAACCGACAAAACGAGGAAGAATTATTCAACCAATTCCTTAGCAGGGTCGGCCTTGAGGAAGTAACTACCATAGCAGCCAAAGCGCAAGAAGCAGGAGAAAATACCCAACCTGGCTCGGACATGTATGTTGACTGGGAAAGGACCGATTTGTATAAACTCGAGCGTGGCGAAGGTGAATGCGCAGTCTAAAGCAGGTAAAGTGCCTCCGTCCTTAGCCAATAAAGTTATTGCATTTGTAGAGTCTCGTATGTCTAGCCAAATGGGATCTCTTATTACTAGGCATGGAGGTATACCGTACCCAGCTCCTGTACTACAAGAAATATACTTAAAAGACGACCCGCAGGTTCATCAAATAGTCCATGATATGTGCGAAGGCAATCTAGACGCTATCGTCTTGCAAACAGGTGTAGGTACCGCCGCCCTCATAGAAACTTCTAATTCAATGGGACTCGAAAATGAGTTTCTCACCGCGCTCGATAAAACGACAGTAATAGCGAGAAGCCCAAAACCGGCAAGTGTTCTAAGAAAAAATAATATTCACATAGATATCATGCCACCCGAGCCATACACTACAAAAGACCTCATAGCAGCACTCCCAGATAATCCTCTGGCCGGAAAAAGGATAGCAATACAACAATATGGCGCTGCGAACAGCATTTTGTCTCAAGAGCTATCCACCAGAGGGGCTAGTGTCCAAGAAGTATCATTGTATTCATGGGGATTACCAGAGGATCAGACTCCCGTCGTAAACATGATCAACGACATCGCAAATGGACATATAGACGTCTTAGCGTTTACAAGCCAACCACAGGTACCAAATCTGCTGAATATAGCTGAGAAGCACCAAAGTAAAGATTCATTGATCTCTGATTTATCGGGACAAATCGTCGTTGCTTCCGTCGGGCCGGTATGCACAAAGAGATTAAATGACCTTGGAATATCAGTAGACGTTGAACCAGAGCACCCTCACATGGGCAGTATGATCATTGCCATAGCAGAGTATTTTACCGATTAGCAGTCAATATACCGCCATTACATACGTTCCTTAGCTACGAAACCAGGCTTTAACTTTTTCCCATCCCGACTTACGTTCCTCGATTACTTTCCCGCGCCATTTCTTTTCATAGCCAGTGGAACCACTGCCAGGTTTACGATATATCAGGAGATATGCCATAAGGAATATTCCAAGTGCTGGCCAAATCAATAACGGAAACCGGATCCACGCTAGCAACAGCACCGCTGCTCCCACTAGCATAATTTTCGCGGGGGTTAATGCAAAAGAAAATTTACGACGCTTTGAACTACTACTAGAGTCGTGTTCCTGAAGATCACCAACTCTTTTCTGTGGATATCTTCCCTCAGATGAACTATCCGCGTCTGAATCACTATAATTAGCCAGTATATCTTCGATTTCTTTCTCATATTTCTCAGGCATTAACTCACTTCGCCCTTACAATTGCGTGTTATACATCCTTAACATAGTCAAATTTACGACGCATTATATGTTTTTCAAAATACTCTCTTATATCGGTTGTCTCAGACATGTTAGAAACTCTTACTAAATGAGCTGCGCAAAATATACAATCTGATGATCCAAACTTCAATACGGGTACATCACAATTAAACACTGATATCGCAGTATTAGTCCACTTACATTCGAGGCTCCTACATGAATAATAGCCCCATACCTGTTTCACTATTGCTCTTTCAAGAAGATAATCTATATGCCAGTGGAGTTTTTTATCAGAGCGTATATGTCGATTAATCCTGTTTTCAAGTCCATTCAAAGCACTACCAAAATATATGTAATAACCAGCATCAAATGATTTTACGCCAAGCTTACCCACAGCGAATTCTGCTGGCTCTTCTAAGTTGCATACTAGCGCATAACTACCCTTCAAATCTAACTCTCAAATACACTGAAGTATATACTTCAAGTAACGAGGTGACATATACTAGATAATAATCCAATAGGTACGGTGTTGCCATGGCCTTACGAGAACAACTGGAATCAGATATCAAAGATGCAATGCGCAGTCATAATCAATCTAGATTAGAAACTTTAAGATTTCTGAAGAGCCAAATACAACTAGTTGAGAAAAACCAGCTGAAAGAACTCGATGAAGCTGGTTTGCTCGATGTAGTCGCCAAACAAGTCAAAGAGCGCAGAGAAAGCTTAACAATGTTTGAACAGGGAAACCGTTCTGACTTGGCGGAACGTGAATCTATTGCACTTGAAATATTACAAGAATACTTGCCAGAACAATTATCCCAAGACGAATTAACGAATTTAATAAAAAAGGTTATTGAAGAAGTAGGAGCAACTACATCGAGTGACAAAGGAAAAATAATGGGACGGTTAATGCCTCAAATAAAGGGTAAGGCCGATGGCACTCAAGTAAATACCATTGTCACCGAATTGTTAGACCTACTCTGATTCAAAGCACTATAGAGAAGAATGCATGCGATTCGGTATTGTTGTGTTTCCTGGCACATGGAGTGATTCTGATTGCCATTACGTAGTAACTGATATATTAAGACACGAAGCCAACTACATATGGCATAAGGAAACCGATCTTAGCAAATATGAATGTATTATTATCCCAGGGGGGTTTTCCTACGGAGACTATCTACGGGCAGGAGCCATAGCTAGATTCTCACCTATAATGCAATCCATATACAGATTTGTTGAAGACGGTAAATCAGTTATAGGAATATGTAACGGTTTTCAAATTCTATGTGAATCTGGCCTATTACCAGGCGTCCTGAGAAGAAATCGGCATCTTGAATATAGATGCCAATGGACAAACCTAATGACCGAGCATTCAGACACCATTTTCACCAACGATTGCCTACCCAACCAGATCCTGAAAATACCCGTATCACACGGTGAAGGCAATTACTACGCAGATGATCAAACCCTTACCGACTTGGAAAGCTCTGGTAGA
>PBPE01000023.1 GCA_002724585.1 Dehalococcoidia bacterium | reverse complement strand
AACAATCCAAGGCAACCCAGGAGGATTTATTCCAGCCCTGCTATAGATGTCAGTAAAATTAACTCCTACTGCCTCGATCTTTACCAATGCCTCACCATCACCAGCGATCGGGTCAGGTACTTCTGCATATTTCATCACCTCCGGCCCACCATATTCTGTAATTTGTATGGCTTTCATATAACCTCCATTAACAGTTTTTCAATACAACACACCAAAAATCAGTATACACTTTGAATCGAACAAAAAGTACTCGATCAAAAGTTTCTATCAGCTTTAATGGCCGGGGCTAGTTTGCCAGCAGGAGCCGAAACTGCTATCATAATGTATGTAGATATTGCATGAATACTTGTTAGTTGTCGCCAGACAATATCAAAAATCTACTAAAGACAGGGGTCTTAAAAAGGTTAAAACTTGGGGGCTCCTGTATATCACGCAAACCCTTTTCAGGTCTCTCAAACAAGATCCACTCAGTAAACCCTAAATTATCGGGATAACTCTCGTGTTTATAAGGAGTTCTACTTTGGTAACACCAACAGATTTGTCATGTACCGAGGCTTTAAGCCAATATGTCTCCGCCAAGAAGAACGGAAAAAAACCTACAGACGGACATCAAGAAATAGGTAGATTTATTGCGTGGCTTGGGAGAGAACGCGCAGTGACTAGTCTAGCTCCAGCGGAAATTGCAGACTACGCACAGTATGTGGGTCTTGGGGGGGCTGATGCAGGTATTCGACTTAGTCCCGTTAAGGAGTTCCTTGCTTTCTTAAAGACACAGGGTTGGATAGAAGCCAGCTTGGCGACTCACCTCAGAATACCCCGTAATCGGAAAAGCGCAAGCGGCAATAGCAAAACAGTAATGATTGATGATGCGCCTAGCACTCAGCTTAGCCAACAAGGGTATGAAAGATTGGTGGCGCAACTTGACGACCTTAAAATAGATAGAGTAACTGTAGTTGAAGACATTAAATACGCCATGGAAGACAAAGATTTTCGTGAAAATTCACCCTTAGACGCTGCTAAAGAGCGACAAGGACTAATTGAATCAAAGATACGAGAATTAGAAGATACCCTGAGTAGGGTGGAAATAATTACCCAAAAAGGCCGTAAAGCTCAGCAGGCTAAGGTATCAATGGGTTGCACTGTCACATTAAAAACAGATGCAGGGAAAAAGATTCTATACACTTTGGTCGACGTCAGAGAAGCTGACGTATCTGCAGGAAAGATATCAACTCAGTCTCCGGTTGGACAAGCTCTGCTCGACAGGCGGGTAGGAGAAGACATATCTATCAATGTTCCGAAGGGCACCGTAAGTTATAGAATCGAGAAAATCGGTGGATAGCAGCGCTACAACCGCTTACACAGATACAGAGAGCCTATAGAAAAAGGACGGCTAGATGGCCGTCCTTTTTCTATAGGCTCTTTACAAACTGAAGTATTTCATTAGGATCAGGGAGGGTGCCAGGCACATATTTCTCCATAAACCTTATAACTCCCGATTTATCCACTACCATAACAGCTCTGGTACCAGCCCCGCGTTCTTCATTCCATAGGCCGTACGATTCTGTTACTTGCCCTTTGGGATGCCAATCCGAAAGTTCTGGATATGGCAATCCTCCCATTGCAGTTGTCCATGCGCGGTGGGCTGCCACATGATCACAGCTTATACCCAAGACCTGGGCATCACTCTCTTCGAACTGAGAATTATATTTTCGAAAAGAAGTCGCTTGATCAGTTCAACCACCAGTAAAATCCAAAACGTGAAAAGATAAGATGACATGCTTCTCACCTTTGAACTGACTCAAAGTGATATCGCCATCACTAACTGATGCCAATTTAAAATCTGGAGCACTATCTCCGATGTCTAAAGACATAACCAACCTCCTTGACCCAAATATAAACTAATTTCTTCATATAGCTAGACTGCTATACTACAAATGCGATACTCCAGATGATATCACAGAATCAAAATTTCTAATTACAGCGGAGTTAACTTGCTCGCAATATTCGATAGAGGCATCTACCTACCCGAGCTAGACGTATGGCTAGATTCTTTGAGGAAAAAAGATAGTTGTGTCGTATCTCACGCACACTCAGATCATATTGCTCGACATAAACAACCTATTTTAACTCCCGAGTCTGGACTATTACTGAACGAATACTATATGAAATCCACCCCAATATCATTACCCTATTATCAGACTCATGAAACCAGAAACCATACTATTACTTTTTACCCTGCAGGCCATTGTTTAGGCTCCGCTCAAACTCTTATACAATCATTAGATACCGGAGAAAAAATACTATACACCGGTGACTTTAAAACAAGACGTAATTCGATCAATGTACCCTTTGAACTCGTTTCCTGTGACACTCTTATAATCGAATCAACATATGGACATCCACAATACACATTCCCTGAAACATCAATAGTATTGGACATAGCGATGACGAAACTTAAAGAGTGGTTGAACCATGGAATGCGTCCGGTTATTTACTCCTGGAAACTTGGAAAATCCCAGGAAATCCTCGACTATCTACAATCTTCTGGATTTAATGTTTTTCTGGAACAAAGCGTTTATGACATAACCCTTAAATATTTAGAATCGGGCGTTGTTTTCAAAAACGCTATTAACCGTTTTACCCCAGATTCCTGGCCTGAAGACAGTATATTAATTTGCCCACCAGGTAAAGCAAGTTCTCAGATAACCAAGTATTTCAACAGGGTTAAGTTCATGGAATTAACTGGTTGGTCAGTGAATTCTGGAAGAAGATTTTCACGAAGAGCTGATATTTCCTTGCCTTACAGCGATCATGCCGATTTCAATGAATTAGTGGAACTAGTAACCACTTTGAAACCTAAACAAACGTACACAGTTAATGGATTCCCTGACTTGTCTGAATATTTACGCAATCAGGGGTATCCAGCTCTCCATCTTAGCTCAGAAAGGTCTAACCAATCGCAAGGGCACCAAATGAAACTTATCTAACATGATATCGATACTCAAGGCAGTAACAAAGAAAAAGGGCTGCGTTGTGCAGCCCTTTTTCTTTGTTACTGCCTTGAACCGATTTAGCCAGTTATAACCTGTATTAGAGGGCTCACCTGAACAAAAACGGGTGCAAAAACTAGAGAAACAATAGCCATTAACTTTAGTAGTATGTTAAGTGAAGGCCCAGAAGTGTCCTTGAATGGATCTCCGACCATATCGCCTTCAACAGCGGCTTTATGAGAGTCAGAACCTTTCCCGCCAAAATTACCCAATTCAACATACTTCTTGGCGTTATCCCAGGCTCCACCCGCACTTGCCATTGTAATAGCCAGCATGAAGCCAGCGGAAACGGAACCTATCAAGAGTCCACCTAGAGCTTCAGTTCCTAATACAAACCCGACAGCAACCGGAGCGATGACCGCTAGGACTCCAGGAACAATCATCTCTCTGAGAGCTCCTTTGGTGCTTATGTCTACACACCTAGCATAATCTGGTTTACCAGTACCATCCATAATTCCCGGTATTTCCCTGAATTGACGTCGCACTTCCTCTACTATAGAAAACGCAGCCCTGCCAACAGCTTTCATGGTAAAAGCCGAGAACAAGAATGGTAGCATTGCACCTAACATTAATCCCACTAGGGTAGTAGAACTAAGCAAGTCTATTGCTGTGATTTCAGCCGTCACCGCGTATGCAGCCAATAGAGCCAGAGACGTCAGAGCGGCGGAACCAATAGCAAATCCTTTGCCGGTAGCAGCAGTAGTGTTGCCTAAAGCATCCAAGGCATCTGTTCGTTCTCTTACTTGTGGATCTAATTGAGCCTGTTCTGCAATCCCGCCAGCATTATCAGCGACTGGACCGTAAGCATCCGTAGCTAACGTAATACCTAGAGTGGATAACAACCCGACTCCTGCCAATGCAATTCCATAGAAACCTGCCAATTGGAAGGCTATTAGAATGGTAACACCGATAGCTATCACTGGGATCACCGTGCTGAGCATTCCAGTAGCTAACCCGCTGATAATCACAGTTGCAGCGCCAGTCTGTGATGACTCTGACACCTGTTTTGTCGGCTTATATTCATATGAAGTGTAATACTCGGTAGCTAAACCTATTACTACGCCAGCGACAAGACCAGCTAATACACACCAGAACCAATCTAGTTCCAATCCGAAATAGAGGATTATTCCAAGTGCAAACACTGCTAACAAAATAGCCGAAGCGAATATTCCTCTGCGCAAAGCCCACAGTAACTGACCGAAATCAGCTTGCTCTCCACTCCTTACTACAAAGGTACCTAGTATAGCGGCTACGATACCTGCTCCTGCAAGCATCAAAGGAAAAACCGCCTGATCCCCAAAAGCGCCTATACCAGCCGCGGCCAAGGCAATTGAAGATATCAGAGATCCAACATACGATTCAAAAAGATCTGCTCCCATACCCGCCACATCACCAACATTGTCACCAACGTTGTCAGCTATGACACCGGCATTCCTGGGATCATCTTCAGGTATACCTGCCTCAACTTTACCTACTAGATCTGAACCTACGTCAGCTGCCTTAGTGAATATACCACCACCAACGCGAGCGAATAGTGCTATGGAGCTAGCACCAAATCCGAACCCAGCGACCACTGTTATATCTTGGAAGACTAGATAAAGGACGGTCACCCCGAGTAGCCCAATACCTACCACTGTAATACCCATGACGGATCCGCTGGAGAAAGCTATTCTCAACGCGGGATTTAGTCCTCTCATCGCAGCAGCAGCAGTGCGGACGTTCGCTCTTACTGCCACATTCATTCCCACAAAACCTGCAACAGCGGAACAAATAGTCCCAACGAGATAAGATATCGCTGTCTTAGGTATTACCGAACCCATTGTAAGCCAGTCGATCAAGACTCCTAAAACAACCGCAACGATCACTACAAACGGAATAAGAGCCGTATATTCTCTACGGAGAAAAGCCGAGGAGCCAACTTTTATGGCATCAGCTATCTCTTTCATGGTGTCATTGCCCTCATCTGCTTTGACCACTTTCATTGCCATGAGAGCAGCGAAAACAAGAGCCACGACCCCTGCAACTATAGCCACGTAAATGGAAATCATCTAAACCCCTTTCAAGACTCTGAATTTAAGCGAGCGGAACTTAACACACACGCTCATTTTATGTCAAGTAGCAGGAACGACACAATGATATTACTTCTGTGTTAATAGGCTCCCATCCACGATAGTATGATAGAGTTGAACGAAAATTAATAGGAGTGGGTCTCCATGACATCACAAGATTTATTTGACTTAAAAGGGAAAGTAGCTCTAGTAACCGGTGGAAATGGAGGGTTAGGTCTAGGGATGGCATTGGGTTTGGCCAAAGCTGGCGCGGATATAGCCATAGCCGCACGCAACCCTGAGAAAACATCGGATGCTATAAAACATATACAAAGTACTGGAGCTAGAGCTATTTCANTACCGACAGACGTAACCCAAGAAACCGAGATTGAATCTATGATATCGCAAACACTACAGCAACTGGGTNGAATAGATATTTTAGTGAACAACTCNGGAGTTACTATGCGAAAGGAACCAGAAGATTTAACTGGTGATGAGTGGGACCACGTTTTGAATGTAAATCTCAGGGCGTGTTTCCTAGCATCCAAAACNGTATACCCACATATGAGAGATAGGGGTTCAGGAAAGATAATAAATATCGGCTCTATGACGTCCATATTCGGCGGAGGTGGAAGCGGAGCACCCTATTCTTCAAGTAAGGGGGGCATAGTCCAACTCTCAAAAAGTTTGGCAGTGGCATGGGCCAAAGACAACATACAGTCCAATGCTATCTTACCGGGCTGGTTCACCACTGAGTTAACCGCAGCAATACCTGAAAAGCAACAGGAGAGGTATCAACTCATTAGTAGCAGAATCCCNGCTGGTCGCTGGGGTGAACCGGATGAACTGGCAGGAGTAGCCGTGTTTTTAGCGAGCAAGGCATCTGATTATGTTACCGGTTCTGTGATTGCGGTAGACGGAGGTTATTCAAGCTTCTAAACCAAAACCTAGGTCTTATACGTATTAATCCCTGAGCCTAAAGTTGGTTTAANGCCTCACGGGACAGCATCATCTTAACAGGACTGATCGGTCTAAACGTTCTTGATACCCTAATATCACCCGCTAATGAGCATAGAGTGTACGCATCATACGGTTTTAACCCTTTCTCCGAGACCAGAAAATCNACCATATCCCTAACAGCCTGCTTCATAGCAGGTCCTAATTCTTCGCCATGAGAAAGCACCACAAAATAATCTGGGGTAATAGCCCTAGGACTATTAATGTTCATACCTTTTTCTACNGTGACCCGTATATGAGTATCAGAGCTGCATTCGGCTCCGGTCCCAGCCACAGCACCATCTCCAACTACTGCATGGCAGTCACCCAAAGCCAGGAGTCCGCCGGGAACAAAAACCGGAAGGTAAATGCTACTACCTTCAACTAGCTCTTTCATATCGATATCACCCCCATAGGGTCCACTATCAGTAGCGGTACACTGAGGATAGGTTGGGGTCGTAGCGACAACTCCCATGGAGGGAGACATGGGTAACTTAACACCGCTCGGTAGAACCACATTACCATCACTAATTTGCATCACAGTGGGGTATCCCTCGTCAAAGTCTTCATATAGGAATCCTCTTCCAGGCATAACCATATGGGCCGCGCCTTCTTTTGGAGAGATACTAAGGAAATCTACTTTCAACGAATCACCCGGCTCTGCACCATTTACATATATGGGTCCTGTAGCAGGTCCTTTTAGAGACTTAACTTCCAGTTCATGTGGATCTCGTATTCCCTCAAACGCATCCCATGTCTCCACAAGGATATCTTCCCCCGAATCGATTGTTATGGCTGGGTTCATACCCGGCTCCAAGATATATATTGGGTTATCTCGCGTTAACTTTTTCATGAGCCCTCTACATGTAGTTTTAAATGGGTAACCAACATTGTTGAGCTGTTACTCCTGTCGTTACGTTAAATTCTGCCATGATAACAGAAACATTTTCATTAGTTTGTAAAGCACCTAGGGGAGACCCTGAATAAAATGCTTTCACCCTACCGTTGGAAACATCCACCTGACGTTCCCAATGACCAAGAGCCAAATAATCACAGGTGGCATTAGCAACTTCGTCAGGATATATGGGAGATGATCGTAGTTCTGTATCATTTTCAAAATGATAATGCCCATGTGCTAATGCTACTAGCCAATTATCTGCTGTTTTAACCGGCATACCCAATATTGGCTGGAACTGTGGGGTATGCGAAAGCATAGCCCTTCCCCAGACATCAAGGCCAAGCTCAGGAAAACTGATGNTTTCACCGTCATTGTCTGACAAAACATAAAGGTTCGNCGGNGCATCATTGAAAGGCTCTCNATGATAAACAGAGTTTTCTCCATACAAATCGTGATTGCCCGGAAGAACTACCACTGGAACATCAGCAACCCCNATTTCGTGAACAAAAAACTCTAGAACGTCATCTGAGACCCTGGCATGATCGAACACATCTCCCACTATCAGAACTATATCTGCACCTAAACCTACCGCCCCATTCAATATAGCTTGAAAAGCTTTTTTTTCCAGTTCAGGTTTCCAGTCAGCCCCCAAATGAGTATCAGAAGTATGTACAATTTTCAGGTTTTTCATGATTGTTTTTCATTAGGCATCTGGGTTTTCCCTATTACGCCCCTACCTCTCAACGAATCAATTGAGTCTGGGCTATATCCGAGTTCGCACAAAATTTCGTCATTATGCTGTCCCAATAACGGCGGCGCCCGTCTGATAGATGGAGGAGTCTCGGTAAGTTTCAAAGGAGAACCAGGGAACCGAAGATCAGGGATATTTGGATGTTCTATTCCGGAGATCATATCCCTAGAAAGAACGTGAGGATCATTAACAACATCCGAGACCCGATTTATAGGTCCACATGGAACACCTGCTTCACTAATCTTATCAACCCAGTATGAAACCGTATTAGTACCAAAGATATTGTTAAGTACCTGCACGCATTCGGAACGGTTAACTACCCGATCGTCATTTGTCCTAAACCTAGGATCCTCCAACAATTCAGGATGTTCTATCGCATTACAAAACCTTTGCCAAAGACCAGCATTTGCCACTCCTAGAATAAAATTTCCATCTGATCCAGCAAAACTTTGGTATGGCACTAAACTAGGATGACCAGATCCCATACGCAAAGGATCAACGCCTGTAGCAAGATACGCTGTCCCATGATAGCTCATAGCGGCCACTTGACCATCAAGCAGTGCAGCCTCAATCCATTGACCCTTACCAGTCATGTTTCTATGATACAGAGCCGTCATCATGGACCCATAAGCCATCATACCAGTAAACAAATCCACCAGAGAAAACCCGACTCTCATCGGCATTCCGTCAGTTTCTCCGGTAAGATTCATCAGACTGCTGTACGCTTGTATCAGGAGATCGTATCCCGGCTTATTTGCTAAAGGTCCAGTACGACCGTAACCCGATATTGAACAATATATAATATCAGGGTTAATCGCTTTAATATCACCGTATCCTAACCCCATCCTATCCAAAGCCCCAGCTCGAAAACTTTCCACAACAATGTCAGCTTCTTTTGCCAGAGATAAAACTAAATCAATTCCTTCCTGTTCTTTTAGGTTTACACTAATACCTCTTTTGTTGCGGTTAAAAGCAACAAAAACACTACTTTCACCATTCCAGAACGGCGTCCAGGATCGGGTCTCATCTCCGTTCTCAGGCTCTTCGATTTTAATAACCTCTGCACCCATATCGCCTAGCATCATTGTTGAAAATGGGCCAGCTATAGTACGGGTAAGGTCAAGCACCTTGATGTTATTAAGAACTGCATTCATTTATATACGTATCCTACTAAGAGATAAGCACTAGCATTCACTAAGATAATATATGCCATTGCGGCAGATTATAGCATGTGTTTTGTACAGAGTAATGCAGGCATTTGACGAACCCAGATCGCCAATGGTAGTTTGTAAAACCTATTCATATCAAAACATAAAGCATCGGTTTAATACAATGTATCAGAAGCAAATAATTGTGCTAGGTGGCATAAATATGGACCTAGTAGCATTATCACCTAGGTTCCCTGCCCCTGGTGAAACCGTAGTTGGATCACAATTCCTAACCTATCCTGGAGGAAAGGGAGCTAATCAGGCAGTAGCGGCCGCACGCTCGGGCGGAAACACCTTAATGGTAGGAAGAGTAGGAAATGATGAATTTGGGCCAAAACTACTAGAAGCTCTGAATCTATCCGGTGTTAATACAGACAACATTGAGGTTTCGGATGTAAGCTCGGGAATAGCTCTGATATTAATAGACGATTCTGCCCAAAACCAGATTATACAAGTTCTTGGTGCGAATGAAACATGTGGTAGTTCCGAAGAAGAAAAGATCAGTGCGGTACTTGATTCTTCGTCAACTCTCATGCTTCAACTAGAAGTATCAATAAACCTATCCTTAGATGTGGCTCGAAAAGCACACCAGAACGGAGTTACTGTGATTCTCGACCCGAGCCCAGTCCGTCCGTTCCCAAATGAACTATTAAGCTATTGCTCTGTCATCACTCCCAATGAAACAGACGCAGAAGCCTTAATTGGCTTCCCGGTGACAAACCGTGAAGCAGCTGAAAAAGCCGCACATGCTTTGGTAGCAAAGGGAATATCTAATGCCATTATTAAACTCGGGGAACACGGCGCATTTTATGCAAATACTAATGAATCTGGATACATACCACCATTCCCCGTTAAAGCGATAGACTCAGTAGGAGCCGGAGACGCATTCAATGGAGCATTGGCAGTGTCTCTGTCGGAAAATAATTCCCTATCCGAAGCAACTAGATTCGCATCAGCCGCAGGTGCACTCGCTGTCACCAAGATCGGAGCACAAGATGCCATGCCAACTCGTTCAGAAATAGAAAATCTACTATAACCTAACGAATCCAATAATTAATCTTACTTACCCACTTTATTGGCTTTTCCGTATATCCGCACTAATGGGAATATCCCGATTGTCGCGAGCACATCCAAAATTATCATTATGCCTAAATAGCGAAAAAACGTACCATCGTCAAACAACACTAAAGACCAGAGATGAACAAGGACCCAAGCCACGAGCAAGAATGGAATAATGACAGCAAACCAATACCATATCTTTACTATTCGGTTGGATTGGTTAGTCATGCTTAATAAAGATACGTGAGCAGACATACCAGATAGCAATATCAGAGTCAATATAATTTTCCAGGATAAGTCCCGTATCTCTACCAAAGACCACAGAGCTGATAAAAGGATTATCAAGGCACCAGCTGACGATACAATTCCTAATATACGTATCGGTAATAACCTACCTTTATGACCACTAATAGAATGAGTGATACCCAGAATACTAAATGCACCGAATAATATTGTAGTGAGCAGAAGTTTTTGCTGGGTCTCACCGAAATCCCCCCTCAGCAGAATCAATATACCGAAGAGAGCGCTGATTGATAAAGAAATAAAGGCCAGTACACCAAATAATTTTTTCAACTAAGATACCCTTAGAATAATTCTTCGTCCTATAATAAATAATCCAGTTTCTATTACCTAAATACCGCACAAACTGATTTTGAACATTTTTATCATTACACGGGAGCAAATAGATGTCGCTTGCCACTCACAAATTTTGCCCAAACTGCGGACATCCTCTAAAGCCAGAACCCAATGAAAGTCACACGCACTCCTTATGTTCAGGATGCGGTCAGACCATTTATTATGATCCGAAAGTAGCTGCCACCACAGTGATATCGGATAACCAGCAGGTGTTACTGGTAAAACGTGGAAATGAACCTGGCTATGGGCTGTGGAGTTTACCTGGTGGGTACGTCGATAGAGGTGAAATAGTAGAAGAGGCCGCTGCACGCGAGGTGCTTGAAGAGACAGGCCTTAGCGTCAAAATAACTAGTCTAATAGGAGTATTTTCCCAAAAAACCCACCCTGTTATTGTAATAGCCTTCGCTGGAGAGCAAATCTCTGGGTCAATAGAGACAAGTGACGAGACGCTAGCTGTTGCGTTTTTTAATATAGATGATCTACCGGAGATGGCATTCCCCAGAGATACGCAGATTATAAGATCATGGATAAACTCTACCTAAAAGTAAAGCACCCCTGAAATCAAGGATGCTTTACTTTTTTTACCTGTTCGGATTATCTACTATTTTGCAGGAAACCAGTCCTGTTTCCAAGGGAAATCTCCATTCGCATCATCAAATAACGGCAACCCTTTTTCTAACCGGTCACGATACGGGCTCGTGATCGGCTCGGCGTAAGGATATATTCCACCTTCGTAGGCCCCAGCACCTGTCTTGAAATGTTTAGCCTGATCCGTAGTCTCTACAAACGGCATATTCATATCGTACAGCTTATCTAAGGTCTTGGGCCGAGGACCAGCCTTAGACACATGTCCATATAGTTCTCTGCCAATAATGCGCTCAGCCATCCAAACACAATCAATAAGCTTATCTACATCAACTCCAGTCTCTATGCCCATATCTTCCATCATGTGGATGATGTCTTCTGTGGGTGCCATTCCGGTTGCACGGCCATTCCCGCAGTAAGGGCAACCACCATAACCTCCGATAGTACCATCCAGTTCAAGGGTATCATCGGGGCCAAGTGTTGTAATCGCTGCATAAGCGGAGGCTAATGCCATATTACGGCCATTGTGGAGGTGAAGTCTGAAGTGATTTACCTCAGGCCAGCGCTCTTTTACCCTGTAAACACTCTCTTCAACTTTTGCCGGATGACAGTGACTCATGGGATCACCTAATGAACAGCTAACCACTTTTATACCTACTTCGTCCCATAGAGAATGCTGTTTCTCAAGCAGAACCATTAGGCTATCTACTGGAAATTCACCTAGGAAATTTGATCCCCAACTCGCGTTACAACCTATCCCTGCTTCCTGGATATTAAGTTCTTGCGCTTGGGCAATAATCTGAGGCCATCTTTCCATTTCCTGCATTTGACTTCTATTAGTATTTCTTCTTACGAATACATCGCAAAAGTGACAGCTAAGCCGGGGATATTTATCTCTTTCAATAGTTAGCGGAGGAGAGTAGGCCCTAGCCCTCTCTACACCTCTCGAATTCAGTGCGAGTGCTGTATAGGTTACCCCAGGCTTAGGAGTAAATTTGGTGACTATTTCGTCTATTCTCTCCATCTGCGGAGTCCATTTAGGGCTGACAAAC
Source organism: Dehalococcoidia bacterium (assembly GCA_002724585.1). Classification (GTDB taxonomy): domain Bacteria; phylum Chloroflexota; class Dehalococcoidia; order Lucifugimonadales; family UBA3495; genus UBA3495. The sequence goes on along the minus strand of PBPE01000023.1, from coordinate 6,374 downwards.
GAGCCCACAACTATCTGCTGAAGTCCTGTCTCGGATAAAGCGTCAAGTAGCTCTACTTTGTCGTCTACAGCTATGTTAGCATCTTCGATTTGCATGCCTTCCCGCATGCCCTCTTCTTTATAAAGTATATTTGGGTATTTACTCATAAATATCTCCTATAACTACTCCAGGCAAATAGCCGGGATTGTGCTGGAATTGTATTGGCCACCAAGAGAGCTTGTCAAGGAGGATAATATCCATCCACTATACTCAGCGAATGTAGCGGGCATATTGACCTTCATATATCAATACATCCTGGCATACACAATGTAGCGTTTTACACTCCAACATGGTTTTTAGTAAGAAAAGAATTGCCACTTGCCTACTAGCAAATTAGTATGTAGAAATATATCTATTTCGCCTCCGGAGAAAATACATGCCGAGTCAAACTCTTAATGGATACGAGATGCACTACCAAGTATTCGGTACAGGACAGCCGATCGTGATTATTCATGGTGGACTTGGTGGAGGAGATGGAAGTGCAAATATCGTCTCACTCCATTCCAAGCAAATCTCCGAATCCTTCCAACTGGTAGTTTTTGACCGTAGAGCAGCCGGAAAATCCAGTGCACCTGCCAACGGATACTCAATAAAAGCCTATTCCAACGACGTATACTGTTTACTGGATCATCTTAGTATTGATAAAACTCACATTGTAGGTTCTTCGGCTGGCGGTCCAATTGCTATCCAATTCGCGCTAGATAACCCTGAAAAAACCCGTACACTTGGGCTTGTCAACACCATGTCATATACCGATCGTACTGAAAGAATTAGAAGGCAAGAAGAGTTGGACATACTGGAGGATACCTCTGCTTCAAGCAAACGAACCCAATTGGCTAATGCCTTAGATGTCAGAAGACCCGGCCTACGTGAAGCCGAACCAACTCATTTTCAACATTTGCTGGATCTCAATCTAAAACAGTATGACGGTATAGTTTCTACAATGAGAAGCTACATAGATATTGCAGACAGTATAGATTTGCGGTTAAGTGAAATCACCATGCCAACTGTAATAATTCATGGTAGCTCTGATACTAGAATTCCTATTCGATGTGGAAAAGACCTGCGCGATAAAATTAGAGGTGCCATATTTCATACCGTTGAAGGGGCCGAGCACGGTCTCCTGGCAAATGAACCCGATAAGGTCCGTAATATCCTGATAAACTTCTGGAAAGGTAATCCCATCGTTTGAGTGCTGACTATAAATTGTTAAGTTAAAAGGAGGATTTCATGTCAACTGTAGGAATTGACCATATAGCAATGCCAACCAATAACGCCGAAAGACTTATCGAATTCTATAAATCCCTTGGTTTTGAAATCAACAATGAAGATAAATGGAGATCAGGGGAAGTGCCTACGTTTTCCATACAAGTTGGGGACTCAAAGATAAATATTCATCCAGAAGGACATGTAGCTAACTTACGAGGAGCGACCGCAGTTCCTGGATGTGGAGATATATGTTTTGTATGGGATGGAACAGTCGAGGAATGCGAAACTATGCTCAGCAGCGCTGGAGTAGAGGTGATAACCGGTCCTGTGCAGAGACCTGGAGGACGAGGCAGAGGAACTACACCATCGCTCAGTCTATATTTACGGGACCCTGATGACAACCTGCTAGAGTTCATGACTTACAATGTCTAGGACATATTCGGAAAACCCAAATACACAACTTATAATTCCGACATAGATAGTATTACTTCCCATTCGGATGCGCGTACAGGTTGTACAGATAGTCGCATTCCCTTTCTCACTAGAGGCATATTCTCAAGAGCCGGCGTCTGTTTAATCTCCTGCAATGTCACTGGCCTTGCAAGAGCCCGATCCGCTTTTATATCCACCATCATCCATATGGGATTGTCCGGAGTGCTTTTTGGGTCGTAATACTTTGATCTCGGATCTAATGCTGTATGGTCCGGGTACGCCTCTTTCACTATGGTGGCCGTTCCTACAACGGCCATAGGCTTAGCGTTACTATGATAAAACAATACTCGGTCTCCAATTTTCATTTCATCTCTCATGAGATTCCGAGCTTGGAAGTTTCTTACGCCATCCCATTCAGCTGTGTGATCATCTTCATTTTGCAAATCTTCGTACGAATAAGCTGTAGGTTCAGACTTAAATAACCAATAGTTCACTGGCGGCATTCAGTACACCTTCCTGGTAATCCATTTATATTGTCACACAATAGGAACCCTTCGGTTCAATTAAAAGTAGCGAATAATCTAAAGCGCAGATTCGCCTTGCTCTCCGGTCCTGATTCGTACCGCGTCACTGACAGGAGATATAAATATCTTGCCATCGCCGATATTGCCGGTCCGAGCATGTTCTATAACTATATCAATGGCTTTTTGGGTTTCACTATCTTGAACAACCATTTCTAACTTCACTTTAGGTAACATATCTACGACATAGCTTCCTACACCCCGGGCGCCACCCATTTCGACCCCTCTTTGAGTGCCTCGTCCTGTGACCTGAGTAACATTAATGCCTACAAGACCCGCATCTGCCAGAGCATCTTTTACAGAATTAAGGGTTTCGGGTCGAATGATCGCTTCTACCTTGTTCATGATTGCCTCCCTCTAAATATCTCTATCGATGAAACATTCTAACACTTAAAAGCTTTAATAAGCTCTTTTGTATTTGATTATGATCTGATATCTATTCCAGACTGATCGAGATCAAAACAGCCACTTAACAAATCACGTTTTTCTGATCTGAGCACATCTTTCCTCACTCTTAAACTAGGTGTTCTCGGCAATTCAGTACGCATTTCTATGTACCGCGGAACTTTGAAATACGCTAAGTGTTCAGCGCACCAATAAATCACATTCTCTGGAGTAACACCATTTTCTGCCTTGGGGAGAATATATGCTTTAACATCATCTTCGCCAAGTTCTGACGGAACTGCTATTACAGCACAATCAAGCACGTATGGATGTCGTTTTATTACATCTTCTACCTCTTGAGAGGAAATGTTTTCGCCTCTCCGTCTAATAACATCTTTCTTTCGATCTACAAAATAAAGGTATCCGTCATCGTCCATTCGTCCCAGATCACCTGTATATAACCAACCATCTCTTAAAGCTAAACTAGTCTGTTCAGGATTTCTCCAATACCCTGTCATCAGAGCAGGATTTTTTATAATTATCTCGCCTATAGACCCAGTCGGCAGAGCTTTGCCATCGGTGTCAACTATACTAATCTGGTTAGAGAATTTATGATCCGGATGCCTTCGGGCTGAGCCAGAGGAATTAGGTCTTCTGGATTCCCCTATTGCTTCAATAGTTCCATAACAAGTTTCAGTCATTCCAAAACCAACAATGATATCAGTCCCAAATCGGTTCTGAAATTCTGAAAGGAAATCAGGATCGAACGCCGGTGATCCATAAAATAACCGAACGGTATTGTCCGCATCAGAATCCCTTCGGTCCTGTTTCAACAATACCGGCATCATCATTCCAATAAAATTAACGACTGTAGCCTCGGCATTACGCACCTGATCCCAAAATGCCGAAGCACTAAATCTATCCGATACTATTAAAGTCGCCCTAGCTGCGAGGGCACCCATAGTAGAATAATATTGAGCATTAGCATGAAAGTAGGGCAAACAAGTAAAGAATCGGTCTTTTTCAGTAGCTTTAGTCCAATATGCAAAACCCTGGCCTGCCGCCACATACATTTTATGAGTGACTTGAACTCCTTTAGGGTTACCTGTCGTGCCTGACGTATACACCAACATTGAAATATCTGACGGCAAGATATTAACGTCAGTCGGATTAGTGTCACTTAGCTCTAATCTACTAATAAAATCTATCCAACCTTCCGGCTCATCTGTTTTATGGTTTTCACGACTTGGATCTACAATTAGACAGTGCTTCACACTGCCACAAAATCCGACAGCTTCACTTAGGCTGTCCAGCATATCAACATGTCCAACCACCGCAGACGCCTCTGCATCATTTAATATATACGCTGTTTCAGCTGTTTTATAAGCCGTGTTAACAGGCACAGCGATAGCACCGATACGAGAAAGCCCAAACCACGCATATAGAAATTCAGCACAATTTGGCAGATATAGACAAACTCTGTCTCCGTGACCGATACCCAAGGATTCAAACATCGAAGCAGCTCTCCTAGAATACTGCTGAATCTGATCGTAGCTGATCTCTTGTCCGGCTATTTCTATAAAGACCTTATCAGGAGAATAAGATACACATGAATCTATAAACTCACCCAAGCACACGTCCCAAGGGTTACCATTAGTGTTTTCAGATTCCGGAGTGATATATGCCATGCAACAACCATTCACTTCTATAATTCATTGATCTGGTTTGCTCAATGTATGGGCAAAACCTACCATCTCAGCATCTACCGGTCAATCTAAGATATCCCAATTCTATCCGATGCTATACTATTGTGACGGAGAAATTATGTCATCATCAATAGACGATACACGGCTGATCATTTGCAACGAAGAAGAAGTCCAAGGTGCATTAGTGGGATTTAAATGTAGTGACTGTAACGTAGTGGTCTTTGGTCCTGCTACGTTCTGTCAATCTTGCACATCAGACAATCTAATTACCATCACATTTGATTCCGTTGGTTCACTATATAGTTATACTGAAGTTAAAGTACCTCCACACGGGTGGCCGGGGGAAGTTCCATATATATTGGCCGAAGTAGAACTTCCAGAGGGACCGCACGTATTGGCAGAATTAATCGATATTCACCATGAAGATATCCAGATTGGTATGGCTTTAAAGCTGGCTTTAATACCTGTGGAGTACGGAACTACAGGATCAACGAAAATCGTATATAAATGGCGTCCATTCCAGACATCAGAATTGAACTAGGACTGAGTCATGAAAAATCTAAAACCAGGTAGAGAAGTAGTTGTAGCGGGAGTCGGGTTACATCCGTTTGGAAGGTTCAGAGATAAACCGTTAGCTAATTTAGCTCTCGATTCAGTTATAGCTGCACTCAAAGACGCTGCTGTTGCATGGAAAGACATACAAGTAGCCTATTTCGGCCATGTATATTATGAAGGAATGTCGTTCGGAGAGACATCTTTAAGCAAACTGGGACTTACAGGGATACCGATCATAAATGTGGAAAACGCATGCTCTAGTGGATCTACTGCATTTTGGCAAGCCTATTGGGGAATAAGTTCAGGTGTATTTGACATAGCCCTTGCTTTCGGAGCAGAAAAAGTTCCTGGTGGGCCAGTTTCAGTAACTAGCGAAGACAGTCCGGATAGGTACATCGGTGGGGACCATATGATGGCCGGCTATGCACTACGGTCTCGAAGATACATGGAAGAGACTGGTGCAACGCCAGCAGCTCTAGCTCAAGTCACAGTGAAGGCCAGACAAAATGCTAGCCTCAACCCTTACGCACATAGGAAAGATACGTATACCATTGAAGAGGTCTTGAATTCCCGGATGATCGCGGACCCTCTTACATTGTTCCAATGCTGCCCTACTAGTGAAGGTGCGTCGGCGGCGGTTCTTTGTGCTAAAGAAGCATTAACTTCATACCATATAGATCCTAAACGTTCTGTAAACGTCGTAGCAGCAGCACTCACATCAGGGAGTTATAACGGGCACGGCAGTGATCATTCAGCTTTCAGTCCATACCGGACAGAACCAGCTGCACTGCAAGCCTACGAGATGAGTGGACTCGGACCGGAGGATGTCGATCTAGTGCAAGTTCATGACGCAGCTACCATCGGTGAATTACAGCAACTGGAAGCTCTTCATCTCATACCATATGGGGAAGCTTGGGCTGCAACTATAGAGGGACGAACCTCATTAAACGGAGATATACCTACAAATACGGATGGCGGGCTCCTAGCTATGGGACATCCTTTCGGAGCCACCGGTGTGAGAATGATACATGAGACTGTTACTCAGTTGAGGAATGAAGCTGGTGACCGCCAAGTACCTAATGCCAGAGTTGGGGTCGCTGAGTGCTCTGGTGCGGGAGACGTCACAACCGTGCACATACTTACTAAATAGCCAAACTGGATAATTTCATATAACTATATCCCATGATCAATTTTATAATACTAGCTTCTATGAAAGGGAAATTCGTCTCTCAATCAGGGAGTTTTTACGACAACTTCCAGATGATGGGATATATAGTAGCTTCGGACAGTACAGAAGCTGTATCGAGATTTTTTGACCAGACGCCATACCCTATCGAATGGTCTGATGTAGAATATCTGTGGGCTGAACCACTAACAGGCGGTCCTGAAACTGGCCACTATGGAGAATACGAACGAATATACATTGAAACTCTAAAGAATATGCACAGAAAATAAGATAGGGCTGATA
>PBPE01000022.1 GCA_002724585.1 Dehalococcoidia bacterium | reverse complement strand
TGGCAGGACTATATTCCACTAGAGCTATGATGAAAACCGTTTTGATTGAATCACTGGGTGTAGGTGGTCAATTGCTGATCACAGATGAGTTGGAGAATTACCCAGGATTTCCGAATGGAGTTAAAGGCCAAGAGTTAGCCCAGATGATGGAAGATCAAACCACGAAATTTGGGGCTAGTATAGATTACACTGAAGTTGAAGGTGTAGATGACTTAGATAAGCCGGTCAAAGTAATCCATACCTATGATAAAGATTACACTGCAAAGTCAGTTATTATTGCTAGTGGCGGTAGCCATAATAAACTAGGTGTTACGGGTGAAGATGAGTATGCCGGTCGAGGTGTATCTTACTGCGCTGTTTGTGACGGCAATTTCTTCAAAGACCAGGATGTTATGGTTGTAGGTGGAGGCGATGCCGCAATGGATGAAAGTTTCTACTTGACCGGTATTTGTAATTCGGTAACGATCGTTCATCGTAGAGACGAACTTCGTGCTACTAGGATGTTGCAAGAAAGGGCTTTTTCTAATCCAAAATATAAGTGGTTACTAAGCCATGTAGTGGAAGAGTTCGTTGGGAATGGTGTTCTTGAAGCTGCACGTGTTAAGGATCTCAAAACAGGGAATGTTTATGACTACGAAACTGCAGCTGCTTTCATATATGTAGGCTTCCATCCGAATAGTGAGTACTTGAAAGGGATTCTGGATATGGACGCCCTCGGGCATCTTTATACCGATGTTCATATGAGGACTAATGTTTCGGGTGTTTATGCTTGTGGAGATATTAGAGCAGAGTCGACCAGACAGTTAGGTTCTGCTGTAGGTGATGGTATTACAGCTTCTCTATCGGCGTTTCATGATATGAATTCCTAGTTTGCTGATGTGGATATATTCTATAAGAGCATTAAAAATGGCACTGCTTGCAGTGCCATTTTTAATGCTCTTATAGTCGTAATATCTCTCGTAGTAATAGAACGGTTCCGCCAATCAGTATTAGTCCTATTGCAATGTATCGGAACGTGCTTGCGTTAATCCTGTTGACTATTAAGTTGGCGACGAGAAAGCCGGCAATTAATCCAGGGACAAGAACAGCAGTATTTATGACACTTTCTATGTCTATCAACCCTGTAAAAAAATATAATATAAAGGCGAATGCATAGGTTGTTATAAAGAAGAACGATAATGATGCTCTCATACTATCGGGAGACTGTTTTTGTGCTATGACGTACGCTGCCGCTACAGGTCCTCCGATACTCAGCGCCGTTATCGATAGGGAACCAATGAATCCAAAGAAGAATCCGGATCTCTTAAACTTGGCGAGTGGAATCTCTGACTTAAAAAGCAGAGAAAAACCTAGAGTCAAAATGAGAATGCCAATTAAAATTCTTAAGATGGATGGGTTTGCGATTTTAAGNGCAAAAACTCCTATGGGTACNGCGCAGAGTCCTCCTGATAACATGCCATATAATTTGGACATTTGGAGATGCCGTCTTACTTTAACAAACACCATTGTTAATAGAATAACTATTAATAGGTTAGCTATTATTACGACCGAGTGAGGTTCTAAAAATATNAAAAGTACTGGTGCCACNACTAGTGCCAGTCCGAAGCTTACAGTTCCCATGACAGTAGCACCGACNAAAACGGCTAATAATGAAATGATGAGGTCTAATCCTTGGATCAAATGCCCTCTCGATATTCTNGTGTCAGGGTAAAGTATTTAGGTTNTCGTTAGTTTGCTAGAAGACAGTTATTGTATTGACTCTGGTAATAATGTTANTAAGACTCAGAAGGGGGTCTCCAAAAATCCAGAATATATTCGAAGGTAGTTCCCATAGTAATGTAATTAGAAGGCCACCCGAAAATTCCGATCCTATTAACTATATTGGTTCGATCCCATATTATAGTATTTCGAAGTTCATATCCTGCTTCGGTTAGAGCTTTCACGACTGATATATGAATAGTCATTCGTTTATTATCCATCCATACATCCGGCACGTTGACTACACAGTGAGCCTTTTCTTTGAGCAATGGTAATAAACCTCTGAATATTTCNGTCATCGCAGATTGATATTGGTCTAAAGTCAGCGTGCCNAGATCATTTTCGTCTTGGCTATACTGNTCGATTTTGAGGTACTGGTTGTTCTGGCGAAGTTCACCTCTGCGACTTTTGTTCCTACGAGGTCGGTTTAATAAATTGGCATATGGTGGCGAGGTTACTATGAGACTGATTGAATTCTCTGAGAGGTGTCTGTCTGCGTTTCTAGCGTCTTCACATAGTGCTATTTGCTGNGATTCTTGTTCTTGAGTTGATAAACGGTTTTGGCATACGGATATGTATTCAGCTTTTAAATCCAATCCGACACAGTTGCGATTACTGTCTTGAGCGGCGATCAATGTACTGCCACTACCGGCGAATGGATCTAGGACTAGTTCACCTTCGTGGGTAAATAACTCAATGCATTTCTTGGGTAAGGATATGGGGAATGTGGCCGGATGAATATTTTTATCCCTAATATCGCGGGATTCGTAAGAAAATTTCCAAACGCCTATTTGAGACAATATCCATTCTTTAGCTGTTAGGCAGTTAATGTGATTTATTGGGCAATCACAAAATCTGCTGTTTGATATTCCTAATGTCGAGTTATCTGTTTGAATTGCCATGATTAACTGTCAAAGGTAGCTGTTACGTTGCTTGATTGGTTCCTACAACAATGGTACCCAAAGGCCTCATAATAAATCCACACGTTTTGTTACATACTCAGAGGTGTTTTGCGGTTTCCTTATAAAGTAAAAGCGCCGATCTTTGCTGCTGCTTGTAAAATTTCATCGACATCTATCACAGGGGGGCCATTTCGCTCTAGAGTAATTGATAACTCTTCGTCTGAAGTTACTGTGAAAGAACGTTCCCCGTCTAAAGCGACTGTGTAGGGTTTCTTTGGCAGAATGGCACGTATTCCCAGTCCAATGGTCTGCCAATTCAGTATATTGACTTGGGAAACCATTCCTGGTGCTATTGGGGCCATGACACGTATCGTATTGCATTTGGGCTCAGTGTCGTCATTAGACAAACTATATCTGATGCCATGGTTATCCTGTTGAGATATTGGTTGAAGTCTTGCTCCAATAGAGGATAATCCTATACTTGATGGTTCGGCTCTTGTTAAGAACACATCGTAAAGAGTAGACAAATCCCATATTGCTCTACTTGCTAGAAAGCGCTCTTTAGATAACGCGACGTCTATGAGAGCTATGTCTTTGAAGTTGTCGTCCACGTCTATTTTTAGCACTTTGCTTACCGTAGATACGAGAGGGAGGTCAATAATATTTTGTGCTACTAACCCCGCTGCTATTCCGGCTAGAGTCCCTTCCGTTAATGATGGGAAGACGTTATTTGTCCCGGTAGATATTGGAACTATAGGTATTGCGCTAGATCCTTTAGCGACAGCTCTGTTGGTGCCATCTCCACCTAAAGTAACTAGGGATCCGATATTGCTCTTTTGCATTAGTTCTGCCGCTCTTGTGGTATCCCCTTCGACATAATATGCGGGCATATCGAGGGTTTCTACTGTAAGGCTCAGATTGGGATCATCGCTAGCACGCAAGCAGAGGCCTGCACTATCGGGCATGGTAATAACTTTTCGGATTCCTGTAGATGCTATGCCAAACAATGCTCTACGGATAATGTTGACCTTTTCCCAATCTGGTACGACTCTTCCTTGGGAAACAATTCTCCGGATATCTTTACTAGCAGATGGATTGGCTATTATTCCAACAGAATTCATATGCAGATATAATCTCCGTGTGTAAGACGTGGTCAAACAGATTATTATAGATGGTATCATCAATATCTCTGTATACATAACAATATTTTAGGGAGTAATCGCATGGATGTAGCTTTCATGTCAGCGACAGAACTTAAACATATGATTGATTCTAAAGANGCTTCGATTATAGAAATAATAGAACATTTGTATAATCGTATTGAAAAACTTAATCCGACGCTAAATGTATTCCTTGCACTATGCAGGGAANACGCTATTGAGCAGGCAGTGATACAGCAGGAAGCTTTAGAAAAAGGGGTTTTAAAGGGCAAACTAGCCGGCATNCCAATCTCAATTAAAGATCTTGAGATGACTAGTGGAATTGTTACTACTTTAGGGTCTGCTGTTTTTAAAGATCGCGTTCCAATTTATGATTCCGTCGTAGTGGAGCGCGTCAAAAATGAAGGTGCAATTATATTGGGTAAAACTAATACTCCTGAATTCGGTCAATCAGGGACGACCGAGAACAATTTGGGAGATGCGTGTAGAAATCCTTGGGACACCAGTAGGACAGCAGGTGGGTCTAGCGGAGGAGCCGGATCTGGACTTGCCGCTGGTCTCTTCCCTTTAGCGACAGGAAGTGATGGCGGTGGCTCAATACGTATACCCGCCAGTTTTAATGGGGTTTTTGGGATTAAGCCTTCTCAAGGACGGGTGCCGAGATATGGAGGATACGGTGTGCCTGCCTCAAACCATTTATCACAATCGGGCCCCATGGCACGCACTGTCACAGACTGTGCGTTATTATTGCAAGTGATGTCTGGTATGGATCCAAGAGACCCGACCTCTATTAGAATAAATAGTAATGATTTTCTATCAGATATAGAAAAAGGTGTCTCTGGCTGGAAGATTGGTTGGAGTTCTGATCTAGGATACGCTGCTGTAGACCCGGAGGTTCAAAAAGTATGTGAACAGTCTGCAAGGGTGTTTGAATCATTAGGAGCTAATGTTGAGGAAGTTGCTTTGGGAATGGAAGACCCCTTTCATACATTCTTTGATATTTTTGCGACTGGTACCTATACATCTTATGGTGATTTATTAGAGCAGCATGGAGACGACTTGACTGATTATGTAAGAAGCACTCTAGCATATGCAAGCACGTTAAGTGCTGCAGATTTTTCGAAAGCATTGCTGGAACAAGAAAGACTGAAGCGCCGAATGGAAGCTTTTTTTGATGACTATGATTTGTTGTTGACTCCCACAATGGCTGTAACTGCCTTTGAGGTTAATGATAGACCTACTACTATTTCTGGAAAGGAAGTACATAAATTTTGGGGATATCTACCGTTTACCTACCCTATAAACATTACAGGTCAGACAGCTGCAAGTGTCCCCTGTGGTTTTTCAAGCCTTGGTATGCCCATTGGACTACACATCGTCGGCCCATTTGGAGCAGAAAGCAAAGTCCTTAGGGCGTCACGTGCTTTTGAGCGTGCCGCTCCGTGGGACCACAACAGACCTTCAATTAACTAATTTCGTAGGTTATTCCAACGCTTCTGCTAGGATCTCGGCAATATGTTTCGGTTGCCGGTCAGTGCCGTGTTCAACTTGCTGTCTGCAGGACACTCCGGTAACAGCTATTTCACACTCGTTATCAGAGTTATTTATGGCGGGAAACAGTGCTTGAGCACCGATTTCCATAGATATGTCGTAGTGCTCTTTTTCAAATCCAAACGCTCCTGCCATTCCGCAGCATCCAGCGTTTATCAGATGAGCTTCATAGTTTGACGGTAAATTCAAAACTTCTAGAGAAGCAGAGGTTCCTATTAACGCCTTCTGATGGCAATGTCCATGTAACAAGATTTGCTTTTTATTAGTAGTGAAGTTGAGAGTCAGTTCTCCTTTCTTATGCAAGGTAGAAAGGAATTCGTCGATCAGATATGTATTGTCAGCAACTAGTTTGGCGTTCTCTGTATTAATCAATTCGGGATACTCATCTCTAAAAGTAAGTATGCAACTTGGTTCGGTTCCAATGATTGGGAAACCTTGCTTAACATAACTTGCTAACACATCAATATTGGCTTCGGCTCTTATTTTTGCTTCGCTTAGCAGGCCCTTAGAAATCATTGGTCTCCCACAGCAATCAGCATTAGCCAATACTACATCGTATCCAGCATGTTCTAATAATTTCACTGATGCCTGGCCAATGGACGGGTAGTTGTAATTCATGAACGTGTCGTTGTATAGAACCACGGTACCAATTGCCGGAGTGTGTTCCCTGGAGGTTTGTCTGTTGTTGAACCATTCTTGGAAAGTGGTCGATGCGAATTTTGGTAACTGTCTCTTGGGGTGTATTCCAAGTAGTGTTGAAGCAACTAGCTTTCCGAGGCTGGTGTTACTAATCCAGTTCGAAAAGCTTGGTAGCTTGGTTCCTAGTTTATTTACCTTATTTATATTGGCGAAAACTTTCGTTCGGATAGGGAGTTTGTTTGTTTGGTAATATTTATCCAAGAATTCGTATTTTAGCTTCGCCATATCTACCCCTGAGGGGCATTCTGATTTACAACCTTTACATTCTAGGCATAAATCTAGGGTTTCATATAGTCGAGAGCTTGTAATAGTTCCTTCTGGTAGATTGCCGGACAAAGCAGCACGTAATAAGTTTGCTCGACCTCTTGTAGAGTGTTCTTCGTCACGTGTGGCCATGTATGATGGGCACATAGTTCCTTCAAGTTTCCGACATGCACCCATTCCATTGCACATTTCGACCGCGCCCGCGTAATCCGAGTCCAACGAAAAGTCTAGTGTGGTATTTACTGGGATAGTGCTATAGGAGGTCCCATACCGTAGATTTTCAGTTAATGGTGGGCAGTCTATGATCTTTCCTGGATTCATTATACCGTCAGGATCGAATGTATTCTTGACGTCTCGGAAAGCTTGTGTGATCTCTGGGCCAAACATTTTTTCAGTCCAGACTCCTCTTACAATACCATCTCCGTGCTCTCCGCTTAGAGAGCCACCAAATTCTTTTACCAAATCACTTATCTCGTCAGCTATCGCCATCATACGGTTCAAACCGTCTTCTTCTTTCAGGCTGACTAACGGTCGAATATGCAAACACCCTACGCTGGCATGCCCGTAATATCCAGCTTCAGTATTATGATTTCGAACAATCTCATCGAATCGTCTCACGAATGGGCCGAGATTTTGCGGGTCGACTGCCGTGTCTTCAACATATGGGAGTGGTTTAGCATCGCCGTGTATGCTCATCAGTAAACCGAGTCCCGCTCTTCTAATGCTCCAAACGTTGTTTTGAGAAGGTTTGTCTATGAGATTTACACATGCATATCCCAGATGTCTCCGCTCCATATCAGCTTTAAATGTGTCCAGTTTGCTTTTGAGTTCGAGCTCTGATTCTCCGTAGAACTCGACTAATAGTAGTGCACCTGGGTCTCCTTGAATAAATGACAGGTTTTGTGCGAAGCCAAGGGACTCTCTGCACCTATCAAGTAACATCTTATCCATTACTTCGACCACTGATACGTCGTGTGTTAGGATCTCTTTAGTTGCTTCGCTGGCTTCGAAAATATCGGGAAAATGAATTACTGATAAAGCTGTCATCGTAGGTCTTGGAACGAGATTTATTTTAGCTTCTGTCGTTACACATAAGGTTCCCTCTGAACCGACCGCCATCTTCGCCATGTTGATTGGGCCATCGTTCAGGAAATCATCTAGGTTGTAACCACTTACTCGTCTTAGAATTTTCGGATACCGCGATTCAATTTCACTTGCAGCTCCCTTGGCGATTCTCAATACCCCTCTGTAGATATCTGATTCGAGTCCGGTTCCGCTTAGTTTGTTTTCTAATTCACGAGGATTTAGTTCTCTCAAGATAGTTCGGTTTGCATCAGATAACACAACGTCAAGTTCCTTAACGTGATCGAGGGTTTTGCCATATATGACGGAATGGGCACCACACGTATTATTTCCGATTCCTCCGCCTACACATGCCCTGCTAGCGGTTGTTGGATCTGGTGCGTATTGCAAATTGTAGGGAAGTAGTAACTTGTTTAATTGGTCGAGAACTATTCCAGGTTGGACTTTTGCCCAGTGCTCCTCCTCGTTCACTTCAATTAGTTGGTTCATGTATTTACTAAAGTCCATGACTATTGCGTGATTTACACATTGTCCGGCAAGGCTAGTTCCACCAGCGCGAGGCAAAACAGGTATTTTGTTTTCGTGAGCGACTTGCATAACGGAGACCACATCATCGACGTCTTTCGGTATAACAACTCCTACCGGTTCCATCTGGTAGATGCTCGCGTCGGTACTGTATAAAACCCTTGAGAACGGATCAAATCTTACCTCACCTTTAACCTTTTGTTTGAGTTCGTTGGCCAACTCATCTCGTTCTCTACCTCTAATTCTGTTGCCTGCTATGGTCGCCATGTACCCTCCTGAGGTGTATGCGTGGTTTATACCTTATTACTATAATTTGATGGTAGCTTAATATGAAAATGTCGAGAGATTCAACTTTTATTTTCTAGCATCTTTAGGCCAAGCCAAGACTGACAAGCAGATCGCTAGCCCATTCTCTGAATTGATCATCTAATTCAAATCCACAATGTGGGCAATCTAAATCTCCAAATCGAAAACGTGTTCCACATTGTGAGCAGTGTTGCACTTCGGATAAAGCAGATAAGACGATTTGAATTTTCTGTTCTGAGGTCAAGCTTATTACTACTCTGATTATTATTGGGTCAGTAAACCGTATTGGGATAAATTGTGACTAGATCGACGGGGTGGTAGACTTGTGCCCATTCCATTCTTTGAATAAGGATAACATGAATATATGGTTCAGAGGCTAAGATATGACAGAGTTGTATGAATTAACAGCACGAGATGCGGCGTCACTTATCAGAAACGGTGATATTTCTCCAGTTGATCTGGTCGAATCAGTACTAAGTCAGATCAAGAGGCTTGAACCGAGGCTTAAAGCTTGGGTCTACCTAGACGAAGATGCTGTGATCAAAGATGCGAAACTGAAAGAGCATGCCTTGAATTCTGATAGTAACTTGGGACCATTGCATGGTGTTCCTATCGGGCTAAAGGACATCTACCATAACTCATCTATACCTACTACAGCGTGTTCTAAAGTATATGCTAATTTTATTCCAGATTATGACGCAACCACTGTATCAAAACTGAAACAAGCAGGGGCGATCATGTTAGGTAAAACTGTTACCACCGAGTTTGCGTGCAGTGATCCGTCACCTACAATTAATCCATGGAATCCGGCCCATACTCCTGGCGGTTCTAGTAGTGGATCGGCTGTATCGGTATCGTCGAGAATGTGCCCTGCTGCTCTCGGTTCCCAAACGGTGGGTTCTGTTTTGCGTCCGGCTTCATACAATGGTGTCGTAGGATTTAAACCTACTATTGGTAGAGTGAGTAGATATGGTGTAGTTCCAGTAAGTTGGACTTTAGACACCGTAGGATGGATGACTCGCACGGTCAAAGATGCTGCTCTTTTGTTATCGGTTATGGATGGGCACGACCCTAATGATCCGATCAGCACAACGTTGTCAGAGATATTCGATGGAGATATTGATACTATCACTAATCCTAAGATAGGTGTTATCCGTGATTTTTTTATCGATGAGGCTGACGCTGAGACCCAGAGAAGGTTTTTGGATAGCGTAGATAAATTAACCAAAGCTGGAGCAGAGGTTGTTGATATAAGACTGCCGGATAGTTTTTCCTATGCTATCAGTGATCAGCAACTGATTATGTCGGTAGAAGGAGCGGCCTTTCATAAGCCTATGTTCGCTGTTCAATCAGGAGACTATCAACCGGGTATTAGAGCTATGATTCAGAGAGGACTTGATGCTGACGCGACCAGTTACTCTGATGCTTTGGAGCGAAGGTTGAGATTCGTCGCGGATATGAATGCAATAGCTAATAAAGTAGATGTCCTATTGACGCCATCCACGCCTAGCCCCGCTTTGCCCGATATCACGAATACCGGTAACACAATGTTTCAAGGTCCATGGACATATTGTGGCTTGCCGACGATCACGATCCCCTCAGGATTGTCCGATTCCGGAATGCCTCTTGGGATTCAATTAATCGGACAGTGTCTAAACGAGCCTTTACTTCTGGCGGTGTCAGGGTGGTGCGAAGCTGTTATGGGAATAGAGCTAGACCCTAATTTGTAGAAATAGAAGCCATGGAACCACAAAGGAAATTTGATTTGACTCGACAACAGTTGAATCGCATACTATCTGGTTAAGGAATCCCAGTTTATGGAGTGAATGTTTTATGACTTCGCCACGAAAAAAACAGTTAGGAAGATCAGTCTCTATTGTGGGTGCTGGAATGTCTAATTTTGGTGCCTATAAAGAGAAAACGAATCGAGATATATTCGTTGACGCTTTCATGGATATGACTGAACACATGGATAATGGGATCGATATTTCTGATATTGAGGCTGGTTATCTTGGGAATTATTCAGCAGATCTGTTTGAAGGTCAGGGCCATACAGCGCCTATAGTGGCCGATTGGCTAGGAATGACTCCAACACCTATAACTCGTATTGAGAATGCTTGCGCCAGTAGTGGAAGTGCCCTACGAGAAGGCGTAATGGCGATAGCGTCAGGATTATACGATGTTGTATTGGTGGGCGGGGTAGAGAAAATGACGGATCTGCCCACTGAAGGTGTTACGGATGTTTTAGCGTCTGCTGCAGATGGTCTATACGAAGTACCGGCCGGATTCACTTTCCCTGGGATATACGGTGCACTTGCGCAAGCACACATGGAGAGATATGAAACTAATTTGGATCATCTGTTGAAAGTGGGCATTAAGAATCATAACAATGGAGCGTTAAATCCGAAAGCCCAGTTTAACACTACTATCAAGTCATTGATGGAGCGGCGCATCATGAGGGCAAAAGATAGGGGGGAAGCTATCCCTGCATGGTCCAACGAATTGGATTTTTTGAACGATGATAAAGCTAACCCTTGGATAGCTTGGCCATTGAGATTGTACGATTGCGCTCCTATAACAGATGGTGGTGCTTGTTTGTTATTAGTTGCATCAGAAATAGCTGATGGTTTTACTAGTAAGCCAATAGAGATAGTAGGTACAGGCCAGGCAACGGGACGTCCGTTGCATAGCGCTGAAGAGTTAACTTCATTATCCGCTACCAAGTATGCCGCATCTCAGGCGTATGATATGGCCGGCGTATCACCTAGCCAGATAGATGTGGTTGAAGTTCACGATTGTTTTACTATTGCCGAAATAGTAGCCAGTGAGGATTTAGGATTTTTTGAACCAGGAGAAGGGCCTAGAGCTGCAGATGAGGGTAGGACAGCACTCTCGGGTGATCGTCCGATAAATACATCTGGTGGCTTGAAAGCCAAGGGTCATCCCGTAGGAGCATCTGGAGTTGCTCAGGTTATTGAGATATATCATCAACTTAGAGGAGAGGCGGGAGCTCGTCAACTACCTAACAAATCTCCAGAGCTTGGTCTTACGCATAATGTGGGTGGAACTGGTGGGACCTGTGTCGTCAATATTTTCAGGAGAAATTAGTGACCTATGTCAGATAACACGACTAAAGAATTTACTGCGGCGTCATTTTATGAATATCTGAAGGAAGGTAAATTCATGGGGGTGCGCTGCGGGGCTTGCGGACAATTGGCAGTAGAAGCGCGCGCAATTTGTCAAAAGTGTCATTCTACTGATGTTGCGTGGGCGGAATTCAGTGGAAAAGGTCAGCTTGCTACTTTCACCTGTATTTCCATAGTTCCACAATCTATGGCTGAAAAAGGCTATGGGCGATCCAATCCGTATTGTAGTGGTATAGTGATTTTGGATGAAGGTCCTAGGATAAGTGCTAGAATACTTGATGTTGACACATTAAATCCCCAAAGAATCAAAATTGGCACAAAATTGCAATTGGATATTGAGGATTTATCGGAGAACACTCCGGCATTAGCATTTCGCCCAGAATAGCTGAGTTGTCGGGATAACATCCGATCCCGACAACTCAGCTATGTCTAGTCTAACCCGCGAGTGCCTACCCACCCTGTTTCTGATACGTCAATAATTTCACCATTTGGACCGCTGTATTTGACTTCTACATTTGCATGGCGATTCCCGGGCATTCCGACACCTAAAGCCTGATTTATCTCATCCCTAGTGTTTGAACCAGCGGACTCCAGCTTTTTCGCAATCTCATCTAGGCTTTCTACTTCGAAACCGATGTGATGTATGCCACTGAATCCTGTCCCGTATTCCGCTCCTGCTACTTGGTCGTTCTTGAAGTTTAAAACGGCCATGTTGATGTTTCCGTCACTGAGGTAATATCCTGAAGCGTTATCGCTGTCTAGCTTGGCTATTTCTTGGAGTCCAAAGACTTCTTTGTAAAACTTAGCTGTTTGGTCTGCGTCTTGGGTGGCTATAGCTATATGTTTGATCTGCGGCATTTGTCACTCCTTTATCGTGTATTGAATTTAAGCCCACGATACCATTTTTGTATGTGGCTCGCTAGTATGATGAGAAAATTAATAGATGCTGGTTGAGGATTTTATGTCTTGCTGACGCATGATAGAATGTTGCAACTCTAGTTAATACTATTCCAAATTGGAAATGTACATTTATCTCAGAGACAAAAATGGAAATTTGCGATTAATAATAAACGGGAGGGATTATGGCTGCACCTAAAAGGATGAAATTTGGGGTGTTTATGGCCCCGTTCCACAGAGTGGGTGAAAACCCAACCTTAGCCTTAGAACGTGACTTAGAGTTATTACAATGGTTAGACACTCTGGGTTTTGATGAAGCATGGATCGGAGAACATCACAGCGCAGGATGGGAAACTATTTGTTCTCCAGAAGTATTTATGGCCACTGCTGCTGAAAGAACTAGAAATCTCCGATTAGGAACCGGTGTAATAAGTCTTCCGTATCATAATCCTTATATGGTTGCCAACAGAATGGTGTTGCTAGATCATCTGACTCGAGGACGGGTGATGCTGGGCGTTGGACCTGGCGCTCTTGCTTCAGACGCTTATATGTTCGGTATTGATCCCACTAAACAGAGGGAGATGATGGATGAGTCTCTAGGCGTTATCATGAGGTTGTTCAAAGAAACTGAGCCATTTAGCGTTAAGGGAAGTTGGTTTGAACTGAATGAGGCTAGCTTACAATTACGGTGCTATCAGGAACCACATCTGCCTGTGGTAGTGGCGTCAGTCCAATCTCCAGCAGGAGTAACTGTTGCAGGTAAGCATGGCGCAGGAGTGATATCCCTGAGTGTTCCTAGGGATATGATCCGGAAAACGACCTTAAAAGATCAATGGGCCATTGCAGAAGAGTCTGCTGCCGAACATGGTCAAACTGTTGACCGTAATGAGTGGCGCTTATCAGTTGGTTGTCATTTAGCTGAGAGTCGAAAAGAAGCATTCGAAGATATTAGATTAGGGTCGAGTAGAGTAGTAACCGAATATTTCGGAAACACACTCGGACACGAAATTCCTGACGTCCCTGGTGATCAAATAGTAGATTTTATGACTGAAAATAATCAGTGGATTGTTGGAACACCAGACGATTGTATCGCTGGTATAAATCGTCTGCTGGAGGCTAGTGGAGGGTTCGGAGGCTTGTTAATTCGCGTTGAAGATTGGGCTCCACGTGAGAAAATCCTAAAAAGTTATGAGTTGTTGGCACGTTATGTGATGCCTCAATTCCAAGGGAGCCTTATTGGCATTCAAACTTCAAATAAGTGGGCTGCGGATATTAAGGACTCGTTGCAAGTCAATCGTAAAGCAGCTTTACAAGCGGCAGAGATTGCTTATCAAGAGCGACAATAAGCATTATTTTAGTTGTATAGAGTAATACTAATAGCAATCCCGCTTCTTTAAGAAGCGGGATTGCTATTAGTATTACTCTGGCGTGTACTTCGGTTATTTGCCGTATCTCTGGTATTATTATACATATTCATGAGTAAATCTGAGAGCAGGTTATGTTCTATTGGTAAGGGATAGCAGTTTATGAGAAAGACCAAAATAATTGCCACTATAGGCCCAGCATCACGTTCACCTGAGGTGCTCGAGCAGCTTGTGCTCGCCGGTATGGACTGTGCTCGGCTCAATTTTTCGCATGGTACTTTGGATGAGCATGCGGAAGTGATTGGCACAGTTAGGGCACTCTCAAAAAAACATAACAGGCATGTTGCTATTCTACAAGATCTAGGTGGTATAAAACTTCGTCTAGGAACTCTTTCCGAGCCGGTTCAACTCAATCATGGAGATGAAGTCATTATTGGTCCAGAGGCTATTTCAGATGTTCCTGAGCTTATACCGTTTCCGGAGCCGACCGTCATAAAAAATTTAAGGGCAGGTAATCTGGTTTATATATCTGATGGCACAATATGTCTTGAGGTTTTTCAAACGGATGGTGTCCGTGTTAATGCCCGAGTCAGAAATGGCGGTATAATCTCATCCTACAAAGGTCTGAATTTACCAGGGGTGAACATTGATCATGCAGTTATTACGGACGATGATAAACGGGCGATAGATTTTGGCGTCGAGCAAGACGTTGATTGGGTAGGCATCTCATTTGTTCGCACCCTGGAGGATATGCTCTATGCGAAAGCTTATTTGAGTAATGTTGGCAGTAAATCACTCGTTATGGCCAAGCTGGAACGTGGTGAAGGAATAGATAATTTAGAATCAATACTTAACGAAGTCGATTGTGTGATGGTTGCTCGTGGTGATCTAGGCGTTGAAATTGCAATGGAAAGGGTTCCATTGGTGCAAAAGGAAATAGTTAGAAAGGCTGGAATAAAAGGAAAATCCTCTTGTATAGCCACACAGATGTTACGTTCTATGGTAGTATCTCCGACCCCAACCAGAGCAGAGGTGTCTGACATAAGCAACGCCGTTTTGGATGGTTGTGATTCGATATTGTTGTCGGATGAGATAGCCGTAGGAGAATATCCTGTTGAAGCAGTGCGAGTCGCTGATATAACGATTCGCGAGGCAGAAAAGATGTATCCATATTATAACGACTTGCCCTCAACAGACCGTACTCAAGCTATTGCTTCTAGTGCAAGCAAACTTTTAGAGGCTTTGAATTCCAAACCTATAGTGATTACTAGCACTGGCAGGGCTGCTATGCAATTGTCTAGATTTCGTCCTGAAAAAGATATAATTGTTTTTGGACATGATGAGTTAGTTCTCCGACAACTGGCACTAACCTGGGGGGTTAACCCGGTTAGCGTAGTTCCCGAGGAGCCGAATATAGGTAAATTAGTGGCCATGCTGATTAAAGAATCGCTTGCGACAGGTCTAATTTCTGAAAATGATCTAGTTACTATGGTACATGGATTTATGACAGGAGTAGCAGGGACTACCAATACCGTTCAAGTGCTAGATGTCCAAGAGTATCTGTCAAGGGAAGGTCGCGAGTAGCGAACTCAGTTGATGATGTTATCCTGGGAATGTTTTAGCGAGTTCAGTGTCTCCTGATAAATACCTATCTATATTACGCGCTACTTCTCGCCCTTCCGCTATAGCCCACACCACTAAAGATTGACCTCTTACCATATCTCCACCTGCGAATACTTTGGGTATGGTGGTCATTTTATTGTTATCAACTTTTACATTTCCGCGGTCGTCTAGTTCTACACCTAGTTGTTCTAACATGCCGCCATGTTCAGGGTGCACAAAACCCATAGCGAGTAGGACTAAGTCTGCGTCCATTTCGAATTCAGTCCCGGAGATTTCAGACATCTGGAATCTTCCGTTCTCATCGGGTGACCATTCCACTCGGACTCCGTGGAGTTTTTCTAGTTTACCATTTGTTCCGGAGAACGATTTAGTAAGTATATTATAATCACGTGTGCCGCCTTCTTCATGGGCCCCTGAAGTTCTCAATATGGATGGCCATTGTGGCCAGGGGTTATTTTCAGATCGGTCAAGGGGAGGTTCTGGAAGTAATTCGTATTGGTGGACCATTTCTGCACCCTGACGATGGGCAGTTCCTAGGCAATCTGCTCCTGTGTCACCGCCACCCAATATCACAACTCTTTTACCTTCGGCGGTAATGACATTGTCAGGGCTTGCATCTGAACCTTGGAGACGGCGATTTTGCTGAGGTAAATATTCCATGGCAAAGTGGACCCCATCAAGATCTCTTCCTGGAACTGGTAGATCTCGTGCCTCTGTAGATCCTCCAGTTAAGCAAATGGCATCGTAGTTAGTTAAAAGGTCCCCGACTGAGAAATTGACTCCAACGTTTACATTAGTCTTAAATGCAATTCCTTCCTGTTCCATTAAAGTTACACGTCGTTTGACTACAGTTTTATCTAGTTTGAAGTCTGGTATACCTAACATCAACAGGCCACCTATGTAGTCAGCCCTCTCCAGTACGGTTACAGAATGTCCAGCACGATTAAGTTGTTGAGCTGCTGCTAAGCCAGACGGACCAGATCCTACGACAGCAACTTTTTTTCCAGTCCGAGTTGTGGGTGGTTCAGGTTTTATCCAACCTTGTTCAAAACCGCGGTCTGATATCTCTTTCTCAATATATTCTATGGTGACTGGATCTGAGTTTATGCTAAGTACGCATGACGCTTCACAAGGAGCCGGGCATATTCGTCCGGTGAATTCCGGAAAATTATTTGTACTTAATAATACTCTCAGGGCTTTTTCCCATTCTCCCTTATATACATGGTGGTTGAACTCTGGTATGACGTTTCCTAAAGGACAACCCATGTGGCAGAACGGAACCGCGCAGTCCATACAGCGACTCCCCTGCTCTTCGGCTTCTTTGTCTGACCATCTATGATAATATTCGTTGTAATCGTATATTCTTTCGGTCGTGGCTCGTCGTTCGGGAGGAGTACGGCCCGATTCCATAAATCCGGTTGGTTTACCCATGTTTTTCTACTTCCGTGCTGTTGTTAGACTTATTTCGTTGTGATTCTAGTACCCGTCTATAATCTCGGGGCATTACTTTTTTGAAGGATGCTATAGATTTGTCCCAGTTATTCAATATGACGTGCGCTGGGTCACTCCCTGTCGAGTGCGCATGTTCTTCAATGAGTGACCTTAGATATTGTATGTCGTTTTCTTCTTTAAGTAGCTCAAGGTCCGCCAAGCCAGAGTTGAACCTTGTAGAGAAATCATCATCGGGATCGTAGATGTATGCTATGCCTCCGCTCATACCTGCCCCAAAGTTACGGCCGGTATTGCCTAGAACCACAACAGTTCCGCCAGTCATGTATTCGCAGCCATGATCCCCAACACCTTCCACTACTGCTTCAGCTCCACTATTTCTTACACAGAAACGCTCGCCGGCTTTTCCCCTAATAAAGGCTTTGCCATCTGTGGCGCCATATAACGCTACGTTTCCGATGATGATATTATCCTCTGCTACAAAAGAAGAACCTTGTGGAGGCCTAATAGCTATTTTGCCTCCACCCATACCCTTGGCCATGTAATCATTAGCGTCACCTTCTAATGATATGTTGATACCATTGGCTAAAAAGGCGCCAAAACTCTGACCGGCAGATCCGCTGAAATTGATATTTATCGTATTATCTGGCAATCCAGATTCACCGTATTTCTTAGCTATAGTACCACTCAGCATTGCTCCTACCGTTCTATTTGAATTTTGTATAGGTAGGTTTATGGTTACGATTTCTTTATCTGTTATAGCTGATTTTGATTGGGCGATGAGTTCGTGATCTAATGCTAATTCTAGACCGTGGTCTTGTACCGTACAGTTGTGTGTTGCAACTTCATCTGACCTAGGTGCGACACATAAAAGCCTTGAAAGGTCTACGCCTTTAGCTTTCCAATGGTCTACTGCTTGTCTAGTATCAAGTAGGTCCACGCGACCTACCATCTCTTCCACAGTTTTGAATCCAAGGTTGGCCATGATTTCTCGTAATTCTTCTGCAACAAACATAAAGTAATTTACGACGTATTCTGGTTTCCCTGCGAATTGCTTTCTTAGTTCGGGGTCTTGTGTGGCGATCCCAACTGAGCAGGTATTCAAATGGCATTTTCTAAGCATGATGCAGCCATTGACAATTAAAGCAGCCGTAGCCATACCAAATTCTTCCGCTCCTAGCATCGCCGCAATAGCAACATCTCGGCCGGTTTTTAGTTGGCCGTCAGTTTGTACAACTATACGGCCTCGCAAGTCGTTAGCAACAAGAACTTGTTGTGTTTCAGCGACTCCCAATTCCCAAGGCAATCCGGCGTATTTGATGGATGATTCTGGTGATGCTCCGGTTCCGCCGTCATGACCACTAATTAGTACAACATCTCCATGTCCTTTAGAGACGCCAGCAGCAATGGTCCCAACCCCAATTTCTGATACTAGTTTCACGTGAATGCGAGCGTCGGGATTTACGTTCTTCAGATCGTGGATTAATTGAGCTAAATCTTCAATTGAATATATATCATGGTGTGGAGGTGGAGAAATGAGTTCGACGCCCGGCGTGGTATGTCTAACCCATCCAATATAGTCGTCAACTTTATGACCAGGTAATTGTCCGCCCTCGCCAGGTTTGGATCCTTGAGCCATTTTGATCTGCAAGTCAGTGGCGTTAATTAGGTAATTAGGAGTCACTCCAAAACGACCCGAAGCTACTTGTTTGATTGCACTATTCCTAGAGTCACCGTTGGAATCAGGAGTGTACCGATGGTAGTCTTCGCCACCTTCTCCAGTATTGCTTCTTGCACCGATGCGATTCATGGCAATGGCCATGGTTTCGTGGGCTTCTCTGCTAATTGAGCCTAGTGAGATTGCTCCGGTAGCGAATCGTTTCACTATTTCTGTAGCTGGTTCTACTTCGTCAATAGAGATAGGGTCCGTCTGTTGTTTAATTGCCATTAACCCGCGCAGGGTTGCCATTTTTTCGCTTTGATCATCGACTAAGGTAGAAAACTCTTTGTAGATTTTCCAACTGTTAGTTTTAGTAGCGAATTGTAGCTTGGCTATAGCGTCAGGGTTCCATTGATGATGTTCACCGTGTCTCCTCCATTGGTATTGCCCGCCTAGATCTAGTTCCTGTGCCCCAGCAACTATATCTTTTGAGTATCCAGCGGCGTGTCTAATAACAGATTCCTGTTCGATAATCTCGAGTCCTATTCCATCTACAGGTGATGGTGTCCATGTGAAATAATTATCGATAAGTTCTTGGTTCAATCCTATTGCTTCGAATATTTGCGCTCCGCGGTAGCTCTGTACCGTGGATATACCCATTTTTGACATTACTTTAATAAGGCCTTTGACATTTGCCTTGATAAAGTTCTCTTGTGCATGGCTTGGGTCTTTCTCTATCAATTCGCCATTCATGCTGAGCTCAGCGCAGGTTTCCAGGGCTAGGTATGGATTGATTGCGCCCGCTCCATATCCAATTAATAGTGCGAAATGTTGTACTTCCCTGGGTTCGCCAGATTCAACAATCAGTCCTACTTTTGTACGAGTACCCTCGCGAATCAGATGGTGATGTACAGCACTAGTAGCTAGTAAGCTGGGAATAGGTATATTGAGGGAATCAGTATCCCTGTCAGATAATATAATCAGAGAGCAGTTCTCTTTGACCGCTTCCGAAGCTTGCTTGCATATGCTGTCCAGAGCTTTCTTCAGCGAACCTGGTCCAGACTGTGATGAGAAGAGAGCTCTGATAGTTTTAGACTTCAGACCTTCCACATTGGAATTCCTAACTCTAGCCAATTCTTGATTAGTAATTATGGGAGATTCCAATTTCAATTGTCTGCAATGGATTGGTGTTTCAGTGAATAGATTTTGTTGGGACCCTATGAATGATTGAGAAGAGGTTACTAGTTCTTCTCGTATAGCGTCCAAAGGTGGATTGGTGACCTGGGCAAATAATTGCTTGAAATAGTTAAACAGTAGGTGGTTCTGGTCTGATAGGACTGCTAGAGACGCGTCGTTACCCATAGACCCTATAGCTTCATATCCGCCATCAGCCATTGGTGTAGTGATCATTCTGAGCTCTTCAATAGTATAACCGAAGGTGCGTTGAAGTTTTAAAATTTCAGTGCTATCGAGTCGAGCCGGTTCTGCTGACGGGGGTAAATTTTCGACGGTTCGTAGGTTTTGGCTGAGCCATTCGCTATATGGCTGTTGTGTCGCAAGTTTGTCCTTGAGTTCTTCGTCTCCGATTATTCGACCTTCGTCAAAGCTAACTAAGAACATTCTTCCGGGTTGCAATCTCCCGCGTTCTTTTATTTTATCAGGGGAAATATCTAATACGCCGGTTTCTGACGCCATTATGACCCTGTCGTCGTGGGTTATTGTATACCGGAAGGGTCTGAGACCGTTTCGGTCTAGTACGGCGCATATTTCATTTCCTGTGGCGGCCACCATCATCGCAGGTCCATCCCATGGCTCCATGAGGCACGAGTGATATTCGTAGAAATCCTTCTTGTCCTGTGACATAGACTCATGTTGTTCCCATGCTTCCGGTATCATCATGAGCATAGAGTGACTCAGACTTCTATCAGTCATAATTAGTAATTCGAGGGCGTTATCAAAACTAGCGGTGTCACTTGCTCCTTGCGACATGATAGGTGTTAATTTCTTCACATCATCGCCGTAGAAGGATGATTCAAACTGGGACTCCCTTGCATACATCCAATTGGAGTTGCCTCTGACGGTGTTGATTTCTCCGTTGTGCGCTAGGTATCGGTATGGGTGTGCGAGTTTCCAATGGCCTAAAGTGTTAGTGCTGAACCGCGAATGTACTAATGCAAATGCGCTCTTAAGGTCTGCATCTGCAAGGTCAGTGTAGAAAGCACCTACTTGATCAGCCATCAATAAGCCTTTGTATACCAACGTTTCACTAGATAGACTGCATATGTAGAAGTAATCTGTTTCGGTCTCTGCGAGGCCTAAAGACGATATTGAATGCTCTATCACTTTTCTGACTAAATATAGAGTTCTTTCTAAATCTTTTCCTTCTGCACCGTTTGATTCGGATGATATAAACACTTGTTTTATGTTGGGCATTACCATGCGAGCTTCTGTTCCAACGTTTGTGGCTTGCACGTTTACATCACGCCACCCTAGAACTGAAAGCCCGTGTGTTCGAATAGTGTTCTCAATTAGATTTTGGCATTGTGCCCTAGCGTTGTCTGAAGGTGGCAAGAACACAACCCCCACCCCATATTTGCCATTCTCCGGTAAAGTTATGCCTTCAGAGCCACAGATTTTGTGGAAGAATTCATGAGGCATTTGTATAAGGATACCTGCCCCATCTCCGGTTTCTGGATCAGAACCACAAGCTCCTCTATGGCCGAGGTTTATTAGCACTTGTAGAGCGTCGTCAACTATGTCGTGCGACTTAATGCCTTTTATATTGGCAACCATGCCAACACCACAATTGTCGTGTTCCGTTTCAGGACGGTATAGACCTTGTTCGCTAAGAGTTTTTAGAGCTTGATGCGGATTCACCGGATTACCCCCAAGATAGATGACGTGCAAATCTATGCAATGATAAGGTCCAAACATTGCGCAAATTCGAATGTAGCAAGTTTAGTGTTTAAGGAGCAATATCTACTATAGAGTCCTACACGATTGTTAAATATATCACAATGTTTGTTGAATATGAACGTCTATTATACACTGGAGAAGCTCCTCTGAGTAGCTGTACGTTTGACGGTGACTTGGGTTTGAAAATTAGCATGAATTTACGTTTTGCCATAAAATATATTGTGGGGAACAGGGTAGAGAAATAGAGAATTTGGGTGGTGTCGTCTGAACTCAACGGAAATAGCACAAGCAGTGGTAGATATGGCTTCCGACAAATTGGCGGAAGATATTGTTATGCTGGATATTCGTGATCTAGCGTGGTTTGCTGATTATTTCGTCATAATGTCGGCTCAATCGACAAGGCAGATAATATCCTTGGAAGAAGATATTACCAAGGGACTGAAAGAAAATGATGTTCCAAGATTCCATCGTGAGGGTACATCTAGCTCTTCATGGATACTGCTTGATTTTAGTGGAGTAATAGTCCACATATTCGAACCCGATACCAGAGAGATGTATGGTTTGGAAAGGTTGTGGTCGGGTGCTACTGAGGTTGTCAGGATTCTGTAATCCATGAATCAGTGCTGCGACTGTAATCTAATATCTCTCCACTCGTAAAGAATAGATTTAGTTCCCGCTCTGCGGATTCAGGTCCGTCTGATCCGTGGACGACGTTCCGACCTATGTTGATAGCGAGATCTCCGCGAATTGTACCAGGCGAAGCTTCTACCGGATTAGTGGTTCCCATTGTTTGGCGAACTATACCGATGGCATTTTCTCCTTCCCATGCCATGGCTATAATCGGACCTGAGGTTATGAAATTCACTAAGCTTGGAAAAAAGGGCCTTTCAGTGTGTTCATTGTAATGTTGGCCAGCTAATTCCTCAGTTACATGCATGAGTTTGAGGCCGATGAGTTTCAACCCTCTATTTTCGAAGCGTGAGATAATTTCTCCAATAAGACCTCGTTGAACTCCATCGGGTTTAACTAATACTAGTGTTTTTTCCATTGTTGAACGTCTCCTGTGTTTTGAGTCGGAATTAGGTTAAGACTATTTAGTGAATTATTTTGGTATTCTGCTTAGCTCTACCAATACTGGGTGCTTTAATGTAATTGGGCTGCAATCTGTCTATATTATCAGAATCGCCGCTATTTAATCTTCGAGCACCTAGTTTTGCAAGAGTAGATAACCTGTCCGACGGCAGTGTATGTTTCATTTGTATTAGGTCTCCAAGAGATTTTATTATCTCTGAATGGGCTAATAATCCTTCCCCGCAGAATAGTGTGGGCCTATCGATGGTAGTTATTAGCTCTTCAGGAGATGTGATTGCATCCTCTACTATTCGTTCAGAATTCTTGTTGAATAAAGCGTATGCAACGTCATTTCTTCCTGATGGTATTATTGCGCATACCGGGGACCCGTTGCCTAAATGTGGATGTGCCTCTAAGTCTAAAGTTCCTACGCTGGCTATTGGTATCTTGTTGGCTATTGCAATTCCTTTCGCGACACTCATTCCCACGCGAAGAGAACTAAATCCACCGGGTCCGGAAGCGATACAAATGCCGTTAAGATTGTCCAACGATATATTTGTTTGTGACAATATGGATGATATTGCTGGCATTAGTTCAGCTGTATGACTTGAAGTTGAATGCCATGTGTCAGATATTAAGATTTGATCTTTGTCGGATAGGGCTACACCCGCGTTTGGCGTTGATGTGTCTATGGACAGAAACATATTAAATTATAAGAACCTCACGGTCGTTTATATCTAGAATATTTTGTA
>PBPE01000021.1 GCA_002724585.1 Dehalococcoidia bacterium | reverse complement strand
TCCCTAGCCGTGTATCTTCTTGTGTGTTACATTTGGACGACTAGGGTTGCGTCCCTAGGGTTTAATCTTGAATTACTAGGAGAAGAATATGCCAGAGCAAATAGGTTTTGTGGGACTTGGGATCATGGGCAGACCAATGGTCCGGAACCTAATGAAAGCCGGTTATTCAGTGACAGTATACGACATAGTAGCCGATGCAGTAGAAGAACTTGCCAGTGAAGGTGCTACGCCAGCTACGAGTAGTGATGAAGTAGCATCTAAAACCGATACTATTATCACTATGCTTCCCGATTCAGCAGACTCAGAACGAGCTATTTTAGGCGAAGGGGGAGTCTTAGCCGGATCTAAAAAAGGTTCAATAATTATAGATATGAGTTCGATAGCACCATCAATGTCACAGAAGATCTTTCAAGAGTGCGCTAGTGAAGGTGTTGAAATGCTCGACGCACCAGTAAGTGGAGGAGAACCCGGGGCAATCAATGCCACGTTAGCCATAATGGTC
This sequence comes from Dehalococcoidia bacterium, assembly GCA_002724585.1. Classification (GTDB taxonomy): domain Bacteria; phylum Chloroflexota; class Dehalococcoidia; order Lucifugimonadales; family UBA3495; genus UBA3495. The sequence goes on along the minus strand of PBPE01000021.1, from coordinate 12,088 downwards.
GGTGGCAAGCAAGAAATTTTTGACAAGTGCTACGATTTACTAAGTGTTATGGGCAGTAACGTAGTTCTAACAGGAGACATAGGGGCTGGCAATATAACCAAACTGGCCAATCAGATTATCGTAGCTGCCAATATAGAAGCTCTGAGCGAAGCTATGGTTTTGGCTCAAAAAGCTGGAGTAGACCCTGAACGTGTTTTCAACGCCATAAGGGGAGGGCTAGCAGGAAGTACAGTCATGGAAGCAAAAGCACCCATGATGTTAGATCGCAATTTTAAAGCAGGATTTCGCATCAGATTGCATCAGAAAGATTTGCGCAACGTGCTACAAACGGCACAAGAGTTAAACGTTCCATTACCTGTCACAGCACTACTGCAGCAAATGCTTGGTTCTCTAGTAAACGATGGAGAACAAGACTTAGACCATTCGGCAATCCTGCATTTCTTAGAAAAACTTGCCCATGTTGAAGTAAAAAAGGGGAGCTAGATAAATAAGCACCAATGAAAAAGAGGGAGGATTGATCCTCCCTCTTTTTCATTGGTCACCACTAATCTATTTAGACTACACCTTCTAACAAAAGCTTGACCACTCTAGGAGCAAGTTCGCGTGCCCGTTGCTCAAGATCAGGACCCTTTATGTTAGTAATAGGATGCGGACACGCCAAGTATGGGAAATCCGGCACACCCATCAGTCTAGTATAAGCATGGGCAGTACTTACAAATACATCAGTTATTATCGTTGCTGTCGGCAAGCCTTGAGATTCCAGAGTAATTCCATCGTGCAAACTGCCCGAAGAACATCCTCCTCAATCGCCAACACCAGCTATGACAACATCACAATTGCGATGTAAATCTGCGAGTATTTCAGGTACGGGAGGCAGGCACGCAGAATGTTTTTGAACATAAAATATATCCGCGAACTCGTATTGTTGATTCAAAACTTCCGCAATAGTATTTAGTATCACATCTGAATTAGCCTTAGAATTATCCAATAGGCCTAACCTCTTGCCTTTTAGATCAACTGGTCTCGGTGACAAATTCAGAGACGTGCCTCCTGGGTCAGCACCTGTGGGATCTACCAGACTCATTGATTGCAAACTCATGAACTCCTCCTAATGTTTAGGGTCCAATATTGGGACTGTTGTTGCTTCTACCCCATAGTAATTCATAATAAGGTTACTATATATACCGCTATTACCACCGGCTTTAACGATAAGTATATCCTCTGCGTCTCGAGCAGCATATACNTTTTCAGTCTCATCTTGGGCTACCACATCNCCTTTGATATATCCTAAGCCTTTCAATTGAGCTCTAGTACGATAACTTTTCTCTTGGATATATTCCTGCATTAACGGTCGTGTCCATCCTAAACGGTTCAACATTTCTGAATGCCAATGCCCAACAACCCAAAACCATTTAATCCCTCTTCCAAAATATATAGCCAAACCATGGGACGCCATTCCTTCGACTATTGAGTCCATCAGGCTCTCACCTGTTGTACCATATCTGTTCCCAAACATTTCAGGATCTTGTATAGCAGCAACTGTTACGGTCGATTGGTCGGCAGAATAGCCTTGAGTTACGTGGTACGGTTCCCATGGACTATCTTCCTCATCCTCCCCGAAACAAACACTGTATTTAGTCAAAGACCCCATGCATCCTCGATCTAATATTCCAGGGCGCTGCTCAAAAACATTAATGAAAATTAGTCGGATAGCTCTACCAATTGTCGAATTGGCTCGATATCCAGGGCTAAATAAATTGTCGGTGCAATTCAGATCGATAGTTTTTCTTATGGGGCCATTCACTAATAACATGATTCCTGTCGAATTTGTAACAGCTGAAATTTCATGAATGCAGTTAGGATCATGATCAAACAGAGCTTTCATCGCTGCAAGTACTATAGGAAAGTATTCAGGCAAACATCCGGCCATAACACAGTTAGCCGCCGCTTGTTCAGCCGTCAACACTCTACGCCTCACTGGAACTTCCCCAAGCACGTCTCCAGGTGCCAATCCTACGTAATCAAGCATTTGATTTACCTTTTCAACAGTTGGAGGAGCCACTGGCATACCATCAGTCCAACCTCTACGGTAACACTCTTCTATAGGATCCTGTGAGTAGTCTAGAGCGTGGATAATAGCTCGTGAGTCCGCTGCCATAAATACTCCTTTCATAATCGCTAATGAATTAATGGTACTAGTTTAAGTTAAATTCAATACCACAGAATATGACGACTAGTATAAGTACGAAAACTCCTTGACACAAATGGATAGCTAATCGCCGGATATTAACCACTGAAATCAATCAAGATTCGAGCCAATTACTAATATCCCGCTAATATTTATCTGTGAAACCCAAATGAAATGACCTTGTACACGTCACTATATATGTAATACCATCACCTTTTATTTCTACCATGAGGAATCACTATGGATTTCACCAATATAAACCAATTGTGCATAGACACCATCAGAACACTCAGTATAGATGCAATAGAAGCCGCTAAGTCAGGGCACCCTGGTGCACCTATGGGGTGTGCTCCTATGGCCTATACATTATGGAACAAATTCCTCAGTCATAATCCAGCTGACCCCGAATGGATCAATCGCGACCGGTTTATATTATCCAACGGCCACGCTTCAGCATTGCTATACAGCATATTACACTTGTCCGGATACGCTATTTCTCTAGAGGATATTAAAAATTTCAGACAATGGGAAAGTAAAACTCCTGGTCATCCCGAATACAATTTATCGTGCGGTATAGAAATGACTACCGGACCTCTGGGACAAGGGTTCGCCCATGGTATTGGTATGGCTATAGCTGAAAGATGGATGGCCCACCGATACAATCAACCCAATTTTAATATTATAAATCACAATACATATGCGATAGTATCAGACGGAGATCTACAAGAAGGAGTCGCATCGGAAGCAGCTTCAATAGCAGGAACACTCCAACTAGGCAAGGTTATCTACCTATATGATGACAACGACATATCAATCGAGGGAAATACAGACATCACTTTTGTTGAAGATGTGAAAAAGAGATTCGAATCTTATGGATGGCAAGTTGTAGGCCCAATCGACGGTATGGACACAGAAGATTTGTCTGCAGCTATAGACATTGCTAAGCAAGAGGAAACGAGGCCAAGTTTAATAATATGCCGAACAACGATAGGATACGGCAGCCCAAACAAAGCTAACACTAGCGGAGTACATGGAGAACCCTTAGGGCCAGAGGAAACTCTACTAACAAAAGCCCAACTCGGATGGAAGTATGACAAGCCATTTTCAATACCCCCTGAAGTAGAATCTCATTTTAACTGTCTACGTAACAAAAGCGCAGAATCTCAGAATGCGTGGAGTCAACTTTTTGCCGAATACGAAAGGAATTATCCTCTTCAAGCCAAAAACTTTAAATTAGAGATATCAGGCGAACTACCCGTAGGGTGGGATGAAGGATTAGACGATTTATTCAAAGACTCAAGCATCACTATGTCTACTAGAGATGCGGGAGGTAGAGTAATGAACGCTATCTCCGAAGAAGTACCAATTTTGCTGGGAGGGTCGGCCGACCTAGCACCTTCTACTAAGACAATACTGAACAACAAATCTGACTTTAGTGCCACAAATTACAGCGGGAATAACTTCCATTTCGGAGTACGTGAGCACGCTATGGGGGCGTTAGCCAATGGCATGGCGCTTCACGGAGGCACAATACCATACACAGCCACCTTCCTACTATTTTCTGACTATATGAGGCCTCCCATGAGATTGGCCGCAATGATGGGCCTAAGAGTAATCTATATATTCACGCACGACTCAATAGGATTAGGTCAGGACGGACCAACTCATCAGCCAATCGAGCAACTCCTCTCTTTACGTGCAATACCCAACATGGTGGTTTTAAGACCAGCAGATGCCACCGAGACCGCTGAAGCATGGAAAATAGCCGTTTCCCGAATGAATGGCCCAACAGTTATTGTTTTGAGTCGCCAAAATTTACCAATATTAGACAGACACAAATTTAAACCATCAGCAGGAGTCCATAAAGGTGCTTATATACTGCACGATAGTTTGCAACCCGCCCAAGCGATAATACTGTCCACAGGTTCAGAAATAGAACTTGCACTTGAAGCAGCCAAACTTCTGGAATCTGAGGAAATACACGTAAGAATTGTATCCATGACTTCATGGGAATTATTCGACCAACAACCCTTAATGTACCAGCATGAGGTATTACCTCCGCACATACGCTCTCGCGTGTCAGTTGAAGCCGCCACAGAGTTAGGATGGGAGCGCTATACAACTTCAGATGGAACTAATATAGGTATTTCCAGATTCGGGGCATCAGCTCCCTCAGATGTTATATACTCAAACTTAGGGTTAACTGCTGAGAAAATAGTAGACGAAGTAAAAAAGCTAATTGCATAGTGCCTATTCGCAACGATATAAACTACGCAGATGATAATATACTAAGCAACATATCTGGTTCAGAGTCAACTAGGAGGCTAATATGCCAAATACAATTCAGTCGATTTATACCTTGGGTCAATCCGTATGGTACGACAATATAAACCGTGGCATGTTGAATTCGGGTGGGCTACAAGACCTTATAGACATCGGAGTCACAGGGTTAACAGCAAACCCCACAATCTTTGAAAAAGCGATCTCTAATAGTAATGACTATGATGATCAACTATTGACGCTGGCTCTTGAAGGGAAAGATAAGAATGGAATCTATGACGGTCTTGTCATCAGAGACATACAAGAAGCCGCAGACCTATTAAGACCCGTTTATGATAAAACCTACGGTATTGATGGTTACGCATCACTGGAAGTTAGCCCACGCCTAGCGTATGACACTAACGGAACAATATCTGAAGCCGTTAACTATTTTACGTCGTTAAACCGGCCGAATGTAATGATCAAAGTTCCAGCCACACCTGAAGGAATACCCGCTATACGTGCTTTAATAGGCCAAGGGATAAACGTTAATGTAACTTTAATATTTTCGGTAGAAGTTTATCAAAGAGTTCAACAGGCTTACTTGTTAGGGCTAGAAGATTTGGCAAAGATAACCGACGACTTATCCAGAGTAGCTTCTGTAGCGTCATTCTTCGTCAGTAGAGTTGATACTGCGGTGGACGATTTGTTGTCAGAACAAGTTACTACTGGAGAGCAAAGATCCGCAGAATTACTCGGGAAAGCGGCCGTATCAAACGCTAAGATAGCCTACCATGAGTTCCAAAAAGCTTTTAGCTCCTCGCAATTTAAAAGCCTTGAAGAAAAAGGTGCAATGCCGCAAAGACCTCTCTGGGCAAGCACTGGCACCAAAAATCCCGCGTACAGCGATGTATTGTACGTTGATTCCCTAATCGGAAAGAACACAGTAAATACCATGCCTGATGCGACCCTCGAAGCATTCCTAGACCATGGTAACGCTACAAATACGGTTAACATCGACGTTGACCAAGCTGAACAAGCTATTAAATCTATTGAAGACACTAGCATTTCTCTTACTTCAGTAACGGACCGATTACTATCAGACGGTGTGAAAGCATTTGCAGATTCATTTGAGCTTCTTTTAGACAACATTGAAGCTAAACGCACACGGCTTATCCAATCTCAATCTGGTGTAGTTAACACAGGCTAAACTCAATATATAAATTCAAATGCCAAGGAGTCTGACAATGGAAATCGGCATGATAGGCTTGGGCCGAATGGGTAGCAATATGGCTCAGAGACTGTCCTCTGGTGGCCACAGAGTAATTGCCTATGACAAAGACGTAGATGCTAGACTCCGTATCAGTTCCTCGGAAATCTCTACTGCAACATCAATCTCGGAATTAATTGCAAAATTATCACCGCCCAGATGCGTTTTTTCTATGCTACCCTCTGGCGAACCAACAGAAAATACCATCGCATTGTTAAAAGATGGGCTTAGTACCGGAGATACTGTTTTGGATGGAGGGAACGCTAACTATAAAGACAGTATCAGAAGATACGATCTCTTATCTAAGCATGGGATAAATTTTCTAGATGTCGGAATAAGCGGTGGAATATGGGGTCTAGATTATGGTTATTCATTAATGATTGGTGGAGATAAACCTAGTTTTACCCGGATAGAACCTATATTTCAAACACTGTCTCCCACTCCAGATACCGGGTACAGCTACGTAGGCAGACGCGGATCGGGCCATTTTGTGAAAATGGTCCACAACGCTATCGAATATGGGATGATGCAGGCCTACGCAGAAGGATTCGAACTGATGGATGCCAAAAGTGAATTTGATCTCGATTTGCAAACCATAGCAGAAACATGGAGATTTGGCAGTGTAGTGCGGTCATGGCTATTGGATTTAACTAGTGAAGCACTATCCGGTGATCATAATCTAAACAATTTAGAAGGATACGTTGAAGACAGCGGGGAAGGTCGCTGGGCCGTTCAAGAATCAGTAGACTTGGCGGTACCAACCCCTGTGATTACTCTATCCCTTTTTGAACGATTTAGTTCACGCCAAGACAACCCTCTGCGTCAAAGACTATTAGCAGCTCTGAGAAAACAGTTTGGAGGACACTCAATAAGACCTTCAAAGTGAGCGATTCCTATTCACCTTCAATCAGCAACCATTTAAAGGGCAGATATGAACTCAATCATTATTATCGTATTTGATGGACTCCAACCCTCGCAAATAGAGCCCCACCTAACACCGAATCTGTTTGCTTTTAAGAATGCAGGCGTTTGTTTTAATAACCATCACCCAATATTTCCAAGTGTAACCAGGGCAAATGCGGCTAGCATGGTAACAGGGCGCCATCCCGGCGGACATGGTTTAACTGGAAATACACTAGTTGTGCCTGAATTCATGCCATACACTGTGATCCCAGCTTTAGAGTCACAGCTAGAATCTATAAACCAAAAAACTGGGAAAGTCCTACTTTCCCCTACAATCGCAGACATCCTAGGAAAGGAAAACAAAAAATATGTAGCGATAGGAACAGGAACCAGTGGAAACGCCTATATCCATAATCCACTAGCAGAGGTGTCTGGAGGAGCTACCATACATCCTGACTTTACCTTACCTAGAGATCTAAATCAGGCTATCATAGATAAATTTGGTGAATGGCCAGTAGAGGAAGTACCAAACATTTCACGATTGGCGCATTCAATCAAGATTTTAAAAAACTATATTCTTGAAGACATTCGACCAGAAGTCGCACTTTTATGGTCCTCGGAACCCGACAAATCCCAACACGCATTTGGTGTGGGATCAGAAATTTCGAATACAGTGCTGCGCGAAGTGGACAATGAATTCGGTATGTTTATGGAATGGTTAAACAAATCTAATGTAACCCCCGACATCATCATAGCTTCCGACCACGGTTATTCGACTATACGAGAAGTTATTGACGTCAGCGCCTTATTAGATCAATCACATATTTTGGATAAATATGCTCCAAGGAATGTCTCAATAGCAGCTAACGGGGGATCGGTGCTTTTCTATACCCAAGACCACGATCATGATATAACAAAAGACATAGCTCATTGGCTTATGTCACAATATTGGTGTGGATCAATTACGTCTTCTAAAGACGTAGAAGAAATATCAGGCACCCTACCAAACAGTCTAATCGGGCTTGAAGGCGATCGTGAGCCTGACTTAGTTATGTCGTTTCGGTGGGACAACGAACATAACATACATGGTTACCCTGGCTTCGTGTATTCTACCAGTGGTCAAGCAGGTTTGGGGCAACATGGATCATTGAGCAAGCATGAAATGTCAAATGTATTACTGGCAGACGGGCCAAATTTCAAGAAGAAAATGGTTATACATAACCCTACCAGCAACATTGATCTTGCCCCAACCATACTAGATCTCTTGGGAGTGTCGACTAAAACAACTTTTGATGGCAGAGTGTTAGAAGAAGCTCTACTAGGCGGTATTGATCCCGAAACTATAGCTACCGAGCTTATAGTACACACCGCCGAGCATAACTTTGACAAGTCGGTTTACAGGCAAATTATTAAATTAGATAAAGTAGAAAATGCGATCTATCCATCTCAAGGTAACGCTAATCTAGGATCCAGATAAAATACCAGAAGGGCGGTATCATTTATGACTAATATTCATTCGCACAATGAACAAAAAGCTCCCATTCCTACTCTGGAACAGGTGAGTTCAAACGTATATGCGTACGTCCAACTCGATGGAAGTTGGGGATTGAACAATACAGGATTCATTGTAGGCGAAAATGGAATAACAGTTATCGATACATGCTTTACGGAAAAACGTACCAAAGCATTTATTAAAGCTATAACCAAAGTTTCAAAGCTTCCCATACGGACTCTCGTAAATACACATCAACACGGAGATCATACTAACGGCAACTATCAACTTCCACATGCCACCATCATTGGTCACGAACTATGCCGGAAAGAAATGTTGGATATTAACGTTCCTACAGTAAACCCAAATCCCATGTATTCTGGTGTTGAATGGGGTAATCTTATTCTGTCTCCACCATTTGTAACATTCGAAAAAGAATTAACTCTATATTCAGACTACACAAAAATAGAATTGCACTATATGGGACCAGCACACACTACAAACGATGTTATTGTCTGGATACCAGAACAATGCATTTTATTTTCAGGAGATCTGTTGTTCAATGGGGGCACTCCTTTCGTGATGATGGGATCAGTTGAAGGATCATTACGAGCCCTCAGAGAACTTAAAAACTTCCCTTCGAGAACAATTGTTCCTGGACATGGAAGTATCTGTGATTCTAGGATTATTGAGGACATGGAAAAGTATTTACAGTTTATACAAAAAACCGCAAAGTCCGGATTCTCCAAAGGACTTAGCCCCTTAGAAACAGCACTATCTACAGATCTCGGCGAATTCTCAGAATGGCATGACAAAGAGAGAATTGTAGGAAACTTACATAGAGCATATTCCGAACTTAGAGGTGAAGCTCTCGGTTCAAAAATAGATATCAAATCCGCAGTCTCTGACATGCTCACGTATAACGGCGGTAACACCGTAAGGTGTATTGCCTGATATTTCAAATTTGAACATTCATTTCTGGAGTTAACCAATGTCGATATCGAGAATAGGCGTTGCCGTTTCATCCCCTGATGCCAATATCATTATGTCCAATATAGACACTGCTTCGAAGGCTGGAGTTGAATCAGTATGGCTGACGACCGGAGGTGCTGGCTTGGATGGATTGACAATATTCTCTGCAGCGACACAGCGTTTCGAAAACATGATGTTTGGGACATCTATAGTTCCTACATTCCCTCGTCATCCTATTGTAATAGCCCAGCAAGTACAAGTTATCTCGCAGTTAGCGCCAGGGCGATTCAGACTAGGCATTGGTCCAAGCCATAGACCTACTATGGAAAGCATGTTTGGCACAAACTTTCACCATCCTCTCGGGCATCTAAAAGAATATGTTGAAATACTAAAAACTCTATTCAGTACAGGAGCCGTCGATTATACCGGAGAATACTATCATGCAACCGCACAAATCCCTGGCCCGATAGATGTACCGGTTATGGCATCTGCATTGCGAAAAAAATCTTTTGAAATGTGTGGTGGGCACGCTGACGGCGCTATCAGCTGGGTATGCCCTAGGTCGTATCTTGAGAAAGTCGCGTTACCCTCTATAAGAAGGGGAGCAGAAACTGCCAGAAGAAATACCCCGGGCTTGATAGCTCATACACCGGTATGTGTTCATGAGAATTTCTCTGAGATCAGGGATGGTGTTCAAAAACAACTATCAAATTATCCAAAACTCCCGTTTTATCAACAGATGTTTGCTGAGGCGGGTTACCCTGAGGCTTTTGAAAACACTTGGAGCGACCGAATGATTGAAGGGACAATTATATTTGGCACTGAAGAACAAGTATCTGAACAGATAGAACAGCTATTTGATATGGGCGCCAGCGATATACTTGTCTCAATAGTTGACGCGGGAAAAAACTCCCGTAAGTCTTATGAACGAACTATGAATCTACTTGGATATCTTTCCCAAAAATTCTAAATATTGATATGGCATCCATACAACGATATAACATGTCTGAGTCTCAGTTCAGCCAATTATTTTGCTATACCCCGCAATATATCCATTAATCTGTCCAAATTCTGAAGAGATTCGATATCTTTCAATAATCCCAAAGCTTCGTCAGCGTGTCCGGCTTCAAGTACTAATCCAGCACAATCCAGGAATTTTCGATCAACATCATCGATAGTTACTCCTCTTAAAGCTCCTGTGGTTTGCCGGAAAGCCCTTGACGACAATGTAGTTCCGTCAGATAAATTTACAGTCAATTGGTTGTATCCTTCCATCCAGCTTGGAAGTCCTTCATTTCCTGGTATACGTTTCATACATATTTTTGGAATTAAATCCTGTGCCTCTCCACGCAAAACCCTATCATCTGTAAACGAATCAAAGACTACTTTTTTATCTAGCAACGCCGCACTTAAACAATATTCCATGCTAAATTTACCTTCTAAAGCATTCTTTGGTCTCGAATGAACTAATGACCTAGGTGGATCAAAATCTACAAGAACTTCTATATTCTTGATTTGGGCCACATCAATAGTGGTGCCTTTCAGAAGACCAAATACCGCATCTAGCGCTATATGCGCGCTACCACAACAAGGATATTTCTTAATTTCAAGTCCGGATTCAAGCAAATAGCATTTTTTGCCAAGGTTGTCTAATACGACATCAGGATTGAAATCCTTTCCACCAGAGAATGCCTTACTGAATCCAAATTCCCCCTCGATTGCATTATGCGAAGCAGTGAAACCTCGGGACACCAATTTGGCAGAAACAACCCCACTCGCCGCAGCTGATCCAGCATGGAATGGCTTTGTCATACTCCCAAAATTCTGGCGTAATCCAGCTCCTTGGGATGCAGCCAACGACACTGTCATATCGATTTCTTCTTTGCTTAGGTTCATCATTTTTGCTGCAGAAGCTCCAGCCCCAATCGATCCGATTGGCCCAGTAGGGTGCCAGCCCAAATCATCGTAGTAAGCGGGACTTAAAGTCTCCGATACACTACAGGCTACCTCAAAACCGGTGATATAACTTAGCAGCAAATCTCGTCCCCGGGCATTACTTTCTTCACAAAGAGCAGTTACAGCGGGCAGCAAAACAGCTGTCGGGTGGGTTTTACTAACATGAGTGATGTCGTCATAATCTAAGGCATGAGCAGTAGCACCATTCACTAAGGCTGCATTCGACGCTGTCGTACTAATACCCATACCCACTGCAGTAGATACAGGGTTCCCTCCTTCTGACGACACGTAATCGATCAAGACACGTGCCAATTGTTCTTGCGAGCCTGCAAGCATGCACCCAAAGCAATCTATGATTGCTGTTTTAGCTGCTTGAATAGCTTCTTCAGGGTAATCGTCTAATTTGGAATCCTGTATAAATTCAGATATTCGGTTAGTAACATGCATATAAGATATGCCTCTTAACAGATTTGATACGTTCCCTCTAAATACTTGTATACCTATCAAGTATAATTGACTGTAGGACTTTAATCCCAGTTGTATAGGTCGTATCTTTGTGCAAATCTCCAACCCTAATTCTAATCTATCTGGACAGCGAGCATGGATAGCCATACTCGTCATCTCCGGGCACTTAGCTGTAGGTATAAATGTATTTTCCGTCTCTCCGATTCTTGTAGAAATTATAAATGATTTAGACGTCAGTCACGGAAGTGCTGGGTTGTTGATATCTCTGCCTCCCTTGGCTGCAGCTTTCTTCGGAATACCCGGGGGATTAGTAGCAGTTAAACTAGGACAATTCAGGGCTTTCTCATTAGGTTTATTGCTAATGGGGGCGGTATCCCTATCTTTTATGCTCTCAGGTTTTATACCCCTACTGATGTTACGACTCCTCTTTGGAGTTGGAGCTGCTATTATCCTGACAGTCGCGGGGCCTATTCTCATTCAATGGTTTAATTATAAACAACTACTAATAGTTAATTCTTTAAATGCCGCTATGATGACAACAGGGATTGGCATTTCCGTATTATTCGGCGCAAAAATTGCAGAT
>PBPE01000020.1 GCA_002724585.1 Dehalococcoidia bacterium | reverse complement strand
CCTGTAGGTCCTGGGCTAAATGAAGAATGGGATTTTAAATCTAAGCAAATACGCACCTACGTGAATGGTGAAGTGGTTCAAGATGGTAATACCGATGAAATGAAGTGGGACATGCACTATCTAGTCGCTGATTTAGCAAGAATTATGACACTCAACCCAGGAGATATGATTTTTTCTGGAACGCCGGCAAATTCAAGACCGGTAGAACCTGGGGACAAAGTCGAAGTAGAAGTAGAAGGATTAGGAAAGCTTGAGAACAACATTGTTGAAGGTGATTTCTTTGTAGATAGTNATTTCGGAGCTCAGCCCAGTNANTCAGAAGAAGTCATTTCAACCGCTTTGGGTGGCGATTGGGAGTTTAGAGGCATAAGACCCCCTCAATAATTTTCTACCCCNATAGCTCTTTTCATGNAAATGCTCTAGGCTNATTTGTTATCCAAAGGTAAGTAATTAGGAGGGGGATATGAGAAAGTCGACGATAGCTGGTGTGNTAATCGCTTTTTCGCTTCTTGCAGTTGCATGTGGAAGTGATGAAGAAGCTGCACCAAGCACATTGAAGATAGGTTATGCTGCAGATTTTTCTGATTTGGGAGGATTCGCTGACATGCCAGCAAGTCAAGCAGCCAATCATTTTGTTGCATTGGTTAACTGCTCNGGTGGAATTGATTCAAAGAACGGAATCGATATTGATGAGGTTTTATCAACTGATCTAAACAATTGTTCAGAAATGTCTGGAACAAAACTTGAAATGACAGTTGAAAATATTGCTGGTGATCCTGAAGTTACACAAAGGGCGAGCCAGTCNCTTATTGATGGTGGAGCATCAGCTCTACTAGGACCAGCATTCCCAGATTTTGGNGAACCGNTACTTCAAGTGGCTGCTGGAAATATGCCAGTTTTGTTNGTCGCTTCGACTGAACCAATGCTTGCCGATTCNTCTCTTTTGGCATATCTTGTCGCTTTCGACGACACTGCGCAGGCTTCTGCAGCAGCTGAATTTGNACTAGATCAAGGTTGGTCCACAGCTGTGACTTTTTCTGCTCCAGGTCCTTATTTCGGTTATAACCCAGANGTATTTACAGAGGTATTTACAGCAGGTGGTGGAAACGTAATTTCAGATTACAACTTTGTCCCAATTGAAGATATGGATTTCTCAGCACAGGTCAATGAAATGGCCGGAGCGGGTCAAGCACCTGACGTGGTTTATTCCGCCATGCTTTCTTTCCAAAGTGCAGTATTACGTGGACAGTTAGATAGTGCCGGTGTAACCACCAATTATCTAGTAACCGATGCTTTTGAGGCAACTGGAGGATACTTTACCGACGGGGTAGAGGGTTTCTACCACACGACTCACTCATTTCCATCAGAAGGAAGCAGAATCAAGGCTCTTGCTGATAGCTATGAATCAGCAAGTGGATCTCCCCTTGAAAATGCTTCNTTTGGTGGATTGGCAGTTGACGCTATAGCCGTCATAATTGACGCTTTCGTGAGAACCAAATCAACTGATCCAAAAGTCATTGGTGAGGCAATTTCATCAGCAAAGGACGTAAATGGGGCTACGGGAGATCTGACTTATGTTGGAACGACTGGGGTACCTGCAAAGCCTGTATATGTGCATCAAGTGGTAGGTGGTGCACCCACGCTTGCAGCCACGATCGACTAGGACTCCATAAGCAGTGCTCGAAGTTGAGTCTTTAACGACCCGTTATGGCTCGATTTCAGCTTTAAGAGATGTCGGCTTATCAGTTGGTGCCGGTGAGGTGGTTTGCCTCATCGGTCCCAACGGAGCCGGGAAAACAACGCTTCTGTCTACTATTTCCGGGCTGTTAAACCCAGTTTCAGGTTCTATCAGGTTTGAAAACGAAGAGATAACCTCTTGGTCTCCTGATCGCATATTGCGTTCTGGACTTGCATTGGTTCCAGAACACAGGAGNATTTTTGGAGACTTAACAGTTGACGAAAATCTTTTAGTAGGTGGAGTAACTGTTGCTTCAGCACGACGCTTAGAACTGAAAGAAGAAGTGATNTCTCTTTTTCCAGTTCTCGGTGAAAAATTAGCCACTGAAGCCGGTTACTTATCGGGCGGTGAGGCTCAACAACTCGCTATTGGAAGAGCCTTAATGAGTGAACCTAAAATTTTATTAATGGANGAACCTGCTCTTGGCTTAGCGCCAGTTTTAGCTGAAGTTGTTTTCGAATTGATTGATCAATTGCGTCAAAATGGACAAACCCTCTTAGTAGTAGAACAAAATGCAAGNCGCATACTGGAAGTTGCTGATAGGGGTTATGTCATGAGGTCAGGAAATATCGTAATTTCAGGTGATTCTGATGAGTTGATTTCACGNGANGATCTTTTCGAAACCTATATAGGTAAAACGGACAGTAATCATGACTGAATTGATTCAACAGATTGTCGATGGATTAGGGCGCGGCGGAATCTACGCCTTAATNGCTTTGGGTATCGCAGTTATTTTCGGNGTTATGCACCTTGTNAACTTTGCCCATGGNGAGTTGATTACGGTAAGTGCCTATTCAGCGTATGGACTTTTCCAAGCAGGATGGGATTGGTGGCTTATTGCGCCAGCGGTGATTTTGATAGCAGGCATGACTTCTGTGGTTATAGAGTTCTTAGCTTTTCGTTGGGTAAGAGGCGCGCCNGATTTCACAATGTTGATGACTTCATTTGGAATTCATTTCGTGGTTCAAGCACTCTTTGTAATGTATGTTTCAGCCAATTTCCGACAGTTTCCAAGACCAGATTGGATTTTCAATACTGTCAAAATTGCTGGTATAAGTTTTGAAGTCTTTGATGTAGCAGTCATATTCTTCACATTGTTAACTCTTATAGCGACATTTTGGATTTTGCAAAAAACAATGTTCGGGATAAGTCTAAGAGCAGCAGCAGAAGATTTTGATGCTGCAAGGTTGATGGGGGTCAGAAGCGACAGGATCATTCGTGGTGCTTTTGCTTTATCGGGGTTGCTCGCAGGAGTAGCCGCGATCTTTTGGCTCATGAGAAGTGGACAAGCTGGTCCAACAGCCGGACTTACACCGATGTTGAAAGGCGTACTAGCTGCTCTTATAGGTGGTTTAGGAAGTTTAGGTGGAGCTGTGTTAGGAGGAGTGACACTTGGTCTGGTGGAAGTGATGCTCATATCAAGACTTCCAGAAGGGCTGGTCGGCTTAACGGATGGGATTGTATTCTTACTCATAGCTTTCTTGTTTGTTTTCCGTCCACAAGGCTTTATCTCAGTGCGTAGAGCGGAGCGTGTGTGATGTCAAAAGAANTGTTGCAGTCACGCTTGATAACTCTTATAGGACCCATTTCTATTTTTGCTGTTCTTGTTTTAGGGGGTCTTTTATATGCGTCTTTTGGTGGCTCAGCTCGCGACGGTTTGATAACGCAGATGCTCATTAACGCAATAATTGTTCTCGGTATACAGATATACGTTGGGAATACGGGCGTTCTTTCTTTCGGCCATATAGGTTTTGGTGCAATTGCTGGATACGCATTTGCTATTTGCGCAATATCACCTACAAGAAAAAATTCTCAAATACCAGATGCTCCGTTTGGGCTTTCAGAAGTTGATTTAACCCCTTTTCAATCTGTTCTTATATCGATTCTCTTAACAGTCATCGTCGCTTTCATCATAGGTTTGGGTTTAGCGAGGTCGGGTGCTNGGTCAGGTTCTGTAGCAGCAACGGTAATAACTCTTGCATTGCTATTTGTAGTACACGAGGTNGCTAAAAACTGGATTGATNTAACACGGGGAGGTAAAACAGGNTTGTCGTTCAGTCCTTTGGGNAATGTNACACTGCAAGGAAGAGGATGGATTTATATAGCTCTTTTATTAGCAATGATCACAGCAAGACTATTCAAGGAAACCCGTTTGGGTAGACTCGCACAAGCTGCTAGAGAAGATGATTTGGCGGCCCGAGCAGTTGGCATTGACCCAGCGGTTCAGCAAATNGTTTCCCTGTTGTTGTCCGTAACAATAGTTTCCATAGGCTCTTCTTTACGTGTTTTTGAATTGGGAAGCATCAATCCTCGACTTTTCTTTTTTAAATTCACATTGCTCACACTAACCATGNTGATTGTTGGTGGCCGAAATAGTGTCACAGGAGCAATCGTAGGGGTGGTAATTATTACTGCCGGTAGTGAGTTCACCAGATACTTAGCAGGACCTTCCGTAGATATGGCTGCGCTTGACTGGATATTGCGGAGCGGACTAACCGATATTTTCCTTGGGGCATCGATGTTGGGTTTTATGATTTTCAAACCGGCGGGCTTATTAGGAGATTGGGAATTAGATAATTGGCTTAAAAAATTTATACCGAAAAAAGAGACTGAAGAGAGAGAACAGAGCAGAGNAGGAAAAGATCAAATACGCGACCTTCAGAGTCTAAAGGTCGAAGGTGTAGTGGTAGATTTCGGAGGGTTTAGAGCACTGGATAAAGCAGAAATACGTGCTACAACTGATGAGGTCGTTGGATTAATAGGTCCAAATGGNGCTGGCAAGACCACTNTNCTTAATGTCATTACCGGAGTTGTAGAAAGTNATGAAGGAGCCTTAACGGTCAACGGTAAAAGCATTGNAGGCTTNCAGCCACACATGATAGCCAGAGCAGGGCTTGTTAGAACATTTCAGAANTTGAGACTGTTCCACCTTTTATCAGTAAGAGAAAANATTGAAGTTGCTCGACTGGCTTCCCCAGATGCAAAGACGAGATTAGGAACAGACACGATCGAACAACTTTTACACTTGACTGGTTTAAATGATTTAAGNAATAGGCGTGCTAGGGAGCTTGACTACGGAAATGCTCGTCGATTGGAGTTGGCAAGAGCAGCAGCAGCAAACCCTTTGTTTCTATTACTAGACGAGCCAACCAGTGGAATGAGCGACCATGAGTCAGAAGCAATGATACATCAAGTAAGGAGTGTAGCTTCACTCATAGGAGCGGGTGTTGTTGTGATCGATCACGACTTGAATTTTATTACAGGGATTTGTGACCGTGTATACGTACTGGATCAAGGACGTCTCATTTCAACTGGATCACCTGAAGAAATTTCGCGTGATGAAAAAGTCAGGGTTGCGTATTTGGGTGGCTCTTAAGCGAGCATTTATCTAGTCAACCACCCACCGTCAACAGGTAAATGTACCCCTGTGATCCAGGATGCTTCTTCAGATAAAAGAAAGTTAACCGCTTTTGCTACATCTTCTGGGAGTCCGACTCTTGGTATAAGCAATCTCTCCTTCAACTCTTCGAGTGTTTCAGGTGCAGTAATGCCTTCGAGAGATACAAAATCAGTAGCAATTGGTCCAGGGGCAACAGCATTTACACGAATTGACTTTTTAGCCAGTTCAACTGAGAGGGCTTTAGTCAGCATTTTAACACCACCTTTAGAAGCGTTGTAATGGACTTGACAATAACCTTTTGAAGAAACAACCACCTCAGCCTCCACGGTGGAGATATTTACCACAGCTCCTCCTCCGGCTGTTGCGATATCACGAGAAACTTCTTGAGTGGTCAACCAAGTTCCCTTTAAATTCACGTCAACAACTAGATCCCACTCTTCTTCCGTTAATTCATCTAGCGAGGTCATCTTTACTAATCCGGCACAATTAACAAGACCAGTTATTTTCCCAAACCTTTTTACAGAGTTGTCGGCTGCATGTCTGATTTGGTCACGTTCTCGGACATCTACACTATGGAAAATAGCTTCTCCACCATTAGAACGTATTTCCTCGCAGGTTTCCCCTCCTTTAGCTTCGTCAATGTCTGCAATGATTACTGAATTGCCCTTAGAAGAAAGTTCCAAACAAACAGCTTTTCCAATTCCCGAAGCTCCTCCAGTTACGAAAGTAACTTCCTTTTCTTCAGACATGCTTCCCCCAAACACAGTTCAATTCTAAGGGTCCCCTAAATTCGAATCCCTTAAGTTCAATTTCAAAATCTGGCTCTAATTCAAATCCCTCTATACGAGTAAAAAGTCTTTGGGAAGCAGTTTTTACCACCTGTCTGCCAAGCCATTCTCCTAGACAGCGATGTTCACCCA
>PBPE01000003.1 GCA_002724585.1 Dehalococcoidia bacterium | reverse complement strand
GATATTTTCGTTCGGATATAACCTCATGAAGCACTGGCACGTCGTTAATACTCGGGCACGCAAAGAACAAGATGCCCTGATTAATTTGTGCCGCCAGATACCCAGCTCCAAATCCATTATCAATATTTACGGTAGCGATACCCGGAGCACAACTATTAAGCATTCCCAACAACGCTGATAACCCTTCAAAATTAGACCCATATCCTACACTTGTCGGAACTGCCACAATAGGCACAGAAACCAACCCGGCAAGGACGCTCGCTATAGCGGCCTCCATACCCGCTACAACGATAATGACATTTGACTCCCTCAATGTGGGTATTGCGTCAAAAAGCCTGTGAATACCGGCTACCCCGACATCGTTAACCCGCACTACTTCATTACCCATTACTTCGGCTGTGACGGCTGCTTCTTCGGCAATATCCAAGTCCGCCGTACCTGCTGACACCACACTTATACCAGGTTTGCTAATAGCATCTATATCTGGCCGCACTATAATCGCGTTTGCCAAGTCATTAAACTCCGCATTACCACAAATTGTTTGGACAACGCTAAACGTGTCGAGAGTCGTCTTTGTAACCAGTATAGGTTGATTNCTCCCTAACATTGATTCAACGATTCCAGCTACCTGTTTCGGAGTTTTNCCGGGACCAAATATTACCTCTGGATATCCAGTTCGTATCGGACGATGGTGGTCAACTTTCGCAAATCCAATATCCTCAAAAAAATTTGAGTCAATTTCTTTCAGTACATNATCAATACTTATAGTGCCAGCATTAAAGGCGTTAAGCAGATCTCGCAAATCTTTTTGTTTCATACACTAGCCTGCTATACACACGTATTTTGTATTGGTATCACAAATATAATCTAACAAATCGATCACACCATCCTTTCTTCGTCGTTTGGCACTCTCAGATTAGAAATATCTATGAGGCCCAGACCTACNTACATCTAGCATTATATCCGCTTATATCNTCTGCGTTCCAATACACGAATTGATGAAGATACTTCACTCATTTTCGGATTCAATAACATATTATGTAAATAAGAAACAAAATACATTCACATAAGAAAGATGTTTTATAGATATCGTCACCGCCCTACTAGTACATACAGCTATAACAGAAGCATTTTAAGACTTTGACACTCAACACCGAACCATGTAGCATAGTCCGCGCCGTGTCACGGCTAAATCCCCGCATACTTTTGGAATAATGGTCATTAAAATTAAGAGGTTCTCTTGACTGACAAAAGCAATACAACTCAATCAACATCACGCCTGTCAGGCCCACCCGTAAATCCCACTTTTCGAAAAGCGCTTGATGAATTGGTGGCTCTAGCGCATCAGGGCCAGTCGCCACAAAGTGAAGTATATAATCCCTCCGATGAATGGTTGACAACAAGAATGCCTATTCTTGACGATCTTCCACAAGAACAACAAGCAAAAATTCTTGAAGAAGTTGCGGAGCTCGAGAAGATCTCGGAAGAAGCAAACGCAGTCGGGAAGGCAGCCACCAGAGTGTGGCCAGAAGCCGTAGTAAGGTTAGATAATGGAGGACTAGACTTCTTCAGCCAACTCGGCGTAGTTCGTCGACCGGACCTCACTCAATACTTTGTCGATGGGTTCGAAGCGAATCGCGACGGGATTGCCTTCAGTTCTGAAAACCAGGAGTTGTTCGCTGAAGTCTTTGAATACATATGCGCAGCGATGCGGTCACATTTCAATGACGCTNATACAATTATTCAGACTGACCGCCAAATCGCTGATGCACCAGGCAGATCTTTTCACGCCAGGCAGCTACTATTCGGTGTCCGATATCTCCAGCTTCCATACATGTGGAAACAGTTGACATTTGAACTACCAAAGTCGGAATACAAAAATACTCCGGACATAGTAGAAGTCACTCTACCAAATTGGTTAGAAGACCTTGGTTTACCGGATGACCTAAAGTCGAGGATAGTCGCGTCAGGATTAACCCAGCTCATATTCAAAGCCCCAACTAAAGGCCTATCACTCCACTTGGGATTTGATTATGCAGGCGAACACAAAATGGGCCCTCTATCTATAGCCATGTTCTTAGTCAAGCAGAACAACGGCTTGGCAGTCCAAGCTTCTTTAAGCATGGCTAGGGCAAAAACCATATCAGGACAGTATAAAAACACCGGCATGGTCACTATTGGCCCATCGCTACATGGAAAAAGCACTCTCACTATCATGATCGAACTTGCGAATAGTGCGCTAGGAGAGCTACTGAATCTAAAGCCAGATTCATCAGAAGGGGTATACCCCATGAACGATGATATCGTACTTCTCCAACCATTGTCTGATCCAATTGAAACAAGACGTGGGGAAAATAGAATTAGGATATCTCATGGTATCGACGGAACAGAAAACAATTTCTATGCCGTACCATTTGGTTTAACACGTGAAGACGATCCTATAACTTACGATGTGGTACGTGGTACCACAGAATCCCCAAATCCTCAGGAGACCCTAGAGAACGTCCCAATTCATACATCCGATCACACTCCAAACTATTTGGAAAACCCTGTAAGAAATATGCGCATGATCTTGTCAAGATCACGTCTACTAGCTCGCAAAGGCACCGACAAACTTCTTGGTTCTATAACCCAGGGTAACGTATCTGACTCAGTTCACGTTCCCATGGACCACACGGACCAAGTCTTCTTTCAAGCAGTAATGAGACAAAACACAATTATCCCACCTCTGCGGAAATTGAATCTGGATCAATACATTCGAGTGTTGATGTATGGTGAAGCAGTCCAAATGGGCGCAGCTATTGGAGCTATTGGACAACCATACGTTGAGTACTTCTCTGACCCATTCATAATCGGCCTTGAAGATGAAAACGCCAATCTGATGTATTACATACTCCAACAGATGGAGCGAGGCGGTTTGCCGCATAGCTATTATGTCTTTAACACAGGAGGGGTAGGGGCAGACTCAAATGAGCAAGCCACAGGAGATAAGTACAAGAAAATCCCCAGAGAACTAACTTTAATGCTTCAAGAGGCAGTCCTAAGAGAAGCAGTTAAGTTCCAGTATGATGCGTCCTTGGGATCGGAAGTAGCTGTAGCAATCATAGACGAAGCAGGCAATGAGATCATGGATCTACGCCAAGACTGGCTACCAATCAACATTTATGGGGAATCCGACTACACTGAAAGAGTAACTCAGCTTCGCAGAAGGCGTTACTACGGATTGGATTCTTCTGACAAAGCAGGAATATTAAGATATACCAAAGTTACAGATACGCTAATGGACCTTAGTGATATACCGGAACCACAAAACGAACGCGAACTAGCATGGCTTTTGTCCTTTTCCTGGAACGTTGACGAGGCATACAACTCTCTAAAAGAACTTTCAGAACACTTATCCGAAGGCTATAAACCTATTCCACACTTGCTAAGAGAACTACGTAGCAAATATGAGTGTGGCCTCCAATCAGGCTTAGAAATATCTAAATCAGGCCAAGTAACCCTCTCGGATCTCGGCCTTATATAGGGCTAAGTTAATAGGAATATTTATGTCAGAAAGATTTACCGGCGTACACTGGATGCTTGCAACCCCGTTTAACGATGACGAAACTATAGATCTAGATTCTATAGAAAACCTGCTGGAAGAGGCCAAATCTAGCGGTTGCGAAGGCGTCGTTGCCTTAGGAGTTACAGGAGAGGCCGCACGCATGACGGACCAAGAGCGAACCGCTGTAGCCACAAAGGTTATTGACAGGGCAAATGGAATGCCCGTGACTCTGGGCGCCACAGGCGCTGGTACTAAGGCCACAATCGACTACTGCATACAAGCACAAGACATAGGAGCTGCGGCAGTGATGGTGTCCGCCCCGAGTATGGGCAAGCCCAATCTAGACGCTTTGTTAACACATTATGAGAGGATCGCCGAGGCTATAAATATACCGATTGTGGTGCAAGATTACCCGCAAACTTCTGGAGTACACATGCCTCCAGCATTTTTTGGGCGCGTGGTTGATAATATACCTCAAGCTCACTATCTGAAACTCGAGGATCCCCCTACTCCGACAAAGATAACAGCGATTAAAGATATAATAGGCGACAAAATGTCTATTTTTGGCGGGCTGGGTGGTGTATTTTTACTGGATGAATTGCGCAGGGGATCATCAGGAGCAATGACCGGATTTGCATACCCTGAAATTCTAGTATCTATCTGTAATCATATGTACGCAGGCGAAACAGCTGCTGCTGAATCAGTATTCAGGAAACATTTGCCTGCGTTTTTGTTTGAATTCCAGGAAGGCATAGGAGTAGCCATAAGAAAACAATCATTGTTCGAACGAGGGCTGATAAAATCCCCAAAGGTTCGCCACCCAGGCCCACAGATAACTAGTGCTACAAAAACCGAATTGAGCGAACTATTAACCAGCGTTGGTCTCGGGTAAGCAAACTCTCCGGCAAATACCTATATAAACACACCTTACTTTAATGGGGCTTTAGCTGAAAGTCCCATTAAGACTGTAATTCCACCAAGAATTGCAAATCCGTAGAACGCTGACATGTAACTTCCAGTAACATCAAACACATAACCGGACAAAACCGCACCAATGGCTTGGCCTCCCGCCAACATAGACTCAGTTACTCCTCTTATCGCACCCAAGGAACTGCGACCAAAATAGTCGGCATACGCTACTGGAGGCACCACAAGCATACCCGCAACTCCTACACCGAAGAGCCCCGCATAGGCCAGTGCTTCTATATTTGTGTCCGCTTGCGGAAATAACCCTATTGACAGGGCAATGACCAATGCGACGGCAGCAAATGCAAATCTGACTGGCACTTTTTCCGCCAACCATCCCCAAGCTAAAGTACCAACACCAGCCATAACCCCACTGCCACTAACAGCAAGTGCCGATACCTTCAGGCTTAGACCTTGATCGATAAAATAAGCTCCTTGATGCATGTTAGTACCAGATTGAATCAAGTATAAGAATCCAGTCCCTATGGCTAATAACCACAAGGACTTGGTTCCAATAGCCTCTCTAACGTTCCACTTTGGCTCTTCAGAAGTTCCATGAGCCATTTCGTCTGCTGATTGATGAGAGGTGTCCCCGTCGGGAAGTAACCCAAGGTCCTCCGGGCTTTGACGGATAAACATTAGTACCGGTAGTAGAGCAAAAATCCACACCATGGCACCCAATAGAATCCACGCCTGTTGCCATCCTCTAGCCTGAATAAAGATAAATGCAACATACGGGAATACCGCCATACCCACGGCATGGCAAAAAAACAAGATGCCATTTGCCCTGCCTCTCATCTTTACGAACCATCTAGATACAACTACCGATGCACCGATTGGAATAGGACCAGTGAAAAGCAACCTGCCGAACCCAAATGCGGCATAAAATGCAACCAAAACNGTTGCCCATGACAAAGAGATAGTGGTAATACCCAGTAAAAACACGCCTACTAATAANACCCATCTAACACCGAACTTATCACATGCCCATCCAGTTACAGGAGCACCTACAATGGAAAGTAGTCCTCCCAAACTTGCGGCTCCAGCTATCTCTGTTCTAGACCAACCCAGATCAGCCTCCATTGGATACACGAACACTGCGATGGTCAGACTGCCTGCTGCATTTCTCACGAACATAGATAAACCAGCAGTAAATACTATTACCCAACCATAGTAAAATGGTAGGCGGTTAATCAATCGGTTCACTCTATCGAACCTTCCGAAGTATCTATGATAGCTACTTCATTTTTTTCACTTTTGAGAGCAGCATACATTGCACCAAGAGCACTCATACTGCCAGAGTACAGTGTGAGAATGACCACCATTATCCAGACGAAAACAGATTTGTTTGGGCCAATGTCAAGTAACGCGATTAATGCCAGTGCAATCAAGATAAAAACCGCTAGGCTGAAAACACCGATCCAAGCTCCGTATTTCAAACCTCTGATAGAAGGAGAATCAGTTCTATCTTTAACAAATGAAATCCCCACATAACCAGCTATAAATGGACTGATCGGCCACGTAAAATGAACAACAGGGATGAGAAGATATCCCACAATGATACCTAACCCTACTAAAACCCCTATACCCATTCAATTCCCTCGCAATAGACCTAAAACATCTGAAAAGTTACTGTGTCCATGAGCTCATTATTTCCCATGAAACCTGTTAAACATGAAAAAAAGCGCGCCAGTAAGTATACTTGATTATGAATAATATTGAGAGCCCTAATTAACATACGAAAGCAGTAAAATGATTGAAATGAATACAGACGGAATCAAAACACTAACTTTTGATATATTTGGAACTGTTCTTGATCTAGCCGGTAGTTTAGTACCTCCTATTCAGGAATTTTTATCATCACGCGAGACAAGCATAACAGCTCAAATGTTTTGGCAAGACTGGAGGTCCCGTCAGAGGATAGAACAATATCAAGACAACCTCCTTATGGTCGGACACTCAGGGTACCAATCCACCTGCCGACGAGCATTTATATATTGTTTAAACCTCCACAAAATTCCGTTTAATGAATCAGAAGTCGACCAATTCATGTCTATATACCAGGACCTTAAACCTTATCCAGATGCAATCAAAGGTCTGAGGGCGCTCTCAGAAAAGTATGAATTGGTTGCTCTATCCAACGGCGAATCAATATTCCTAGAACACTTGGTTAAAAACAACATCAAAATCCCGTTCGACGCGATATTTTCCGTTGAAAGTGTAGGAAAATTCAAGCCGCACCCAAGTATCTATAGATATACCGCTCAATCACTAAATAGATCACCATCTGAGATAATGATGGTAGCTGCCCATGCATTCGATATACTAGGTGCGCAAACCTGTGGTTACAAAGGTGCATATGTAAACAGATATGACCTTCCTACGGAATACTCGACTTACCAGCCTGATATAATAACCGAAGATTTCCTCACATTATCTAAAACATTACTATACTGAACCAAAGTCTATAGACCTTGGTAACCACGAATATACGGTGGTATACTTCGATAATTAAGCGACCCTAGGAGAGCTTGCCATGCGAATACCTATGAAGGTCGACTACGGTGTACGAGCCTTAATGGAGCTTGCTATTCAATACGGCCAAGGCCAAGTTCAAACCGCTGATATAGCAGTAAGACAAGGCATACCCGAATCATATCTGGAACAACTAATGGCCACTCTTAGTAAAGAAGGACTAGTGGAAAGCCGCCGTGGACCAAAAGGCGGACACTCCCTAAGCATGAAACCTTCAGAAATAACCTTGAGCATGGTCATGGATACCCTTGAACCAAACAGTTCCCCGCTTGACTGCATAACATCTCCACAAGATTGCATGTTCTCAGTGTCCTGCGCACAGCAAGAGATATGGAAATCCGTTGAACAATCTATACACGACGTGTTAAGCAGTATCACTCTAGAAAATCTAACTCAACGACAAAACTACTTAACAGAATCAGGTGTTGTCTGACTCAATACTCCACGGACCCTCTTTAGGCATCACAAATAAAAATAGATGGTAATCTTGACAAGGAATGTCACCGCAGATAGACTCGATCTAAAGATGAATGTAAACACATCAAATTACCAATACTGTTGTAACTGTCCCAGCAAATAGGGACAGGTTAATAGAAACCAAGAAATAAGCCTGTGCCCATCCGGATGAAGATCCACTAAGGAGCACGGGCTTTTTACTTGTATACAGGACAGTATAAGTTTAGATTACTGGAGGTAATCAGAATATGACACAGCAATCGAGACCGCTTACCCCCGACCAAGTTAAGCGCTATAGTCGCCACATTATAATGAATGATGTCGGAAGTAGCGGACAACGCAAGCTAATGGAATCCAAAGCATTAATCATTGGAGCAGGCGGGTTAGGATCCCCGGCGGCTGTATACTTGTCTCTTGCAGGTGTGGGCACAGTCGGCATGGTAGATTTCGACGTAGTAGAGCTTTCTAACTTACAGAGACAAATACTACACCATACCCCGGACGTCGGAAGGCCTAAACTTGAGTCTGGCAAAGACAACCTGTTAGCTTATAACCCCGACGTAAACGTTGTTCTCCACGAAGTGCGGCTAGAATCCGACAACGCCATAGACATCATTAGCCAATACGACTTAGTGATTAACGGCGCTGACAACTTTGCCACTCGATACCTTGTAAACGATGCCTGTTATCTTTTGAACAAGCCGCTGGTTGATGGCAGCATTCTCATCTTCGATGGACAGGCGACCGTATTTATACCAGGCGAAGGCTGTTACAGATGCCTATTCCCGTCCCCTCCACCTCCAGGAATGGTCCCAAATTGTGCTGAAGCCGGAGTATTAGGCGCACTTACAGGACTTGTCGGAAGCATCCAAGCAACAGAAGCCCTAAAATATTTCTTAGGAATCGGAGAAAGCTTAATATCTAGATTATTACTGGTAGATGCACTATCCATGACATTTAGAGAAGTCAAATTGAAACGCAATCCGCAGTGTCCTCTGTGCGGAGACAATCCCACTGTAACGGAATTGATTGACTATGAAATCTTCTGTGGACTTGGCAGTCCTGAGGAAATGGGAGTCATTTAGAGCACACTGAGTCCCCAGCATTGTCAAAGATAGTGCTACGATACAATTAAGGATGGATAAAACCTTACGAGATGGTAACTCAGCAGAATTACAAAGGCATTCTATCGACTATTGGAAACACCCCGGAAGTTGAGCTGGAGAATCTAACCGCGAATCCGGACGTGAAGATAATCGCTAAACTAGAGGGGCAAAATCCTACTGGCAGTGTAAAAGACCGAATTGCACTCAGGATGATAGAACAGGCAGAAAGATCTGGAGATCTTAATAACAGCAAGATAATCCTAGAGCCAACCAGCGGGAATACTGGTATCTCCTTAGCTATGATAGGAAGGTTAAAAGGATATAAAGTTACAGTCGTGATGCCAGAAAATGTGAGTGCTGAACGCACCCAATTACTTGAAGCATACGGGGCCTCAATCATATATTCAGATGGCGAGTTAGGAACAAATGGATCCATAGACAAAGCTCAGGAAGTTTACCAAAACAACCCAAACAAATATACAATGATGTACCAGTACGGTAACGATGCCAACCCTGATGCTCATTACCATGGAACCGCGCTAGAAATAATTCATAACCAACCGGATATTGACATGTTTGTAGCGGGTCTAGGGACAGGCGGGACCCTAATGGGGAACGCCAGGAGGCTAAAAGAGCATAACGACAACATAAAAATTGTCGCCGTAGCCCCCGAACCAGACGATTTGATTTCAGGATTACGCAGACTAGAGGATGGTTTTATCCCTCCAATACTAGACATATCATTACTTGATGCGCGGCTCATGGTGGGGAGCTATGACGCATTCCACACCACTAAACGCCTTTTGAACCAAGAGGGCATCTTCGCAGGCGTATCATCTGG
>PBPE01000019.1 GCA_002724585.1 Dehalococcoidia bacterium | reverse complement strand
GTCAAAGAAGATCCAGAAACTAGCGAGCGGTAGAAATTGAAACGGTTCACGGACATTTGTGAGCTTTCTAAATGTGCTCAGACACAGCTGTTTTCAGTCTATACTTCATAGCATAGAGTCTCATTCGGAATATAAATGATATTATCCAGACATGGTTTTATTAAAACTTTTCTTTTTTTAAGAACCACCCGATTAGCTAGAAAAGCATCTTTAAATAGCACAACTGTGGGCGATGTGACTTTCCAAACAATTTGCCCCCCACAAGTATACTGATTCTATTGCACTCCCTCAGACTGTTCGGTATCATTATTTACGCACAATTACGATGTTGTCCCAGTAGCTCAGGGGACAGAGCGGCTGCCTTCTAAGCAGCGGGTCGCGGGTTCGAATCCTGCCTGGGACGCCACACACCAATAAGCAAAGTTACTTTTACAGTATCATTCAGAGCCAAGCAATCGGACGCATCAAATGATGCATTNCAGATAACCTCACCTAACCACAGTCAATATGGGCCAATGAAAGTAATAATTCGCAACCCAAACAGAGAAATCTTTGAAATGCCTGGGGAAGTTAATGTTGAGACATTGCTAAAAGATCTCGACTTTAATCCCGAACAGGTCCTAGTCATTCGCGAAAACGAGCTACTTACACGAGACATAGTAATTGGTGATAACGATACTGTAGAAATACTACGCGCCATTAGCGGAGGCACCTATGAGATGTAGGAAGTGCACTTCAACCGCGTCAATAGAGCTAAAACGTCATAATTCAGCGTTTTGCAGGGATCATTACCTCGAGTTTTTTGATACCCAGGTGAGCCGCGCAATAAAAAAACAGAAGATGTTTACCAATGACGATAAGATTCTCGTAGGAGTATCTGGCGGCAAAGATAGTTTAAGCCTTTGGGACTATCTCTTGAGGAATGAATACAACGTCACAGGCTTGCATATACACCTAGGTATAGGAGATTATTCTTCAAACTCATTCTTAACTACTAAGGAGTTTGCCAAAACTAGAAATGCCGATTTGATTACCGTAGATATAGAAGAATCTTATGGTATGGGCATACCNCTACTGTCGAAAACTATCCGCAGAGTACCTTGCTCTGGATGCGGACTAAGCAAACGATATATACTGAATAAAGAAGCGTACGAAAGAGACTTCACAGTAGTTGCTATGGGGCATAACTTAGACGACGAAGCAGCTACTTTACTTGGGAATATNTTACACTGGGAAATCAGTAGCCTCGCACGACAATCTCCCTCATTACCATCAAAAGGCGATAACTTGATCAGCAGAGTAAAACCTTTGTATACAATGACAGAAAGAGAAGTCGCAGCTAACGCGATTCTACGGGGCATATCATATATCGAAGAGGACTGCCCTAATTCTATAGGGGCTAAATCTATAATCTACAAAGAGGCTATAGATTCCATAGAGCTAAATTCGCCAGGTACAAAGCACAGTCTAGTATCAGGCTTTCTTGATCGTATAAGACCTATGATGGAAACCTCTCAGGATGACTTCCAACTAAANGACTGCTCTATCTGCGGGCAACCAACNACCAGTGAAACATGCTCATTTTGCCGAATGTGGAACAATGCCCACCAAAAAGCCACCTCAAAGGACTCTTAATAGGTAGCTATCGACACCGATTTGTTAGGCCAAGGCTCTTGATTTGACTAAATGCCCAACAAAGCTTCTAAATTCTTCCAAAGGATAGCCTCTTTTTCTTCTTGAGTTAAGCTTTCCAGACTTAAAATCCAAGATACTGGCCAATCAAAACACATATCGAATGGCCAATCTGTGCCAAATAACACTTTATCTATACCAACAGAATCTATCAAGAATCTCAGAGCTTGTTCGTTTTGCGTTAGGCAGTCATACCAGAATTTATTCAGATACGTGCTAGGTGGGCTGGATATGTGTTCACGAGCTTCAGACCTTACCTGCCATCCCCTGTCCATTCTTCCAGCACCAAAGCAAGTGTAACCTCCGCCATGGGACAAGCAAACTCGGAGCCCTGGATATTTATCCATAACGCCGCCAAAAACAAAGGATGCGAACGTCACAGCTCGATCGGCTAAGTTTCCAATCGTATTAGTAAGATGATACTCATCCAGCCTCGGTGTAACTACGGTATCACCTCCCTGATGAACAAGTAAAACAGCTCCAAGTTGCTCTGCAGCTTCCCACAACGGATAAAACTCGGGGTCATCATAAGTTTTCCCATTGACATGATCGGCGATCATTGCTCCCTTTAAGCCAAGTTGAGTCATTGATCGTTCCAATTCAACCACGGAAGCCTTTACATCTTGCATCGGCAAATTAGCCAATCCGGCAAATCTGTCAGGATGATCTTTGGTCAACTGTGAAACGTAATCATTACATTCGACATTCATAGCAGATATCTGCTTAGGATCACGGTCATAAAAATAGAAAAATGCCCCAGTGGATAACACATGGACATCGACACCAAGAGAATTCATATCGTTGATCCGCTGTTCAGGTGTCCACATTGTTCTAGGGTTGTATTTATGACCATTAAATATCTGTTCAGGGGTTATCCCATACCAATCCTTACCCTGACGCATGGCATCAAAACAGGATTCGGGAGATATGTGAGCGTGGATATCTATACTACGCATTTTGAGTATTGCTCCTAATGTTAGGTTTTATTTTTGGCAACTATCTAGAGTAAACCTATAAACTAAATCGCCAGAAGGCCTTCAAGATTCTTCCATAAGATCATATCTTTTTCTTCTCTAGTCAAACTATCCAAGTTCTGCACCCAAGACACTGGCCAGTCTATACACATATCCGCCGGCCAGTCTGTACCGAGTACCACTCTGTCCGCCCCTACTGTATCGATCAAATATCTGAGGGACGATTCACTTTGAGTTAAACAATCATAATAGAACCGCCTAAGATAACTGCTCGGAGGACTAGTAATATTAGCACTTGCCTCTGGACGTACTTTCCAACCACGATCCATTCGTCCGATGCCATAACACGTGTAACCACCTCCATGACAAAGACAAATCTTTAGGTCCGGACATTTATCCATGACTCCACCGAATACCATAGCAGCAAACGTAATAGTCCGGTCCGCTAAATTACCTATACTATTTGGCAAATGATAACGACTAAGCCTGTTTGTCACGATAGTGGGATACGCTTGATGAATAAGTACAAAAGCACCCATTTGCTCAGCCGCTTTCCAAAACGGTAGAAATTCGGGCTCGTCATACGTATGACCATTCACCTTGTCGTCGATCATAACACCTTTAAACCCCATGGTTATAACTGCTCTTTCCATTTCATTTATGGCAGCATCAATATCCTGCATAGGTATTGTCGCCAGACCAGCCAGACGATCCGGATAATCCATAGTCATCTGATGAAGTTCGTTGTTACAATCTCTAGCAATCGCAATAGCTGTAGTTAAAGTTTCATCATATTTGTAAAAAAACACGTTAGTTGAAACAACTTGGACATCCATCCCCATAGAATCCATTTCCGCTATCCGTTCTTCCGGAGTCCAATTAACTCGCGGATTGAACAGTTCACCTTCCGCAGAAGTCATGTTATGCCATTTACGATTGTTCAAAACATCCTTCTGAAAACACTGTGGAACGGTATGTGCATGTATGTCTATCGTGCGCATAAGAATCCTCTCAGTACTATAACTGGGTCTGCCACATAGATTAATTTAGCATTCAATTTGCCATCATATCCCAAGTAAGTTTTCAAGGTTACGCCATAAAATGGCTTCTTTTTCATATTGTGTCAGACTTTCTAATCCCATAATCCAGGACACCGGCCAATCAACAGCCATGTCAGCCGGCCAGTCAGTTCCGAATACGATCCTATCTATACCTACTGTATCGATAAGGTACCTCAATACTTCTTCACTATGAGTCAAACAATCATAATAGAATTTGTTAAGATAACTGCTCGGAGGCTTATCTATGTTAACCCGCGCCTCAGGACGTACTTGCCATCCTCTATCCATACGTCCGATTCCATAACAAGTATATCCACCACCATGTGATAAGCAAACACGTAGATCAGGGAACTTATCCATTACACCGCTAAATACCAACGATGCGTAGGTAACTGCCCTATCTACAAGATTTCCGATCGTATTATGCAGATGGTACTTTCCGCTCCGATCGGTAACGAGTGTATAGCCCCCTTCCTGATGAACTAGGAGAACAGCTCCCATTTCTTCTGCAGCTTTCCACAATGGTAGGAATTCCGGATTATCAAAAGTCTTACCGTTAACCTTATCATCGATCATCGCTCCAACCAGACCCAATTTGGTCACTGCATACTCTAGTTCATTAACTGCAGCCTTTACATCCTGCATTGGTATTTGAGCTAACCCCTTAAACCTATCGGGATAATCGACAGTCATTTGATGAACTTCTTCATTACATTCTCTATGCATAGCTGCGATTACTTTAGGATCTCGGTCATAATAATAAAACTGAGCTGCTGTGGAGACTACATGCACATCAACTCCGAGGGAATTCATGTCTGCGATCCGTTCTTCTGGAGTCCACGAATTTCTAGGACCGATCCTTTGTTCACCCGGCTTAACACCGTGCCATTCCTTCCCTGCTTGAGCCGACTTTATAAAGCACTGAGGAGTTAGATGAGCATGGATATCTATACTACGCAAAACAAATACTCTCCCATACATATAGTCAAACTGCTAATGAATCCGCGATTCAATAAAATGCTCACCCGTCAGATTCTGAAGGTGAGCAACCAAAACTTTACAACTTATTACGTGCATTTACGGATGGGTTATTACATATAAATAGCCATTGAGCAGAGATCTATTACCGCCCTCTCAGCTTCGGGTCAAGAATATCCCTAACAGCATCCCCTGCAAACGCAAATCCCATCACTGTGATACTAATGGCTATACCGGGAAATATTATGATCCACGGAGCCGTTAGTGCGAGCTGTGCTGCTGTGCCTGTAAGCATACTTCCCCAAGAAGGGTCAGGAGGAGCTACTCCTAATCCGAGATAGCTCAGCCCAGCCTCAGTCAAGATAGCTGTCCCAAACATTGATGACATGATTATCAGGAACGGGGCCATCGCATTAGGCAGTATGTGTTTGAAGATAATCCTCGGATTAGCTGCACCAATAGCTCGAGCAGCTAACACATAATCGGTTTCCCTAAGTGAAATCGTCGAAGATCTTATTACACGTACCCCTCGAGGCAGAATGGTAGCAGCGATGGCGAAAATTACATTCATCAACGTATTACCAAAAACAGCTACTATGGTCAATGCCAGGATAAGATCCGGGAAAGACATCCACATATCGACTAGACGTTGAACAATCGCATCCAACTTGCCCATGAAATATCCCGAAAGCAAACCTACTACTGCTCCGACCCCAGTACCTATAACAACTGCTAAAAACCCTACTTTAAGTGATACACGGGCCCCCTCAACTATCCTAGAAAATACATCCCTACCATATTGGTCTGTTCCTAGCCAGAATGCTGAATTCGGAGCTTCTTTAACATTTTCATAGTTTTGTTGAGCAACAGGATATCGGACTATCAGAGGTGAACACAGCGCAACTATAGCGAAAAATAACACTATCCCAAATCCGGTTGTCCCCAAAGGTTTAGTTTTTAGGTAATGAAAGAATAACTTCCAGAACGTCGGCCGTGTTCTCTCGATTACTAGGACGTTATCCTCAGAATGCACTTCATTTTCAAAAACAGTAGTAATACTAATACCCCTTCGTTTTCAATAGATATAGTGTATCTACGTAATTTCCCTTACGTATACCTGATCCTAGGGTCTAACCATGCATAAAGCAAATCNACTACTAGATTAGCTACCAACACAATCAGTGCGATGAACATTACAATCG
Source organism: Dehalococcoidia bacterium (assembly GCA_002724585.1). Classification (GTDB taxonomy): domain Bacteria; phylum Chloroflexota; class Dehalococcoidia; order Lucifugimonadales; family UBA3495; genus UBA3495. The sequence continues at coordinate 1,876 of PBPE01000019.1, read as the reverse complement.
CTTGTATGACNGGATAATCTCTAGCAGCTACTCCTTGTACAAACAATTTGCCTATTCCTGGTAANTTGAACACTGACTCAATCACTACCAGGCCTCCCATTAGAAATACGACTTCGAAGCCAGCTAATGTCACCACTGGAAGTAAGGCGTTTCTTAGCACATGTCGACCTAGTACTATAAACTGAGCTAAGCCTTTAGCATTAGCCGTTCTAACATAATCTTCCTTTAAAACTTCCAACACGGATGACCTTGTCATTCTTAGCATGCCTGCAGAGCTTCTGGCCCCGACTATCAGAGCAGGGAAGAATAATGATTGTATATTTGACCAGGGGTCTACCCAAAGCTCTCGATAGGCAATCGGAGGTATCCAATCAAAAGCCCATAGCAATCCTACGATAACTAGTAATCCAATCCAAAAGTTGGGCATGGATTCAAACAACATACTTNCGGAACGAAGCACGTAATCAATCCACGTGTCTTGTTTTACTGCGGCTAAGACACCTCCAGGCAACGCGATAACTAACGCCAAGAACACCGCTAGAAAGCCCAGCTCAAAGCTTAGGGCCACCCGTGGCATGATTCTTTCTATAACCGGCTTACGGTTAGAATAGGACGTGCCGAAATCTCCTGTGACAAAGTTACCAGCCCATCTGACATATTGCTCAGGAAGAGGCCGGTCGAGACCTAGCTTTGCTCTAGCTTTCGCGAAATCTTCTTCAGTCGCGCTGGAAGCTTTATCTCTACCCATCAACAGGGCAGTTGCGTAGTCACCNGGGATGACATGCAACATAGAAAATATGAATATCGAAACGCCTATCGCTGTCGGGATAAATAACAATAATCTTCGAATTANGTATTGTTTCATAACGCCACTACAGTCCGCGATACCCTACCCAGTGTGTATTAATACTCGANATGGAATTGGAGCAGGATNCACTATGTGTGATCCTGCTCCAATGATTGATCCGTATAAATAGTACCTATAGGTGCTTAAACACCGCCAGGTATACCGGTGTCCTGTCCACTGTACCCAGTGTCATCCTTGTGTGAGTCGTCCATCCAGATATGTTCCCAGTTTAGGAACGAACTGTTTGGAGCCGGGTGGTGAACATAACCACGAACCTCGGGCCAGAACGCTACACCTTCCTGCTCCCAGTACAGAGGCATTTTGATGTATTGCTCCATTCCGTAGATCTGAAGATCATCAGCTAACTTTTCTCGCTCAGCCTGGTCCACTGTAGAAGCTAACTGAGAAAGCAATTCTTCTGACTTTGGATCACAGTCCAAGTTCGGGGTCCAGTGGTTGTTAGATGACTTACAACCCATGTAGTAAGTTAGACCCAGCGCTGGATCTGGTGATGGCATAGTGTCGTTTCTCGGCAGTATGTCCCCCCAGCTACCGTCAGCTGTCTGAGCTCTGTAAGCAACAGTTTCAACCATATCGAAGTCGGTTTTTATGCCGATCAATCTCAGTTGTTCCTGTACGTACTCAGCTCTGGCTCGGACCTGTTCATCGCTTTCAACCGTGAAGATGTACTCCTGGTCGAAATCGAATCCTTCCTCTTCCAATATGGCTTTTGCTTCGGCTCTCTGTCGATCCATGTCACCGTCTTCTGGTGGGCACCACGCCGGTATAGCGCAACCGACTTCCCTGTCGACAGTCCACGGGCTATTAGGAGCCATTAAGAATCCCATTGAAGCGTGTCCATCCATTAGGACATTGATGGCTGTCTCGCGATCGATGGTCATGTACACGGCCTGGCGAACCTTAGCACTTGAGAATGCTGGGTTACTAGCATCAAGCCAGACAGAATGGTGACCGCGGGTCGGCCCGATGACTACGCGTATCTGATCGTGATTGACGTACGCATCGTAT
>PBPE01000018.1 GCA_002724585.1 Dehalococcoidia bacterium | reverse complement strand
ATGTTTATTGTTTTAATAGAGATCCGGATCATCCCATAGTGATTTTTGATAAAGACGGAAACTATTTGAGTTCATGGGGCAAGGATCTGTTCGCCTTCCCACATGCGATCATTTTGGACAATGATGACAATGTTTGGCTTGTGGAAAGAAACAATTGTCAGATAATGAAATTTACTAAAGATGGGCAGCTATTACAGACTATTGGTACAAAAGGGTATCGTTCCAATACTGGTGCTGATAATACGGACTTTAGTTCAGATGGATGGAAACTGGTAACCCATGGAGGAGATCCGTTTAACCTTCCAGCTGGTATTGCAATAAATGATACCGGGGAAATTTTTATTGCTGATGGTTATGCCAATGCCAGAGTGCACAAATTTGATTCCTCTGGTGAGTTAATCAAGTCATGGGGTGGTCCTGGATCCGGACCAGGCGAGTTCAATCTACCGCACGGCTGCTGGATAGACAAAGATGGAAGGCTCCTTATCGCAGATCGTGAAAATGATAGGATACAAGCCTTTACTCAAGAAGGTGAATATATCACATCACTACTATCTAAATTAATAGGACCGGCTGTAATGTTTGTAGATGATGAAGATACAGTATATTGCGCCGAACATAATGGAGGACTCATTAGCATTATGAATCTGGAAGGTGAAATGCTTGCCCAGTGGGGTTCTATGACACATCGCTCTTGTCACGGTATATGGGTCGACTCAAACAAAGACTTATACGTTGTTGAGCCGTATGAAGGCAGTAATGGACGAACAGTAGTAAAATTCGCTAGGCAAAACTCTTAGGTATTGCGGGTTCGTTGGGTATTTGCTATATTTATTGAGCGGTGCGCGGGACGCGCCGCTCCTTTTTTTACGGGGCTGTAGCTCATTTGGGAGAGCGCTTCAATGGCATTGAAGAGGTAGCGAGTTCGATTCTCGCCAGCTCCACCAATAGTATTATGTGGTGGTTCAGTTTGGTGAAGAGACCGATGTGTTTGTTAGTTTCTAAGTCTAGGAGCGACCTCTGATGCGTATAGCCGTATGGAATTCAGGACTTGGCTTTCTGAGAGTGTCCCACCGACGTTTGGTTCCATGATAATACCTTCTAACCCTAGCCGATCGATAATCGATCTGAGTTTTTTAACAACTGTGTCCGGGCTCCCATATGCCAGCCTGTCCTCCAGCAGTTCCTCATACGTAACGTTGGCTAGTTTTTCATACCGCTGTTGTCTTGCTACAGCTTCACTCGCTCCTCCAGCTCCTGCTGATTGAGCGTAGTTTTCTGCGAGTCTGCGAAACGACTTCATAGTACCTTCTTCGGGATCGCCAATGCCTTTCCTTTCAGTTTCTCCCACGTAAATAGGCATTCTTAGATAGACGCTTCCGGAATGCTCAAAACCTTCTTGATTGAGTGTGTCCCGATAACTAACTACATTACGTTCCATGTCGAGTACATCCAATCCCCGTAGGCTAGAAACTAGGGGGTATCCTAATTTGCCGATCATGGAGAAGGTATCGGGAGTAGTGGCGGCTATTCTGATGGGAGGATGTGGTTTTTGGTATGGTTGAGGCATGACACACAAATCTTCGAAAGAATAGTATTTGCCTTCGTAAGTGAGGCGATCACTAGTCCATGCCTTATTGATAATTTCTAGGTTCTCTTGGAATCTCTCTCTACTCTCCTCGTAAGGTATTCCGTATCCTTTGTATGACCGTGGAAAGCTACTGCGACCGACACCAAAATCGAGTCTGCCTTGGCTAATTTGATCGACTGTTGCTGCTTCTTCAGCTAATCGTATCGGATGGCAAAGCGGTAAGACACTAACACCTGTTCCTATCCTTAATTTTTTTGTACGTGCGGCTATGGCTCCTGCCCATACTAGTGGGACGGAGACTACTGAGGGTATCCCTGCACCCATTGGATCGCCTGGTCGCCTGTGGGTGGCAAAGTGTCTTTCGGCTAGCCATACCCCGTCTACACCATGTTCCTCAGCGCATTCTGCTATCTCAAAAGCTTCTGAAAAAGCTTGCTCTTGGGTCCGCCCTTGTCGGTAATCGCATTCCATTACTAGTCCAACGTGCATAAGTCCTCCGGTGTACGTTCGAAGTCTGTGTCAGACTGAGCTCCCGAAATTCAGTCGGCGCTTGCCACACAGACAAATATAGTGTGTCGGCTATTTAGTGTCTCTAGTCGATATAAGTATTGGGAGTCGCTAGAAACTGTGTTCTACAGTCAAGGCTGCAGAAATAATACCATTCACCGTTATGGAAGCTCCGCGTTCCCATAGTAGGATCTACTTCGGAGGCGCCGAAACTAGTCTGACCGGTAGATTGTCTGGCGCTATCTTGGTCTATTTCTTTACCGCATACAGGATCTTTAGGCATAGTGGTGATATCTCCAATAGTAATTTACTGCTTAGGATTATTTAACTGCAGAGAAGTTCATACCGAGACGAACCCTGCCTGGTTCTTCGATTAGTGCTTTGGAAACCCTTGCTCTATGTTCGAAGCTAGTTCCGAGTCGCATCGTCCAAGCACAAACTCTCCTGTACCAGAGATGCAAATCAAATTCCATCATGAATCCCATACCACCATGTAGGACCTGAGATGATCGGACGGCGGCTTGGCATTTATCGTTGCAGAAAGCCTTGGCCTGGGATACATCAACAGAAGCAGGGATGCCTTCGTCCATCTTCCACAGTGCTTCGTAAGTCAACATTTGTGCGCCATCAACCCAAATAGTCATGTCAGCACACATGTGTTGGACTGACTGGAATGCGCCTATAGGGCGCCCAAATGCTACTCTGTTCTTAGCGTACTCTATTCCTATCTCTATGTCTTTTCTAGCCGCTCCTACCATTTGGGCGCACAGCAACGCTGTGCCACGGTCCAACATATCTACAGCTATTCCCCATCCTTGACCCACTTCTCCTACCAAAGCATCTTTTGATATTTTAACTCCATCGAACTTTACCTTACTTTGTTTGTCTTTTGCGATGGTAACGAGTGGCGTCTCTACCATGCCGGATAAATTAGTATCTATAATGAACATGGATAGGCCTTCGGATTTGTCTGTAGCGGACGATGTTCTACATGCAATCAATATTTTGTCAGCGGAGACATAGTTGTCTACAAACATCTTAGTACCGTCTATAATATAACCATCGTCCGTTTCCGTAGCTGTAGTACGGATCGCNTCCGGGNTAAGTTTGGGGTTAAGTTCTTGAAAAGCCCATGTAAGGATCATGTCACCCGAACTTACATGAGGTAGGATGCTTTGTTTTTGTTGCTNTGTTCCGGATGCTGCGATTGTTAATGCAGCTACCATCGTGCTATGGAATGGAACAGGAGCAATTACTCTACCGAGCTCTTCGGATATCAGTCCTAAGTAACTTAAAGGTAGGCCTTGCCCTCCGTAGGTNTCAGGTAGCGACATTCCGAACCACCCTAGATCAGCAATTTTCTTCCACAATTCGGGTGGGTAGCCTAGGTCGTCTTTTTCCATTTCTCGAGCTAGACTCGTTGGACATTCGGCTTCAAGAAATTCTCGAGCCAAATTTTTAACCATCTGTTCTTCTTCGCCTGGTAATACGTCCATTTTATTTATGACCCTTTGTTTATTAATTTTCTTACGGCGATATCCTAGCCGCGTGGCATTCCAAGTCCTCTTCTTGCTACTTGATCTCGCATGACNTGTACACTGCCGTGATTAATTCCAGATTGGAAAGCTCCCAACAGGTTATGTGCGAAAATACCGTCTTCTATAGCCGCTTCAGATCCGTTTAAGAGTTGTCCATAGGGCCCCAGTATCTGTGCAATCGTTTCAGTCGTGCGCACACCGTGTTCTGGGGACCAAACTTTTTCTGCAGAGCCCTCGTATGTAAAAGTGCCTCCTCGTTCAACGAGAGACATGCTTCTCATAGTCATTAACCTGCATACCTGAGCTTCTATCCACAACTCGGCTAGTCTGTCGCGTACATCAGGGTCATCAGCCGGAGAGTATCCATCCATCTCATTTTCTTTGACCCAGTTAACAATGTCTTCATCTCGTTGAACAGATAACAGATATCTGCTGGCTCCAACACGATCCAGATTTAATCCCATGGCACCAACATACCATCCCATGTTTTCCTCGCCAAGCATACATGAAGCCGGAACACGAACGTTCTCGAAAAATGTTTCATTTGTTCTTCTGTCACCATAGGTTGTCCTGGGTGGCGCTGTTGGTTCGTTTTGGATAGTCCATAATGGCCNAACTGTTATTCCTGGTAGATCTATTGGTACTAAGAATATNGAAATTCCTTTGTGCTTGGGTGCTTCTGGATCTGTCCGCGCCATCAAATATACATGTGTNCCGTAATGCGCTGCGGTGGTATACATTTTTTGACCATTTATGACGAAATCGTCTCCATCTCGCACAGCCCTGCATTGTAGACTTGCNAAATCCGCTCCNCCTTGAGGTTCGGTAAATCCCAACGCGAANACAATTTCTCCCTTTATAAGCCCTGGGAGAAAATATTTCTTTTGCTCTTCGGTTCCTGCTGCTAGGAGAGCAGGGGCTCCGCTTCCAGCTCCTCCNACAGTTATACCGATCCGAGCGAATTCTTCCTCAACAATGTATTGGTCAATGCGGCTACCGTCTTGGCCACCATATTCTTTAGGCCAGCTAATTCCAATCCAACCCTTTTCACCAATCTTTTTGTATAGGTCTCTTGTTTCAGGACCTCTGTTTCGGATCCCTGATTCTTCTATCTCATGGATTATTTCCGGAGTGACATTGTCAGATATAAATTGTCGTACTTCCGTTCGCAGTGCTTCTTGTTCAGGTGTATAAGCGAAATCCATTCGTAATCCTCTCTATTCGTTCTTAGCTTTTATATGTCGATATTGGGACCATCTCGGAATTGCCAGAAAAGTTTTCNAGTTCGAACATTATATTACGTGTTTAGTTGAGTGTCATCTGGAATGAGCCTAAATTGAGGTATATATGTGTTGGAGGTTTAAGTATTTTTTTCTAGGTATTCAGATATTGGCTTCAACTGTTCTATAAGTGGTTCTAAGTAGTCCTCCCAGTTACCTATTACACTGTAGTCGGCTGATTTAAATATAGGAGCTCGACGATTGCTGTTTATTGCGATGATCATTCCAGATTTCTGTATGCCAACAGTATGGTTGAATGCTCCTCTTATTCCCACTGCTATGTATATGAGAGGTGCGATAGCCCTACCGCTGATACCAACTTGTATTTGATGTGGAAGCCAACCTTCGTGGACAACGTTACGTGTTGTAACCAAAGGGGCATTTATTGTTGAAGCAAGTGTTCTAACTCNATCGAGGCNATTTACATCTCCAATGCCCATTCCTATTCCAATGATAATGGGAGACTGATCAAGAGTTAGCGCATCAACGTTTTCCGAGGTNTGGGTCTTTACCAATGTGACATCTGGGGAGTCAAAATCCGATAACTCAATATGAGTAAGCTTTGGTTTGTAATCTGTATCGGGGTTGATCGGATTTAATAAACCTCCGCGTAGAGTGACCATGTTGGGTAGAGTTTTTGAGCGTATCGGAGCGATGACATTTCCGCCAAGAGCTGGTTTCAGTTGTATTAGATCGCCTTCTTCGCTTACTTCCAAATCTATTGCGTCTCCTGTTAATCCAAGGTCTAAACGGGCAGCGATGCGCGAGGCTATGTCTCTTCCATCTCCGGTTGCCCCAAACAGGACTGCATATGGTTTTGACTCTAATATGGTTTCACTGATTGTTTGGATCACTTTCCGGCTATATATGGGCTCTGATGTGGGGTTATCTATATGGATGATCTCGTCTGCACCGTACTTGCCCAGAAAGGAAACCATCGGTTCGTTGATTTGTCCTATGAATAAAGCTTTTACTTCACTTTGGGCGACGGATGCGATTGCACGTGCTTTTCCGAGTACCTCAAGAGATATATGTTTGATTTGGTTTGAATAATGTTCTACGACAACCCATATGCTATTTGCAGAGTTGGAATAGCGTTCTAATGCATTTATCTGATCCGTCTTCGAAGCACTAGGTGTATTTTTAAGAAAATCAAAAACTTTGTCTTTAACGAATACTCCGAACTCATCAGGCGTCATGTCCGAGATTATGTTTCCTGAGCGATTTGGTTCTACCAGCCTTATATTTTCAACCCAGGTTGGTGATCCGTTGATCCCAAATATGGACGCTTCGGCATTTAGACTTTCGCAATTTACTACTTCTATACTCGTTTCCTCTACTGCTTCTATGTCTTCTCTTTTTGCAAATCTCTCTGGAGCTATCCCTTCGGTCACGCAGACTATTGCAGGTAGAGGGCATTCGATATCCTGGTAGCCTTCCTCCGTTATTCTTTCAACCCGGATTCGATTGTTCTGTGAATTGATGTCTAGAAGGCGAACTTGGCTAACGTGAGGCAATCCGAGAATTTCCGCTAGTTCGGGACCTACTTGGCCGGTCTCGGCATCCGCGCTGTTCCGACCGCACATAATTAAATCAGGAGATTCGCGTTGCATGACCAAGCTTAATGCTTTCGAGGTTGCGAGTGTGTCTGAACCTGCAAAAGCCTTGTCGGATAGTAGGATAGCTTTATCTGCGCCTAACGCCAAGCATTGTGTTAAACCCTCTTTTGTCTGAGGGGGACCCATAGAGACTACAACAATCTCACAATTAGACTGTTCTTTTATCTCTAATGCTTTAACCAATGCTAATACGTCGAAGGGATTAATTTCAGATGGAACGCCTTCGCGGACAATGGTTTTATTTTCATAGTCAAAGCCTATTCTAGATATCACTGGGACATACTTGACACATACCACTATCTTCATTGCTTATTCCTTCATACTAGGTAGTCATAGATGTTTATTTAGGTGCATTCTAAACAAAACGCCCTTGTCCTCTCAGTTCAAGGGTGGCAATGGTGTTCAGTATCTCCCGATACTGATCTAGAGCTTCAGAATCTATAAGTTCGAGGAGATCCATGGATCTTTGAAGTTGTGTGGATAATCCTGAGATATAAGCTTCATTAGGTGTTTCAACTGTGTTCTCAATTTTTATTTTTTCCTGTAGCCAGTGAATATAAATGTTCAGTTTGTTTGAGAGCTCGTCCAGGGCTGGTCCAATTGGCATAGCTTCTGGATGAGTTGGCCCAGTCGATTCGCCTATAAATACAGCTTCTTCTGATATTGGGAATCGGCGCCATCTGTATGGTGATTGTAAGATTGTACGTGGTGATGTTATTTTGAAGATGCTTTCAAGAGCTTCAGTTAGCAGTTTTCTTTGTTGGATAGGTTTGCCAGACTCCCCGACTTGATTTCCGGCAGGAAATTTTATGTTTATTGCCCTTGGGGCTCCTACGGCGGCTGTGATATGAGGTTGAACTGACATAGAGATTGTTGCTACTCCAGCTTGCTCTATTTGGTTCTGGATAAGTCCTACGGACCTATGACAGATGGGTCAACCACAAGTCATGAATAGTAGATCAACTCCATCTTCTGAATATTTTTTTGCTAAGGTGGGTGCAGTTTTGTTGATGAGGTCAGAAGGATCAGGATTAAAACCCATTATGTTGTACGAGTAGGGTGCTATATTACCGATAATACCCTGATCTTTTAATTCGCGAAGTCGATCTATTGGGAATATACAGTTTACATCTTTATCCGCTTCTACATGATTATAGTGAGTGTGTGTAATCATTAGGTCTGTGCTATTGGTGCTCATGTCGATCGCTCTGTAGGAGGGGTCCCCATGTTCATTATCTATATCGAATGGGGTGTCGGATTTTAGGTGGACTCCCCCTGTAGTAAATAATCCCACCGTACATTCCGACAAGTCCTTCTCAGGGACGGTTAGGTATATTTCCTTGTTCCTTAAATCAGCGTTGCCAGTATGGATATGGTTTATTCGTTCGATCCAGGTCTCGAACTTTTGGCATTCCTCTGTCGTGAAATCCCATGTCGTATATTCGCTGGTCATATTATTTCCACCTTATGGATTTAATTGAATGATAGGACAAACATCGGGGTATTATGGTTCGGACGTATGAAGGTGTCAAACGTATCTTCCTTGACACTAATCTTTGCGCTTAGTAGTATGGTCTGGTAGAAAACAGAATATGTAAATCTGAATCCCTTATTC
>PBPE01000017.1 GCA_002724585.1 Dehalococcoidia bacterium | reverse complement strand
TCAGTAGGGGTAATAAGTTCTATCGATAATGGTCAGGCAGTCTATATCAATGTAGCCAACGATGCCGTCTTTATGGGGCAAAATCTATACGCGGGTTTGAATCTTGTAGTATGGAATCCGTAGTGCTGCACTTTATTATTGGTCTGGAGGTTCAGTATGTCTAAGATGAACAGAACATTTTTAATTCTTTCAATCCTATTCGGACTTAATATTGTAATCTTGGGATGCAGTAGAGTAGAACAAGTTCAAGTACCCGACATCAACCAAATTGCCGAGCGAGTTAAGGATAAATTGCCTGGCTCTGAGGAAGTTCAATCAGCCGATAATATTAAGCTCGATGAACCCATAGAGACTGGAGCTGTTTCAAAGGATGAACCCTCAGAGATTACTCCCGACGTTCAAGAGTCAGAAAGTGCAGTTGTAACTAAAGAACCTGATGCTGACATACATGTTGACTCGGATGCTGAGACAAATGAAGTAACTGCTGCTGAGACACATGAAGAAACTGAAGATCACAAAAGCGATGGGATTTCAGAACAAGAAGATCATCGAGAATATTCATCAAGTATTAATACCCAGATAAGTGAAATAACAATAGGGTCGTTACCTGATGAATGGGCTTGGTTATCGAGCGGACTGGATAAGTATGCTGATGTATTTGGAGTGCATTTCTTCGCTACTGAAGGCACTCCCGATGCCCAGCTTCTTCACTCAGTAAACGTACTTGCCGAATACCTGGATAATAATGCCGATGGTGTGGTGGACAACCCTAGGGTTCTTGAGTATCTTGTCTCAAGCAACGCCTCGATGATCATGGGTAAGGACGAGGACGGTCTAATGGATGCGCTGGATGCTCTTCCCGACCGGTTCCACGATGCAGCTGATGACGGCGAATTAATTTATGTCACATTGTTTGCTGAAGAAGTACCTCCGAATAACGGCCCCGATGCAAGCCTTGAGGAGATCCTGCATTTGATTACCCAGGTGGGTTATGCCAGGGCCTACCCCGGAATTTTTGGTGAGAGACCAGGGTCAGATATTGCAAACTACATGGACGTCGCGCGCGGAGGGCATTTCGCTGAAAGAGATCCTTCAGATTGTGAAGATGATCCCAATGAGGAATGGGCCACCGGACAATGTGCTGTTCCACCGAATGGAGAATATCCAGATGGTGCATGGTACACATATACCGACACTACTTGCTCCTATGACTGCATGGTGACTGAATACACTTATTGGGCGCTGACATCTATGTTGGGTGCTCAATCGTCCAGATGCAACGATATAGCCGATGAATGGGCTTTGTGTACCGAGGAAGATGTGGAGTCACGTGATAGAGCGGTGTACGATTTATTGGGAGATCCCGAATTCGCTTTATCGACCACCATTCCAGTGGGTGACTACAGGTACCTGGAAATTGGCATTGAAGGTGACGCTGGGGTAGATACGGTTAGTGAATCAGACGCTAGTACTGAGGTCGTTTTATCTGAAGAGTTAGTTGTAGGTGATGAATATTATGCTCCCTTCACTACGTATATAGACGTAAAGGATGTCAGGATATTTGGTTTAGCAGACGTTGCAGTATCTTTTGTGGATAATGTAGGAAAAGCTTACGAAGCGATGTTTAAGGTGACGTCAGATATAGATACCAATATGCAGACCTCTCTGTACGAGGTAATGTCCAACAAATACGTGTATCAAAGGGTTGGCTATATTGGAGCAGAGACCTATGGTCAAATTCATGAAACACCCGGTGCCGGAAAATATGAACATGAAAGAGTGGACTACATATGGGAGAATCCTTCCTATTCCACCGAAGAACAGACAGGCGAAGTAATTGAGCATCTGCTGCATACACTTACAGCGTTAGGATTTCATTATGCATTCCCAGGCGAATGGTCCTGGGATAATCCCTCGTCAGATTTACGATTAGCAGTTCAGGAAGCAATAGACTCAGGGCATTACGATGTTGATAGTTATGACGGACTGCGGGATGATCCTGAAGCTTATTATCGGGTTATATCACAGGAATATGCGTACTGGATGATCATGGCTGAATGGGATTATTTTGATGTTATAGGTATGGAACCAAACGAAGAATGGGATATCAGTACACCATCTGAAATGCAGGAGGAATTACCTTTGGGTCATGCCCTTTATACATCTAGTGTAAAGGACCTGATAACAAGGCCCGAAGAATCTCTAATGCATAATCTCTTTGGGCGTTAACTACTAGTGACTGGTTGTGTGGTTGCACGACCAGTCACTAGCTGAGTTAATTGCTGAATCTTAGTAATTTAATCCTAGTGTGCCCAATTCTTGTTAAGCACTAGGAGGTCGATACGTTAGTTGTTTAGCACGCTTGGCTGCCTCGCTGGCTTCGGCAGAGGTTAATAAGCGTGTAGTTGAGATAGACGTCGTTATTCCAGACGAATGAACTAACATCATGAAAGCTTGTATATCCACGTCGTTGTCTGGCGCTGTAAAAACAGCATAAATAGTGTTGTCACCTATTCCTAACCAGTAATGTTCGAGGGTTGCGTCAATGGTGGCCAGCATTGGTTTAACGGATTCCCCCCGGTCTACTGGGTTAGTTATTAGTCCTTGATAATATTCTGGGGTAACTTGCGCTGATAGCATAAATCTAGCCATGATTATCCTCCGTATGTGAATTGGTATATATGCCCTTAGGTATTTATACCAGAGGAATCTGAGTTTGTACTACCAATGACAAGATAAGTGGGTTATACGAATTGGCCAGCACAATATCCGGAGGCCCATGCCCATTGGAAGTTATACCCTCCTAATGGTCCGGTCACATCGACTGCTTCTCCGATGAAGTACAGGCTATTAACAGTTGTTGATTCCATTGTTCTGGACGACAATTCTCCAGTATCTACTCCTCCAAGAGATACTTCTGCCATTCGGTATCCCTGAGTGCTCGATGGGCTAAGTTCCCAGTTAGTCAGTTTGTTTGAAAGAGATAGTAAATCTTTGCTGGACAACTGGTTGATTGGCTTGTTGATTTGGTATCGATTGCAAAACGCCCTGGCAAAGTTTCGAGGTAGCACGGACGACAGTATAGTGGGTACCTCTCCTTTTGGTCTTCTGGATAGTTCCGATAGCAGGAAATTGTCGACATCTATATCAGGCAGGAGATTGATATTGATCGGCTGCCCCTGTTTCCAATACGATGAAATCTGCAAAATAGCCGGACCGCTCATGCCTCGGTGAGTGAAGAGGATATTTTCCTTGAACGTGATGCCGCGGCATGATACTGAAGAGGGTATTGATACACCAGAAAGATTCCTGCAGAACACCTCGTGTTCGCCCCTGAACCGGAGTGGCACTAATCCAGGATTAATATCAGTCACTTTCATCCCAAAGTTCTTGGCGACCTCATACGCATAACGAGTAGCGCCCATCTGGGGTATAGATGGCCCTCCTGTGGCTATTATCAATGATTCACAAGTGTAATCACCTTTATTAGTCTTTAGCATAAACCCGTATTTCCGAGATATCTCGTTTACCGTGCAATTGACTATGGTGGTTACAGCAGCATCCATCGCCTCGGTAGTGAGCATATTGAGAATCTCAGTGGATGAACCGTCACAGAATAGCTGGCCCAGTGTTTTCTCATGGTAGGGTATGTTATGTGATTCAACCTTTGTCAGAAAATCCTTTGGAGTGTATCTACTTAAGGCTGAGATACAAAATTGGGGGTTGCCTGATTGATAATCCGCTGGCTCTGCTCCCCAGTTTGTAAAGTTGCAGTGTCCTCCGCCAGAAATTAGTATTTTATTACCGACTTTATTGGCATGGTCGATTATTAGTACTGACCGATCTCTTCTACCAGCTTCAATGGCACACATTAACCCGGCAGCACCGCCACCTATTATTATCGCATCGTATGATCTGACTTGGCTCATGATATATACCAGCTGATCCCTTGATTCTAGTTGTAGATAGAGATGTTTTGGTTAAAAGTATAGTTAACTAATGTTAATGCAACAATTCTGGAAACAGATCATTGCATTCCGACGTTATTGGGAACCTTACAATGAAATGAATCGCGTATAGTACTATAATCTAGCGCATATGGAACGGGATATACGGGACACAAGTAAGTTTATGGTCACAGCTCTCGCTGTGGGGCATTCAGTTTTTCACTGGATATTGCAGAGCTTCGTAGTGGTTCTCCCAGAGATACAATCGGCTTTTCAGCTCAGTGCTATAGGTGCCGGAGGTATTTTAAGCGCTCGAGAGTTGGCGTCAGGAGCTGTCAGATTACCGGGCGGAATATTAGCTGATATATTGAGAAAACATTGGGGATTGCTCTTAGCGGTGTGCCTATTTATATCAGGACTCGGATGCATTGCTATCGGAGTATCTCCTTTCTACAGTGTTCTTTTAGTGGGAGTTGCCTTGGTGGCAATGTCTCATTCTCTGTGGCATCTGCCGTCATCAGCGGCACTCGGATACCACTTTCCCGATAAACGCGGATTGGTGTTATCTCTTCATGGAGTAGGCGGCAGCGTTGGTGATGTGGCAGGTCCGTTAATCACTGGCGCCTTGCTGATTGTACTGACATGGCAGGGGATTTTGAGCGTTTACGCTATTATCCCTATCGTCTTTGGAATTTGCGCTATATGGGCTATCAGGAATATAGGTCGTCTACGTCCAGAAGAACAGTCTGCTAATTCGAACGAATCGCGACAACTGATGACCTTTAGGCTATTTGCTAACTTCACTCTGTGGGGTATTACAGTGGTTAGAGGTCTTCGAGCAATGGCTTTAGTAGCGTTGTTGTGTACTCTTCCACTTTACCTGGAACATGAGCTTGATATGAATCCATTTAATAGAGGCTTTCATATAGGGCTGTTGATTGTTATGGGTTTAGTTGCTAAGCCGCTAGCTGGTCATTTATCTGATAGATTTAGCCGGAAGAAAGTTATGGTTCCAGGTCTGGCCTGGTCCTGTGTTGCCGCGGTGTTGATGATATTCCTTAGCGATGGCATAGGTTTGACGATAGCCATTGTATTGATGGGATTATTCTTATACCCCGATCAGCCAATACTTACTGCGGCAACGTTAGAAATAGTCGGAAGAAGAGTTTCGGCTACCGCTTTGGGATTAGTAACGTTTGTCAGTTTCATAATGTCCGCGATAGCACCACTAGTTGCAGGCGGCTTGTATCAATCGTTTGGTATGAGTTCGGCTCTGTATTTCATCGCTGGTTTATTTGGTATTGCTACTTTAATCATGTTGGGGCTTAAGTTACCGCAGCAGTAAAATGATAATCTAATATGGACGAACCTAAAAAATTGATCTGAATATGTCATTAATGGAATTAGTAAGTTGCTAGACGAGGATCTGGAAATCGATCGAATAGAGGTAAAATGTCCGCACTGTGGTAACCTCACAGATATTGATGTTGCATTTTATGAAAATCTTGGTGGTCTGAGGCATTCCTGGGTATGTCAGGCGACTTATAGTATGGGTAGCTTGAGTTGCTTCAAGCCATTCTCTGCGACTGATTTACCGGAGGATGAACAGAGTCGTATTAGTCATATTACGCAATATAAATCAAAACACAATATGAAAAGACTGTAGGTGCCTTAATTATATTTGTGAAGGAGTTGTAGTTATGCAGATTGTCAGAGTTTATTCAGGAACGGATGGAGAATCCCATTTTGAAGACCTAACCCCCGATCAATTAGCCGAGATCGTAAACAATGTGGGGCCAGGAGATATTACTCTAAATCAACGCCAATATGCTGATCAGGAGCACACATATCACAATGCGCCCCGTCTCCAGTATGTTGTACATCTGGCCGGAGTTTCCGAATATGAGGTTGCGGATGGAACGACAAGACGCTTAGTTGCAGGTGATGTACTGGTAGCTGAAGATATGACAGGGCATGGTCATATTGCCAAGATTATTACAGAAGACTATAGGTGTACTCTTGGTATCCCCATGAAGTAAGGCGATCGAACTAGTGGTAGGCATGCGAGTCAGGTAGGAATTTATGAAAATCACTTCTGTAGAGACTGTGATACTGGATGGACAATTTCCCTTTGTATTCGTAAATACTGATGAGGGTATGGTAGGCGTTGGAGAATGTTTTAGAAGGCAGCCTGCTGTCACGAAAACGGTCATTGATTCTGTCTTAGCTCCTGCTTTAATTGGTAAGGACCCGGTGGATACTGAGGCCAGGTTTAGGGACATGGCTAAGCAGGGGAATGCCTTGGAAATTGGAGGAGCTATCTGGATCGGTATCGCTGGTCTGGATATAGCGCTTTGGGACTTAAAAGGGAAAGAGCTGGGATTACCCATATACCAACTACTTGGTGGGAAGGTTAGGGATAAAGTGCCTGTTTATGCCAGTTCCCTCAAGCGTGACATGACACCAATAGAGGAGGCTAGGAGAGCTGAATACTACGTCGATCAGGGGTACCGGGCCTATAAACTTCATAGCGCTGTTCCGGGAAAAATTGATGATACCTCTGATCAGACAATCTCTACTGTTACAGAAGTTCGTAAAGCTGTGGGTGATGATATAGATATTCTGGTGGATGTTAACGGAGCTTACTCAGTACATCGTAGTATTGAAGTTGGCAGGCAGCTTGAACAACTCGGGGTATTTCATTTCGAAGAACCCCGACCTCACTATGATTTAGAAGGTTTGGCAAAAGTTGCAGATGCACTGGATATACCTATTGCCTCTGGTGAAATGATATACAGTCATTATGAGTATTACGAGCTTATTACTAGAGGAAAAGTTGATATCATTCAGCCGGACATAGTTAAGACACCTGGGTTCACCACGTTTATAAAGATAGCTTCCATGGCTGATACCTTAGGAATACCAATAACGTGTCATAACACCCAACCGACCATTAGCACCGTAGCTCATGCCCATTTTGCTGTTGCCACGCCTGGGGTACCCTATGAACAGGAATATAATATAGAGCCTTGTTCTATAAGGGATGAATATCCGATATTGTCCGATCCACTTAACATAACGAATGGGTTCTTGGAAGTTCCGGATGGACCTGGACTTGGTATTGAATTGGATATGGATATGGTAAGAAAATTGTCTTAAAGGATGTTAAATGGTTGAGCCAAGCAAAGTACGCATGTCTGATGATGCCACGGGACAACGTACTACTTATGAAGAGATAGAAGTTGGGAAAGACCTCGGTAGTTTCGAGTGGACGGTTACACAGGATGACGTGGAACGAACGTGTGATCTGGATCAACACTGGCATGAATGGTTCGTAGGCGAATCTCCGTGGGGTGGTCCAATAGCACCACCTCAAATTCAATCCAGGCCACCACGGTGGCTCCTCGGCCGCACCTACAATGTTCGTGGAGTGAGTTATAAGCTGGATTTCGAGTATTTGAAACCAATTATGAGTGGCGAAACCTTGGTTATCTCTGGTCATATATCTGAAAAATATATAAAGCGTAATCGGGAGTACGTTAGGTGGGATACCATGGCACATAACGCAGATGGAGAACTGGTTTTTATAGCTTCCAGGGTTCAGTGTATGGATATTGTCGAACGTGATGCGCCACGGGAAGGAACGGGTATAGATGGCGGACCAAAACCGGAGAGGATCTGATTGAAATGGCTATTATTACATGTGATACCCCTATTGGATACGAACTACCTGCTATTTCACAGAAACTGAATGTTAATCTAAATCGTGTTATGACGGCTTCCGGAGAAGTTGACACTATTCATACGGATTCTACTGCGGCGGCACGTGAAGGGTTAACAAGACCAATTGCTGTTGGGTCCCGCTTGTTCGGTGTAATACCGCGGATGATGATGCTTTGTTTTGAAGAAGGCTGGATCGTCGGAGGTAAAGGGTCTGTCGTGACTAGAAGGTCAGCAGGTATCGATGATCTGATTACTGCTAAGGGATATGTAACCGGTAAGATACCTGAAGGTGATACTAAGTTGAGGGTGGAATGTGAGGTATGGGTAGAAACGGATAAGGGAGAGAAGGTGATAGTCGGCCAATGTAGCGGCCTTGTTGATAGGGTCTGAGGGAGTGTGAATTATGAGAATAGGTTTATTTCCTGGAAGTGTACCAGGACAACTTTTAGATCTAGAATCTACAATCGCTCAAGGGATCTCAGCAGAATCTGACGGTTTTGACAGCTTTTGGGTTCCACATCTATCTCACCAGGGATTTGATGGCTTGACCATCCTTGGGCTAATAGGTTCCCAGACGCATAAAATTGAACTGGGGACTGCTGTAGTCCCGACCTATCCTAGACATCCCACAGCCCTTGCTCAGCAAGCAATGACGATTCAGGTAGTCACTAGTGGGCGATTATCACTAGGGATAGGACCATCCCATCAAAGGAACGTAGAAGACGCCTGGGGATTATCCTACAGTAAGCCGGCTCAGCATGTTAGAGACTATCTGTCAGTTATAAAACCATTAGTGAATAATGGTACCGTATCGTTTTCTGGAGATAACTACCAAGTAACTACGCAGATAGAAATGCACGGGATCACCCCGTTTCCGATAATGATATCGGCCTTGGCTCCAGCTATGTTAAATTTGGCTGGTGAGCTTGCTGACGGTACTATCACCTGGATGGCCGGGATCGGTGCGATAGAAAAGCATGTTGTCCCGCGCATTAACAAATCTGCAGCAAACTCCGGCCGTCCCATACCGCGTACTTGTGTCGGATTGCCCGTGTGTGTAACTGATGACAAAGGGACTGCATTTGAGAAAGCTGCTAAGTCTTTCGAAAGATATGGAACTCTACGGAACTATCGAAGGATACTGGATATAGAAGGTGCTGATGGCCCAGCAGATGTCGCTATTATTGGAAATGAAATCGAGGTCGAAAGGCAACTAAGAGCGCTATCCGATTCTGGCGCTACGGATTTCCTAGCTTCGATCTTTTCACCAGATGATTCTAATACTGATTCTTACGATAGAACGAAAGCTTTGCTCGGGAGTCTAGTAGGGAAAATATAAATTTAGATCTATGTAACTGACCTTACCTGGGCTCTGGATTAACCCACACCTCATCTTCTATTCGGATTACTTCAAAGGTGTCTATATCATCTGTAAAACCATCAGGACAGGTGCCATCTGCTACGTCGAATCTTGCCTGATGCCATGCGCACGTCAGTAGGCCATCTTTTATGGAACCTGTCTCCAATGCATATCCGGAATGCGGGCAGAGATTGGAAAATGCATAAAGGTTCCCATCACTGTAAAACACGGCTATGGATTGGGACCCGTCGGAGACAGGTACGCACTTTTTTATCCGTAATCTTTTCATGTCTCCAACTTTGATGTAACCCTCTGGTGCTTCGGCCATGTTCAACCTCCGGAATTTGGTACTGTTTAAAGTCTATAACAAATCTGTGTTTCCTTACTATAGGAAGTCGTGTTCATACATAAAATAATATAACTATACTGAGCAGTAGTAATAGATTATAGTTATGACGACCTAGTGCCGGGACTAATTTCTAAATTCTAGAAGGAGCGGACCTTACCATGACCAACAAAAATATTAAGGGAGTAGTAGTACCTATACTTACCCCGCTTAATTCTGATGAGACTGTGGACACGAAATCACTCAGAAAACTAACTAATTATCTTATAGAGAATGGCGTTCACGGTATTTGGATATCAGGGACAACTGGAGAGTTTGCATCACTATCCGACCATGAACGTTTAGTAAGTATCGATACTTTAGTTGATGAAGTGGGCGGAAGGGTTCCTGTGATAGGAAATATATCTGGCCCCAGTACTGAGTTATCGCTCAAGATGGCCCGTGAAGTCGCTGAGATCAAACTTGATGGCATAGCAGTTACCCCGCCATATTACTACCCTCATTCACAGGACGAATTACTCGATCACTACCGCTATATCAGCGATAAGTCGAGCATGCCTTTATGGATATACAACATCCCGCAGACAGTAAAAACGGCCGTAGCTCCTCTAACAATGGCCACACTAGCAACTGAAGGTGCAGTCGTCGGAGTGAAAGACAGTTCGGGAACTGGGGAGTTATTAGCGGAACTTAACGTTCTCTGTGAGCAAGGGGATATATCTTTTCTACGTTTCCTTGGAACATTGTATAGGACCACTAATTCAGGAGGCGTTGGTGCTCACGGGGTGATACCTGCCATTGCTAACTTGGTTCCAAAGGCTGCATCCGAAGGATGGGAAGCTGGCGATATTGGCGATGCCGAAGCTTGTAAAAGAGCTAATGCCCAGTTGCTGAGCGCAGTTAAGATATCTAGA
The DNA here is from genome assembly GCA_002724585.1 of Dehalococcoidia bacterium. GTDB lineage: Bacteria > Chloroflexota > Dehalococcoidia > Lucifugimonadales > UBA3495 > UBA3495. The sequence goes on along the minus strand of PBPE01000017.1, from coordinate 19,883 downwards.
TTAGCGAAATCTGGTGGTCCAAACGCTGCTAGTCTATCCGGGTTAAAGTCAGCCTTGAAGATCATGGGTGTGCTGGATAATGATACTGTCAGTAGACCTCTTAGACCTTTGACTAGTGAAGAACGACAAGGTATACCGAAAATACTTGAGGAATTGAATTTACCTGTAGCGGTTTAGTTAGAACTTCAAATATTTTCGCGGACCGCACGAGTATCTGAAATTAAAACGGGATGACTTTATACAGTTAATCCACAGGAGTTAGTGATGGTGCAATCAAGATTGCCAGGCCCACCGGGAATATTCCCTGACCTGCCTGATGCAATGGTGGATCTGAATACTGTAGCTGGGGTAGATTTAGTTAAGGCGCAGTGGCGGTACCATGATGCTGAAATAGTAGATACGGATTTCAGAAGTGTCGGTGATGATCTCGCTCCTTCTGGGCCTCCAAATCGGACATATGATGTATCTCCGCATGCCGAACCGGCTGACTATGATGATTCTGGGTGGGAACTTGTGGATGCCACCGATCTTTCAGGCCGCCGAGGTAACGGCAAGATCAGTTTTAATTGGTATCGTATCAACATAACCATTCCTGAAAAAGTTGCCAGCTTTAATCCCACAGGCTCAACCGTGGTATTTGAGGTTGTGGTTGATGATTATGCCGAGATTTGGGTTGATGGCGCAATGCCAAGGGTTGTTGGTCAGTCTGGCGGAACTGTTGTGTCAGGATTCAACTCTCCAAATAGGATAATACTTGGGCGTGATGTTAAACCTGGACAACAATTTCAAATAGCTGTTTTTGGCATAAATGCACCAATATCAGCAGCACCAGAAAACTATATATGGCTTCGAACGGCTAAGCTGGACTTTTATGGAACAAATCGGGCTGCTCCGTCTATCAATGTACCAATGGAATTGGTACGAACTAGCCCGGGAATATATGACATCTTTGAATCAGATGCGATCTTGGAACAAATTGCTGCTGGATTCGTTTTTACTGAGGGACCTGTCTGGGTTAATGCTGGTTACCTACTATTCAGCTCTCCCAACACTAATACAATATATCGTTGGTCACCTGACGGTACGGTTAATGTTTTTCGTGCAAATAGTGGATACAGTGGGTTTGATATAGGTGAATATAGGCAACCTGGGTCAAACGGTCTCACATTGGATGAGCACGGAAATCTAACTATATGTCAGCATGGTAATCGAAGGATAATAAAAGTGCACCCGCAGAACGTAGTATCAATTGTAGCGGATAACTATCAAGGGATGCGGTTCAACAGCCCCAATGATTTGGTGTACAAGTCAGATGGATCCCTGTATTTTACTGATCCACCTTTTGGTTTGCCTAATCGTTATGAGGATACCCGTAAAGAATTACCGTACTGTGGTGTTTTTAGAGTTAAAGATGGTGAAGTTACTTTATTGGTAGATGATATGTCAGGGCCCAATGGAATTGCATTTTCGCCCGATGAAAAATATCTGTATGTTGGCAACTGGGACATGAATAATAAGATACTCATGCGTTACCCTGTTCTTGATGACGGTACCCTTGGTCAGGGCCATGTTCTTTGTGATATGACAGAAGATACTAACGAAAACGCTATTGATGGTATGAAGGTAGATCAAGAAGGTAACATCTACGCTACTGGGCCTGGTGGTCTTTGGGTTTTATCTCCGGATGGAACTGTGTTAGGTGTTCTAAAAGGCCCAGAACTTCCCCATAACGTGGCTTGGGGAGATGCGGACAGCCGCACTCTGTACCTGACGGCACGAACGGGTGTTTATAGAATCAGAACAAAGATACCCGGAATCAGGCCTTAGGTATTTTCTATATTAGCTATAAATAAAGGCCAGGTGCTTATCAAACACCTGGCCTTTATTTGAATCATTTCTAATGAGAAATGATCAGTTAATTTCCAATCCATCCTGATTCGGACATGTCCAGTACCACTCCGTTTGGACCACTTATTTTTACTTCCGCATTACTTCGATCTGGCCGAGTTTTAACGCTGCCTTCTGCACTAGCCGCGGAAGCCGCAGCCACCTGAACCGGTGATAGCATTTTGGCTCCTGCTTTTATTGCCTTCTCTGAGTAGTCTTCTATGTCGTCAACGACGAACCCTATGTGGTGAATACCTTCAAACCCCGCTCCGCCTTCGCCTACGTCTGGTGATCCGGCAGATTTTACTGTGCGAATGGTCAGGTTCATTTCGCCATCGCTAAGATATATGTGGCTGTCACCACTTCGCCCAACTTCTTCCATTCCGAATAATTCCATATAGAAATCAGCTACTTTCTGGGGATCTTTCGCTGTCATGGCTATGTGTTTAATCTTCGGCATATCGCCTCCTAATTCAAACTTTGGTTATCTTTTGGTAAGGCACATTGGGAATTCCTACCTACCTGTTGGGCTCGATTCTAGTAATGCTTTTTAACTAAGTCAATGAAGCAGGTCCAATTGATAACACGAACCAATGTGATTGTACATACTCAACACTATTAGATAGCCCCAAGTTCACGTAACTCTGAAATCGCATTTCCGTCGTAACCAAGGCTACCCAAGATTTCATCTGTATGCTCACTTAATAGTGGTGCAATACCGGGTTGACTAGGTGTTTCAGAGAATTTCCATGGAGTACCATGTACTTTAATCTTTTCGCCTAGTCTGGGATGGAATATCTCTGTGACATAGTTGTTTTCTACTATATTCGGGTCATCTGCGGCCTCCAACATAGTATTGACCGGTGCTGCGACCATCCCTCCTTCCCGCAGAATACCAAGCCAGTGTTCTCTGGTATTAGTTCCAAATAGTTCACTTAATTTTGCTAGGATGCGGTTCTTGTTTTCATCAGATTCAAATGCTAGGCCTAGATCATCCAGACCTCCGTCTTCATGCATGGGCTCAGCGAATCCCAGAAGGTCCAGAGCAGGTCTCCACATTCGGGGGTTAAATTGTATGGCTAGTGGACGTCCATCGCAGTCGTTGAAGCAGGCGGCGATACCGGGACGTTCCCGAGTACCGTTTATTCTGGCTCCGGTTATCGGTGGTTTGTCTCTCCACATTGTGGTAGTCATAGTCCATCCCATAAGTCTGAAAGCACTACCCACTAACGAGGTTTCTACTTTTTGCCCCACGCCGGTCATTTTGGCATGCACCAAGGCTGCTAACACACCGCCAAAAGTTAATATAGCGCAGCTTTCGTCTGCTACTGAGGCTACCCCTGTTCGCATCGGTTGACCGGGTACTGAAAATGCTTCGGTAACGCCGGCTAAGGCTTGCCCTATGGCGTCATTACCGGCCAGTTTGTAGTCTGGCCCGTCAGGTCCATATGCAGATACTGAACCGTACACGATGGCCGGGTTTATCTCTTTCAATTCTTCATATCCAAAGCCATATCTTTCAGCAGCTCCAGGTCGGAAATTTTGTCCGAATATGTCGGCCGTCTTTACTAGTTCGTGCAATATTTTCTTGGCTTCGGGTAGCTTTAAGTTAAGAGTTAAGCTCTTAACTCCCCTGTTGTTAGTCTCAAAGAATGAGCTTAATTCGCCTTTTAACTCCCCGTTAGTCCTGGACTCGTCTCCAACTCCAGGGACTTCTATCTTTATTACTTCTGCTCCTAAGTCAGCCATAAGCATATATGGAACAGTACCTGCTTGAGCTGTTGAGCATGTGACTACACGTATTCCTGAAAGTGCTCCTTGAGAGTTACTCATATGTGATATTTCTCCTGTGTTCGGTATTTTGGGATGGTTCTGTGTGCACCCTCGAAATTAAAGGAATGCCACGTAATTAGCCCTTATTGTATAGAAGTTATACGGGCTGGCCAAATTCTATTACACTTTTTGTGGGTCTGATAGACAGCTTTGATATCGGCTAAATATGTTTTTTCATACCTTCATGGGAGTCAGTAAATCCCAATCGGTGGTAAAACCGTTTCGCTTTAACACGCTTCTTGTCGGTGGTGAGCTGAACTATGCTAGCACCCATATTCTTTCCATATGTAATTGCCTCCTCGATCATCCATTGCCCAATATCGAGTGATCTAAATTCTTTCTTGATTCGGACTGCTTCGATATTGAGCCTAGTTGACCCGGTAAAAGTTAGTGAAGGCATTAACGTAAGATGGCACGTTCCAATAATTTGAGTGTTATTCTCAACTACCATTAAATATTGGTTTGGATCCTTATCGATCACATTAAAAGCATCAATATATTTTTGGCTGCTAGTAGCGCCTATGGTTTCTCTGGTTTTCCCTAAATCATCGTCAAAAAGCAGGTCCACGATAAAATTAAGATCTGCCAATGTTGCCTTTCTCTGGGATACATTACTAGGTTTAATAATTGTTCATCCTTATGACGTTATGAGTTACCCAGTGGGCATCCATTTGCCTGGTATCAGAGGGACATTCATAGAAACTCTTGTCTCATCACCTATGCTGCGGGTTATATGGCCATGTCCGGTTGTATCTTGAGCTATAAGAATGTCACCTGGGTGGAGCAACTTAACAGTTCCGTCCGCAACTTCTATTTCGGATATGCCGGATAAATGAACGACGTATTGTACTCTGGACGCATTGTGGTAGTCGTCGACCTTGGGAGAGGGGGTAGTATTTACCCTGGTAGGACCTTCACCGATGTGTTTCACTATCTCCGTAAACTGGTCCACACTTACATCCATAAGATAAGATTCACCGTCATCCTTTGGGTATACCGTAACTATTTTTACCATGTAGCCTCCAGTGCAACTGATTATGATTTCGTTTATACGTTGGGTAGTTGAGCTGTGTCTCCTGTACGGTGTTGCCACATCCGGATTCGTGCTGCCATATCTCTGATGCGGTCTTTATGTTCAGGTAGATCAAATAAATTGATTTCTTCATATGGATCTTTATTTAAGTCAAACAATTCATTTTGATCGCCAGCACATAGATTTAATTTCCATCTATCACAGATAATTGATCGCCACATAGAGTGGTTAAGTCTATCTATCTCGGGCGTAGCCTGACCTCGGTCAAAGTGACCTTCGCGTATACCATTCCATTCAACGATTACGTCATTTTCTGATAGGGTATCCTGTCCTTCCAATACTCCTAATTTGCTCTCGCCATGTAAATGTTTAGGAATTTGTTGTCCCAATAGATCAAGAATCGTAGGGACTAAGTCTATATGGCTAAAACTACCTTCAATCTCTGTCTGGTTTGTTGAGATAGATGGTATAGCCATTAGAAGTGGAACGCGGGCAGATTCTTCGTAAAATGATCGTTTCTCAAGCATTGCGTGGTCACCTAGTAGATCACCATGATCACTTGTAAATATTATAATAGTGTCGTCAGTAATCCCCGCGTTCTCTAGCGCAGTGGTGATTTTACCAACCATTTGGTCCACTAGTGATACGGTTCCGAAATAATGTGCCCTGAGGTTCCGCCATCCGGCTTCGGTAGTAACGTCTTCTCCTACGGCTGCCCATGTAGACATGTATCTATCTTGAGCTGGGTCACCGGACTCCATGTATTGCAAGTAGTATTCTGCTTTGCTTCTGTTAAGTAAGGAAACATTTTCTGGTTTCTTTAGAAAGGTTGGCCCTACGGGGAGGTCGTCGGGGTTATAAGTATCCTGCATGGATCCAATGTAAGGAGAGTGAGGTTCAACGCAACTTACGTACATCACAAAGGGTTGATCTTTGTTTTCATCTATAAATTCAGCAGCCCGATCTCCCAGGTAAGGTGCCATCTGGTATTCGGCGGGATAAGTAACTAATTTATTATGGCTAAACGTATCAATCTCTCCGGCAGATCGGTCTGGAGTGAAACCGTTGTCCACGAGATGTTGATGATAGTCACTTCGGTTCGATAATGGCCCGCCACGGATGAATTTTCCTTTGTATCCATCTTCAGTGCTGATCCATTTTTTGAAACCATGTTGGGGCATATCCCCATGTCCCAGATGCCACTTGCCAAGGTATCCGCAGGTATAATCGGAGGAGATCATTTCGGCGATCACCTGTACGTTATCTGAGAGTTCTATCCCGTTAAGTACTGGGCCGGCTTGATGTGGGTAAAGCCCGGTCATGATAGAAGCGCGTGATGGAGTGCAAACCGGCTGAGTAACATAGGCATTTCGGAATACGAAACTACGAAGTGCCAGAGCGTTTAGATTTGGCGTATTGATCCAATCGTTGCCGTAACATGCCATAGTATCTTGACGTTGCTGGTCACTAAAAATGAAAACCAGATTAGGTTTTTTCGCCATTTATTTCATCCCTCGTTTTACCGTCATGGTCGATATTGGTATCAATTGACATAACATCTTGTACGCACCGGAACCCTAGGTTTCCAGTGGAACTGTCGGGTGTATTGGAACTCCTCGCTGCCACTCTATAGCGGTTACAGTATGACTCATGGCATAGATATGAGCCACCCCTCATACTCTTATGGGTTCCTGCAATAGGTCCCTGAGGATCAAATCTTTCATTAGAGTGGCTGGCGCTAAACCAATCAGAACACCATTCCCAAACATTTCCTACCATGTTATATAATCCGAAATCGTTGGCTCTGAACGATTTAACTGGTGCAGTTCCCAAATAACCGTCCGCTTGAGTGTTGTGTTCTGGAAAGGCCCCTTGCCAGATGTTACAAAGATGTTTTCCAGCATGGGTGAGTTCATTTCCCCAAGGATAGGTCATTTGATGCAATCCGCCCCGTGCAGCAAATTCCCATTCTGCCTCAGTAGGTAGTCTTTTTCCAGCCCAATTGCAGTATGTAATTGCGTCGTTCCAAGATATGTGTACAACGGGATGGTTTTTTCTTCTGTTTATACTGGAACCGGGACCTTCGGGATTTCTCCAGTTTGCGGAGTCGACCACCCACCACCATGGCGTTTCCATCGGACGTCTTTTAACCGTCCCTGCGATTGTAGAAGATACTAAGCTGTTAAATACGAATGACCATCCATAATGTTCGGCCTCAGTGACATAACTTGTATCGCGAATAAACTTTTCAAATTGGTCGTTGGTGACGGTGCAGATATCCATATAGTAGGGCTGAACAATCACCTTTCGAATGGGGCCTTCTCCATCAGAAGGGTACCCTGTCGTGTCGTCTGTCCCCATGTCAAATTTCCCGCCAGGAATATAAGTCATCCCCTCAGGTGTATCTGAACTCCTGTGAGTGGATCTTGCAGGTATTGAGCTGGTGACATGTGCGTACGGGTTTTCATTCCTGCTGGCTGAGCAACAAGGAGAGTTTGTTAGATCTGACATTATCGGGTTTCCCTAAACATAACAGCCATATGATATCACTTAAAATATGCTTAGTTTACTATCCATAGGAACTGTTAAACTGTATCACTGCCATTGCCCATTTTAGGAGTAGATATGAGTGGCGATATACCCGCTGAGGATAAATACCCCAGGCACGTAGTTTCTATACAAGATATAGAGATGTCTTATATTGATACTGGTTTAGGGGACCCTGTAGTTTTTCTGCACGGCAATCCCACATCCTCTTATCTTTGGCGTAACGTCATACCTCATTTGGAACACTCTGGAAGATGTCTGGCTCCTGATTTGCTTGGCATGGGAGATACTGATAAATCTCCTCACGGCGTTTACCGTTTTGTGGACCATAGCAGATATCTTGATGCATGGTTTGATGCGGTTAACCTTGGAAATAATGTAACTTTAGTGCTACACGATTGGGGTTCTGCTCTGGGATTTCACTGGGCAAACAGAAATCGTGATCGGGTTAAGGGAATAGTGTACATGGAAGCAATTGTCCAGCCGTTAACGTGGGACATGTGGCCCGAAGCTTCTAGGAGCATCTTTCAGGGAATGAGAGGGAAAACGGGAGAAAAGATGATCTTGGAAAGGAATCTTTTTGTTGAGCGGATTTTACCTGGAAGCATAATTAGGGAATTAACGCAAATAGAACTTGATACTTACAGAAAGCCTTACTTAAATGTTGGAGAGGACCGTTTGCCCACCCTGGTCTGGCCAAGAGAAATACCGATAGATGGTATGCCAGAAGATGTACACAATATTGTGGGTGAATATGCTTGCTGGTTATCATCTAGTCCGGTTAGGAAATTGTTCATTAATGCGGATCCCGGTGCCATTTTAACCGGTCCTCAACGTGAATTCTGCCGGACATGGCAAAATCAGGATGAGGTGACTGTCCCAGGTATCCACTTTTTACAGGAAGACTGCCCTGCCGATATTGGGTCTGCAATATTCGATTGGTATAAGTCTCTGTGATCTGCTAACTTGCCAGCGAAGGTCCTGAGGTTTGTACTAGCTTAGTAGAAAATGATAGATAAGGATTCCTACTATTACCCCTTTTGTGAAAGCGAGCCACGCTAACCAATATGTTGATATGCCAAGTTTACCCTGTATGAAATAAAGTGCACTTTTATGCCAGGTGATAATAAACATGCCTGTCATTATACTGGGTTATAGTAGCCTGCGCTTTTATAGACAGGTGTGTTTATTAGATTACTGGTGTGAGTCGGTCTGCCTATTTGCTCCTAATTATCCTTCAGCCACTCAATAAAATTATTTTCGAACTCCCCGTAGCTAATCCCTATAAGTTGCCTCATTGTGAAATCAACAGAACCACTTCGAGTGCTAGTGGTTATTAATTCGAACAATTTTTGTCCACCGAATTCCTCTATAAAATATGTTACTGCCATCTGAGCTTGAGAGTATTGGATAGAAACGTCATCTCCTGATCGATTATTCCAATCCTCTACTCTTTCTAGGGACGACAAGGGAAATAATGATCCTTCAGCAGCGGCCAATCTAGCCCAATATCCTCCGTCATGAGGAACTAGTTCATTTTCTATCCATTGGGCTAACCCTTCGTTTAACCAGATAGCGAGAATCTCCCACCTGTTATTAAGTGATGCGTTTAAGAAGGAATGAGTGTACTCATGAGATACCATTCTCAATTGCCAGGAGTAATCTCCGGTATCAAGATTAGCGTAGATTCCTCCATAACATTTGTCTATTGCGATTGGATTTGGATTGCAAGCGGCAATATAGAATCCAGCTGGTTCAAAACCGCCACTAGCAATATTTAAAAAATTTCTAACCTTGGTAAAACTCTCCGCGTTTTCAATAAGATATAGGTCCGGATAGTGCTCTAGAGCGGTTCCTATAGCATCGTTCAACACTTGTGCGGTTATTACGATATGATTGTGAAGCGCGAGAACCCTTTGATGGGGTATCGTGTCTGAGAAATAGGTATTTCTGTTTCCGTCCTGATATTGGTTTAGGTACAAGCCTCTGTATGCTGTCTCAAGCGGACTTAATTGTATAGCAGGCGTAGGCATGGGCGTCGGCGTAGGCATGGGCGTCGGCGTAGGCGTAGGCGTCGGTGTAGGCATGGGCGTCGGTGTAGGCATGGGCGTAGGCGTAGGCGTAGGCATGGGCGTCGGTGTAGGCATGGGCGTCGGCGTAGGCATGGGAGGTGGCGTCGTAAAGGTAGTCGGAGTCGGAATTGGAGTAGCTGTCGGAAGAACCGGAGTAGCTGTCGAAACTGGAGCTTGAATTGGACTCAAGTCGAAAGCATTATTATTCGGACTGGTGCTATTCTGGCCCGCATTGACGCAGCCAATCACTATAAATATTGGTAAGGCTATTAAAAAGCTTTTTAGCAGTGTCATATAAACGGACTAAGGAAGTGTGACCGTTAGATAATAACATTTATGTGACTTTGTTAGGTATATTTAGTCGATGTATAATGCGGAAAAACAGGGGCAGGATTATGTCCGATTTAGAGATTCGCGTAGGGCTTATTGGCGCTGGGGGTAATGTAAGAAACCGGCACATCCCAGGTTTCCAAAGGGTGGATGGACTGGAAATTGTCGCAGTCGCAAACCGGACTGTGGAATCTGGCAGATCTGTAGCTGATCAGTTTGATATCCCTAGGGTCTATTCCAGTTGGCGAGAGCTACTCGAAGACGACGATATCAACGCCGTATGTATAGGTACATGGCCTTATATGCATAAGACGATGACAATAGCTGCCTTAGAGAGTGGTAAGCATGTTTTGACAGAGGCACGAATGGCTAACACTGCTGAGGAAGCGAAAGCCATGTTGGAAGCTTCAAGAAAACATCCTGATTTAGTTTGCCAACTTACACCAACTTCAACAACTTATAAGATAGATAAGATTATTAAAAGACTGGTTAGTGAGGGTTTTCTGGGGGAATTGCTTTCGGTCGAAGTACAAGCGCTTCAAAATAGATTTGCAGACTTCGGTGGCGACCTACACTGGAGGCATGACAGGGAATTAAGTGGATATAACATGCTGAATATCGGAGCTGCTTATGAGTCTATGATGAGGTGGTTTGGCCGTGGAAACAATGTCATGGCCATGGGTAAAGTCCATGTTCCGTATAGAAAGAATACCCGAGGCGACCTAGTGTCGGTTAGTATCCCTGACCACATAGATATACTCTATGAGTTGGCTAACAATGCCCAAGTGCATATGCGCATGAGCGCTACAACAGGCCATTCAACAGGAAATCAGATATGGTTCTATGGAACGGAAGGAACTATATATATAGATCAGCAACAGAATGTGTTCGGTGGGAGGCATGATGAGAATGGATTGACAGCTATTGATAATCCCACAGAATTACAGGCCTATTATAGGGTTGAGGAAGAGTTTTCCAATGCGATTAGAGGCACCGAGGAAATAACGATGGTGCCATTTGAAAGTGGGGTTCATTATATTGAATGGACCGAAGCAGTAGCTCGGAGTATCCAGACTGGTAATAGGATGACTTTACCGCTATGAAACTCCTATCATTGCAAATAAGTTGCTTTCTACGAGTTCATTATCTTAACGGGAAAAAGGGCTAGGTTATGGACAGTAAAAAAGTAGGAGTAATTGGTGGTGGTATCGTCGGTAGCTCAATAGGGTACCGGCTGTCGGAACTTGGGCACACAGTAGTTGTTATTGACAGGGGTCCATTTCAAAAGTCGTGCTCTTCTCACTCTTTCGCATGGATAAACGCTTCATCCAAGGGTCCTCCCGTCGATTATCACAACTTAAACAGAATGTCTGTAGAGATGTGGCCTAGATTTGCTGCTGGTTTGGGTTCAGATGTCGGGCTTAATCTCAATGGAGTTATCCATTGGGAAAACACAGAAGAGGGTGCGTTAGCTGCACGTGAACGTGTCGAATTATTACAATCTTGGGGATACCCTATTCAAATTGTAGGGTCTGAGTTTATAACAGAAAAAGAACCGACAGTTGTACACGGTACGGTAACCTTTGGGCAATATGCTTCTATCGAGGGGCATGTCGAGCCTAAACGAGTAATAGATGCTTGCCAAGCAAGAATCATTAGTAATGGCGGTGTAATTCTCAATGAATGTGAGGTTACAGGGTTCATTAAAGATGCTGTAACCTCAAGGGTGCTTTCGATCCAGACCCCGAAAGAAAATATAGATTGTGATGTCGTAGTGTTAGCAGCTGGAACTGATACTGAGCGACTAGCTGGTCTTCTAGACGTTTATATACCTTTGCAGGAAAGTCCTGGTGTAGTTGCTTGGACTGACTCCCAGCCNCACAGCATAAACGGGGTAGTTATGGCTCCATCGTCTNAGAATCCCAATGGGGAGGTCCACATACGTCAGCTCAGGGATGGAACATTTCAAATNGTTAATGAAGTTCGTCAACATGCGAATGTCCAGGAAGACGACTCGTTCGATGCGGCACATAGTGTTTTGGCTCAACTGACTGAGTACTTCCCTCAGTTGAAGAATGCAACNGTTATACCCGAGCCAACTGGATATAGGCCTATGCCGCAGGATCGTCACCCTATAATAGGCTTCGACTCTAAGTGGTCAAATCTGTATACAACCGTTACTCACAGTGGAGTTACTCTTGCTCCGCTGATTAGTGAGTTAGTATCAATGGAGATACATACCGGTGTCCGTGCTGCTCAATTGAATAATTACCGCCCAGAGCGCTTCCAAAACTAAGAATCTAATTCTGCGGAGACCATTTGTAAATTTTTTTCAGAGAACCTCCCATCAGCGTGGAACGGTCCGATTCTGAGAATTGGTCGTTAAGCCTAAACGCATCTACTCCTTGTCGATAGTCTAATAACAATACAGCTCTGGTCCAATCTGTTCCCCACAGACATCTCTCTAAACCATAAGCATCGAATATTCTTTGAAGCGGGTCCCATATGTCTTCGTATGGGAAGGGTTTGTGGGATAGGGTGCCGGCACCAGAAATTTTTATTGCGACGTTATCGAGTTTGGCAAGATCCAGAACTTGATCCAAATTGGCAAAGGGCTCTTTTGATGGAGGGGGTTCAAATGGCTGTACTATACCCAAATGGTCTATAACTAGTTGAGTTTCTGGATGCTTTATTGCGAGGCTTTTAAACAATTCNAGATTGGAAGAGCACATCATATTTACNGGTAATCCTGCCCGGCTACTGCTAGAAATAATTTCGTTAAGTCCCGGGTGATCAGGACCCCATGAAGGATCTCTAAGCATTATTCGCGCTCCTACTACTCCANTAGTGCTAGCCCACTCGGACATTTCTTCAGCTATAGAGGGTGATTCTGGATCAAATGGGCGGATTAATCCGAATTTGCCAGGATGTTTTTCGTGTACATCAAGGATGTATGAAGGATCGTAGCCATATATATTGAAAGGTGAGANTAACAATGCNCCATCGACTCCAACTGCATCCATAGCTTTAACCATGTCATCTCCGTTCACTTCTTCTGGGCCCTGGAGAAAACCTATCCATGGGTCCTCGGGAGTGTTTTTGCCGTAGCAGTGCACTTGTGAATCGATGATTTGTGTTGTAGTCGGCATATCGTTTTCCCTCTACATTAAATTCCACCACAAAACCGCACATGGNCTGTGGATTTTACAGAGACAGGTCCTTAGATACTTGGCTAAACCCGCTATCCATAGCGCGGATTATGTCGTCAATTTCTCCAGATGTGACACATAAAGGAGGCATAATGTTCATAAAATCTCCTCCACGCAACAATATGCCATGTTCAGAAAAGGCCTGGGTAAGTCGGGATCCTACGTCAGCGTCGGGAGTGAAATGTTCTTTAGTTGCACGATTTTTGACCAGTTCAAGTCCGCAGAACAATCCCAGCCCTCTGACGTCTCCAATCATTTCGTGCTTTTGCTTTAATTCCTTTAGTCCATCTAGGAGGTACTCACCCATTCTTGCGGAGTTGTCTGCTAGTTTTTCACGCTCCATGATCTCGATATTTTTTAGTGATGCAGCTGCAGCCACGGGATGCCCTCCAAATGTAATAACATGACGGAAAGCAGATTTTTGACTGCCTACAAAGGCATCGGCTATGGGTTTCCTGAGGATTGTTCCTCCCATAGGTATGTATCCACTCGTTATTCCTTTCGCTACNGTCATCATATCGGGAGTGATGTCCCAATGCTCACATGCAAACATCTTCCCCGTTCTGCCGAAACCCGTAATGACCTCATCCGCTATCAATATGCATCCGTATTTGTNACATATTTCGCGCAATAGTGGCCAATAATTGTCAGGCGGAACGATAGCTCCAAGTGGACTTGACACCGGCTCTGCAATAACAGCGGCAACTGTTTCTGGCCCTTGGAAGAGTATCATTTCTTCAACTGCTCTAGCGCATTTTTCCCCGCATTCTTCAGGAGAGTCTCCTCCTAGTTCGCATCTGTACGCATTTGGCTGAGGAACATGAAATGATCCTGCTAGAAGTGGTTCGTAGTCGACTTTTGGAAAATTAGATGTACTTCCTAGTGATAGAGCACCGAAGGTGGCACCGTGGTATGAACCTTTTCGACTGATAAATTTGGTCCTTGTCGATTCTCCTATTCGCTTGAAGTACGCTCGTGATAGTTTCATGGCGGTTTCCACAGATTCTGATCCACCACTAGTGAAAAAACATCTGGAAAGGTCTCCAGGGGTTATCGATGCAATTTTCTCTGACAATCTTACTGCCGGCTCGTTAGTACTTCCCAACGGCATATATGTCAGTTTCAACATCTGATCGTATGCTGCGTCGGCGATCTCAGTCCTTCCATACCCTACGTTCTTTAACCATAAACCTGACATGGCATCGATATAAGTATTGCCGAGAGCGTCTGTCACTTTGCATCCCTTGCCTTCGACAAATATCTGCGGTTCTCCCTTTTCTGCCATATCACTTGGTTCACGAAGATAAACCCAAAGGTGTTCCAGTGCCGAATCTTGCAAGTCTTTCAGTTCGGATTTAGAAGAAATACTCATGATCATCTCCACCAATCAACGATGCGAGTTGTTTGCGACGTTGAACTATTGCTATGTGACGTATATTACCATCATATCGGGATGGGACATACCAAACCGTGTCTAATATGAGAAGTAATAACTCATGCATTGTTTTAGTGTATATTGGTGCACTAGACAAGGGATAAAATGGAGGATTTGATATTGTGCCTATAAATTTGCCATTGGTTGACATAGTAATCGTAGGTTCGGGCGCTTCCGGAGCGGCTTGCGCATGGAAATTATGCGAAAGTGGCGCTTCAGTAGTAATACTGGAGCAGGGCGATTGGTTTGACCATGGTAATTATCCAGGGGATTCTGCTAATTGGGAAATAGAACTAAAGAATTCGTTTGATTTCAATCCGAATGTGAGAAAATTGGAGTCCGATTACCAGATTCTGGATGATGAGTCGGATATACAACCTTTATTGTTCAATGCAGTTGGCGGTACTACTCAACATTGGACAGCCCATACCCCCAGATTCCATCCCTCAGATTTCAGAGTTAAAACACTTGATGGAGTGGCTGCCGACTGGCCAATATCATATTGGGATTTAGAAAAATATTATGATATGAACGACCTGATGATGGGGTGTTCAGGAGTCAGCGGCGACCCGGCTAACCCCCCGAGATCTCCTAGGCAGATGCCGCCTAATCCACTCGGACATGACGGAGAAAGAATAGCGAGAGCTGCTGACCGACTGGGATGGCACTGGTGGCCCTCAGATTCATATGAAGCTTCTGAAGACTATAAAGATAGGGATGGATGGAATAATCATGGAACGTTCGCTTCTAAGAAGAGGTGGAGAGCGACCGCTTCTACGGACGTAACGTATATTAAACCAGCTATGCTTAAAGGATTGGAGGTCCGCACTAACTGTGCTGTGCAGACAGTATCTGTAGATAGTTCCGGAACCCTTCAAGGGGTTATATATGTTGACCCTCAGGGGAACCAGTATTTTCAGGAGGCTGGCAAAGTTATACTGGCCTGTAACGGTATAGGAACTCCGAGGCTCCTTCTGAACAGTAAATCCGATAAATTCCCAACAGGTCTAGCGAATTCGTCTGGCCTAGTAGGTAAGAATCTAATGTTTCACCCGTATGCCTCGGTTTCGGGGCTTTTTGAAGGTGATGACATCGATTATACCGTTGGATCACTAGCAAACATCATAATTGTTCAAGAGTTTTATGAGACTGACCCTACCAGAGACTTTGTTCGAGGGTATACGTTTCAGATGAACAGGTCGCACGGTCCAGCTCATACCGCTCTCGGATCATCAAGAGGTATTGTCCCATGGGGAGAAAATCATCATGCAGAATTCAATAAGAGATTCAGAAAATATATCGGTATGGCCATAATAAGCGAAGATCTGCCAGAATTACATAATAGGGTTGAAATAGATAACGAATTGACTGATAGGCATGGTATTCCGTTGCCTAGGATTTTTTACAAAGTTTCTGATAATACTCGGCACTTGTTAGACCATGGGATGAAATCTGCCGAAACATTATTGCGTGAAGCAGGCTGTTATGAGATATCAAGTTCTCCCCTGCTTAAGGCGGCCGGATGGCATCTAATGGGAACTGCAAAGATGGGAGATGATCCGGCTGGATCGGTAGTAAACGCAAATTGTGAAACTCACGATGTGGAAAACCTATACGTGATAGATGGTTCAGTATTCACTACTTCAGCTGCGGTAAACCCTACCCCAACAATCCAGGCTATAGCTCTTAGAGCAGCGGATATAATTTCGAAAGGATAATTAATGAATTTAGATACATATGGAATTTTAACTGCCTTTTATGGAGTGCTTATTCCGTCAAATGGAACGATGCCCAGTGGCTCCGAAATAATTGCAGAATCTGATTTGCATCAGCTCCTTGAGATGACTCATAAATATGCTGAATCAATAGAAAATGTTTGTGAGTTTATAAGTAAGGAATCAGTGTCTATTTCTAAGGAAGGGGCAAGTAATATTACGGATCAGAATAGGGTTGCCATTTTGAGATCAATGGAATCGACCATGCCGAGTGATTTTGACATGTTCTTGGAAGCGACTTATCTATTATATTATTCTAAACCCATAATTCATCAATTGATTAAATGGAATACGGACGAAGATGCTGACAAGAATCAATTAAAACCCTTCGATAGCAGTATATTGGACAATATATCGAAACGTGAACCATTCTGGAGAGAGATCTGAATTGTAGCCCACTAACTCGTCAATAGGGAGATTCATAATGCATTGTGGAGTAATGGTAACTGGGTATAACCAAGATGATTGGGATAGGCTTATGGCAGGTGATTACGATCGTCCTCCGAGAGTCTCAGATGCTGAAAATATGGACAATACGCTTTATATGGGGGATTTGGTGGAGCCCCTTGGCTTTGATTCAATATGGGCTACAGAGCATTATGGCTCTGCATACTCAATGCAACCAAATCCGTTACAATATCTTTCCTACTGGGCTGGTCGGACAAACAGGGTAGATGTGGGAACTGCTGTCATAGTAGCGCCGTGGTGGAATCCCGTTAGATTAGCACATGAAATATCAATGCTGGATATTCTTTTGAAAGGGAGGCGTCTACATCTTGGCATCGGCAGGGGGATAGCTCCCCATGAATATGCGTCCCTGGGATACCCGATTGAGGATTCCCATAAGTACTTTTATGATGTGATTAATACTATTAAGGCGGCTGACGGGGCAGAGCGATTTGAATTTAAAGGTCAGATATATGACATACCTCCTACTAGCATACGGCCACAAGCGCGTCACAAGGGTGATTTAACTAAGAATATTAAGGTCGCATTTACTACTGAAGCGTCCGGACGCTTGGCTGCTGAAAATGGATTGGGTCAGTTATTTGTGGCTGGCGATAATTTGGATGAAATGACCAGCCAGGTACAGCGATTTAACAGTATTCGTCATGAATTGGGCTTGCCTCCGGATCAACCTACGACATTGTTGTGGATGTACTGTGCAGAAACTGATTCAGAAGCTGAAGAAGGGTGGGAGTATTTTTACAACCAGTTGACTGCGGCTCAACACCACTATTTTGAATGGAATAACCCCGGGTTTGATGGCATTAAAGGATATGAAGAATACCTTAAGCGCCAAACTGCCGACGTGGGTGTGGCAGACTCAGGATTCGCAGCTCGGAGGGATACACAGCCTATTGGGACGCCAGAGCAGATAATTGAAAAAATTAGAGCTATTCAAGAGTCTATGAGTGTAGAGACTGTGGTTGTACATGTATTTTATGGTGGCATGCCAAGAGATAAAGCAGAGAAAAGTCTGAGGTTGTTTGCTGAAAAAGTTCTGCCGGAAGTACAGGCTATGCCGACTCCTATTAATCCTAAATCACTCGGAGAATATGCCGGGTAAATGTGACTTTGTACTGAAGAGTTTTATATACTACTTTTGAATAATATTTTTTATATGGAGCCGAATATGGTGTCTCTAAGTCGTCAAATATCAGAATGGGTTGCTGATCTTAGTTACGATGATTTACCAACTGAAGTAGTTGACCGAGCCAAAGGTGTGACTCTGCATAATTTGTCGTCAGTGCTCCTTGGATGTCAAACTCAAAGCGGTCGCCAAGCCATTGAATTGATCCGATCTGAAGAATCAGGCGTAAGTACAGGTGCGACTTTAATGGTGGATGGAACCACTGTGACTAAGGGAGGAGCGGCATTCGTAAATTCTGAATTGATAATGGCGGGTGGCAAGGTAGACACTTTTCGTATGCTCACCCATCCCGGGACAAGTATATTGCCTGGAGCGTTGGTAGCGGCTGAATCTGTTTCAGCTTCGGGTAAACAATTCTTAACTGGAGTTGCAGCTGGATACGAAGTAATGGAACGATTAGCATCGGATTATATTCCGACAGTGATGTCTAGAGGATTCCATGCTAGTCCTGTATTTGGCATATTTGGAGCTGCTATTGCTTCGGCCAAGATATTGGATTTGACATCAGATCAAATTAATAATGTGATTGGAATGTGCGTCCATCTTTCGGCTGGCAATCTTGAGGGACCACGTAGTGGAGGCCGTGCCTTACGGGAAGGGGCCGCCGCCAGAAACGCTATGGTTGCAATATCACTAGCGGTGATGGGCCAAGTGGGCGGGGAGACAACATTGGAAGGAGAAGCGGGGTTCTATCATGCATATACAGGTAATAATCGGGGTAGGTTAACCTACAGTTTTGTCGGTGACACCTATAGTAGTTTGGATAACATAACCCAAGGATTGGGTCAAAAGTGGACCTTTCTAGAGACTCTCTACAGACCCTATTCTACGGCAGGATATAACCTAGCTCATGTTGATGTTACTGCGCAACTTTGTGAGGAGAATAATATTAAATTTGAGGATGTTGATCGGGTAGAAGCGGTTGTAAATTGGCTTGAGACCCAGTATCCGAGTCCTGCTTTTACTAGCCGAAGAGAAGATGGAGAAGCTAGCAAAGGGGGAACGAAATATTATTCCGCATATGGAGTTGTAAACAGAGGATTTCCAATGTTGCGTAGTCAACAAATGGGAGTGGCAGACGGAGACGGAGACCCGCCTGAGGTGTTGGATTTGATGAACCGAGTGACACTTATACCTTCGCACGAAATGACTCTCTTCGGTCCAAGGATTACGATTTTTACAAAAGATGGTAAGAGTTATACAAAGCAATCTACCGGACGTGAGTTCATGTGGGATTTTGAAGAAGAATCACGCCGAATCCGTGAGATCATTCCGGGTATTCCGATACCCGAATCCCAGTTTGAGGAGTTGATTTCTACATGCAGAAATCTTGATCAGGAAGATCTTGCCGAAAAGATTGTCAGGCTTACTGTTATCGAGTAAACGGGAATGGTTGAGCGGTGGTGTATTGGAGTCTTCAAACTTACCCACTTACAGGGTATTACTTAATCACCGGCTGCAACGGGAGTTGGATTCGGAGACCTTGCTTCAGGAGGCAAGGATTCTTCCCAATTAGGTATTAATGATTTGCTCGTAGGTTCCATTGACACTAGAACCAAAGCTCCTCCCACACTCGCTACGACCGAAAGTATTATAGCTGGATCGTAGGTTCCGAACATTGCGTACAACGCTCCCCCGATCCACCCTCCGGTGGCCATACCCGATCCGGCTCCAAATTGCTGCCAGCCGAAAGAACGTCCCATAGGACCTCTCCCGAAATATTGGCGATTTATTATCGGGAAAGCTGAACCTTCTCCGCCGTATCCAATACCAAACACTATTGCGAATAGATAGAATTGCCATATGTCCTGAGCCCAGAATAGCATCAACACTGGGAAGCCTTGAAGCATGAACATTATTGCCATAGACCATTTAGACCCTAGGTAGTCAGCGATAACTGGCGTTGTGAAGCGAGTTAATACGCTTACTCCTGCCAATGTACTTAATACCCCTGCAGCTGTGACTAGATCAAGACCTGATGCTACAGCTATTGGTATCACGTATATGATGACTATAGCGTGACCTACGCACCCTAAATGGTGTACCGCTACTAATTTCCAGAAAGCTGTTGTCCCCTGCATGTGTCTGCGATACGTTTTGGCACGAAT
>PBPE01000016.1 GCA_002724585.1 Dehalococcoidia bacterium | reverse complement strand
CATCAGCTAATAATCTAAACGAATCTTAACTGCCCAGTATGTTCCAACAGTTGACGCGTATAGGAAAAATATTTCCTAGTCCCATCAGAAAACCAAGAGCACTTGTTGCCCTCCAAACTCTTCAACGTCAGCAAAAGGCTATCAGGTACTAATTTGTAGTCAACTGCGCTAATTCTTCCGCGATCATCCACTACCAAGTAATTGTGTTTATATAGAGAGCCACATCCAAACTGGCATACTGGCATCACGATGGATAAATCCAATCTCTCTAGTTCAGAACACTGAGATCTTGGCTTAATATATGCGAGGGTCATAAGATCGGTTGGGAACCGCGTTAAACATATGGAGCACTGGAGTTCAGTTAAAGTATCGAATATTAAAACTTTTAGAATCGCCTGCTCTTTTCTGTACAAATCTACATTATCCGATCCACCTATATCCGAATCACGTTCAAGATATTCTTTGAGTCTCCTACCGAAATTGCGGTCCCGGGCATTTCCAATCAAAGTGAGTTTATGGCAAACCTTAAAGTCTAGATTTCGCTCCTCCCATTCTAGATGATCAATAATGTCAGTAAAATCCTGGCAATTTCGCCTCAGCCCATCTATTACATTATCCAATGCACAATCCCAAAACACTCCCTTGAAAACCGGACCCAACCCGAGATAATGCAAGATATTCATAGATTCAAATCCCTTAGACTTACCTGAGTCCAGTCCTAATATCTCTCTATCTAACTCTCTATGGCTAGTATCCCCAATAAATAACCACTGCTTAACCACTCTTGAGATTTGTTCCGGAGTATACTTATCATACTCATCAGATCGCGCTTTCGGATATTGGACTAAATCTGGAATATCCACTCGAATAATCCTCCGATTAACTTAACCAATTCAATTCCATAGACTAAGATATTTCTTATAATTATATAATCTATACCGGGCAGCATAATACTGACAACAACGTGAAAAAAGGGATCTGATTAATACTAATAACCCGTCACCCCATTTCTGCATATTTAGCAGATATCACTAATAATTTCTCTGTACTAGAACTCAAACATAAGTGCTTCTGTATTTGCAAATTGATAAATCGTAATCTCACCAGTATATTTATTGAAAACACTGAATTCAGGACATGTAATGACACACTCACAATTGAATCCAGATCACTCAAGCCCTACCAGTGACCTGGATTATGACGCNATAATAGTGGGGGCAGGCATCNCTGGACTATACCAGTTATACCAACTAAGAAAAATAGGATTGANAGTCCGTGTGTTCGAATCAGGAACCGGAGTAGGAGGGACCTGGTATTGGAACCGTTATCCCGGTGCACGTTTTGATTCTGAAAGTTACTCATACGGATACTCGTTTTCGCAAGAACTTTTGGATGAATGGGATTGGTCAGAGCACTTTGCATCTCAACCCGAAATTCTTCGGTATCTCCAGTTCGTAGCAGATAAGTTTGACTTAAACAAGGACATCCAATTCTCAAGTGATGTTCAATCAGCCATCTACAATGACACCACGCGAAGCTGGAAAATCCAACTGCAAAATTCAGATACGTACACCAGCAGATTTCTAATCACTGGCATCGGCCTACTATCTGAGCCCACGTTACCCAAAATTGAAGGAATAGAATCTTTCAAAGGAGATTCCTTCCACACTTCCAGATGGCCACACCATAGTGTNGATTTTACAGGAAAACGAGTGGCTGTTATCGGTACTGGGGCTAGTGGTGTACAAGTAATTCAAGAAATATGCAAAGACGTAGGGCATCTCAGTGTTTTCCAACGCCGCCCTAACTGGTGCGCGCCTCTTCACAACGCAAGTATTGGATCAGATGAAATGAAAGACATCCGGTCTAGATATAANGAAATATTTGAACGTTGCAGCCAAACTCAAGCAGGATTCCTCCATACTGTCGACCCAAGAAAAACGTTCGAAGTATCCGAAGAAGAACGATACGCATTCTGGGAAGATTTGTATAACAGCAAAGGATTTGGAATATGGCAAGGTAACTTCAAGGATGTNCTAACTGATCCCCAGGCGAATGAAGCTATGTCCAATTTCGTAGCAAATAAAATCCGTGAACGCGTGATTGACCCAATAACTGCGGATAAACTAATACCAAAAGACCACGGGTTTGGAACACGCCGAGTTCCTCTAGAGACAAAATATTTTGAGTCCTATAATCAACAAAACGTCGAATTAATCGATATTAGGTCAACGCCTATCGAACGCATTACTCCAAGAGGTATTTCAACCACATCAAAGGAGTTTGACTTAGATTTAATAATATATGCGACAGGATTTAACGCAATATTAGGTAGCTACGACAAAATAAATATCGTCGGTGTTAACAATCAGAGCTTGAAAGAACAATGGAAAAAAGAATTATCAACGTTTCTTGGCCTACAAGTAAATAACTTTCCCAACCTGTTCATGATCATGGGGCCCCATGCACTGTTGGGAAATAATCCGAGAAGTATAGAATACAACGTTAACTGGATAACAAATTTAATCCAGCATATGGTAGAACGAAATCTTACACGATCGGAAGCAACACCCGAAGCAGTCTCCAGTTGGTATCGCTACGTGTTAGAGCAAGGTCAAGGATTATTAGCAAACCAAGTAGATTCTTGGATGACTGGTATAAACAGTAACATTGAAGGACGGCAAAAACGCATCATTGCCCGTTACAGTGGTAGTCAATATTCATATAGAGCTCGCTGCAATGAAGTTGCGGAAAGTAATTATAAAGAGTTAAACCTACGCTAGAGCAGACACAGAACTGTTAGTACATCATACGTTGGCGTAGGATTCACCTACCCAACAATCATGTATGTGAGAAATGTAAGCGGATAACCGATAATCTTCCAAAGCAATCCCGTATTGAGAGTAATATCCAATCCAATAATGCATAACAGGACTAAGGGGCCGTAACGTTCTAATCTTTGATATAAAAAATAATATTTGCTGGGAGTTATCCCTTCCAACATTTTGGACCCATCAAGAGGAGGAATAGGAATAAGATTAAAAAGTGCCAACAACAGGTTGAAGTGTATTGTCATACTTATAAGTTGTGAAAGAGTATCTTTTAGGTTGCCCGACATGAGTAACGCTGGGGTCAGAAAATAGGGACTACTCCAGATCAATAAATCTGATCTGATCAACAAGGCTAATATAAACGCCACTAGGACATTAGCTATTGGCCCTCCTAAGGCCACCAGAGTTAATCCTATTTTTCCTACCCGTAAGTTTCTAACGTTAACAGGAACCGGTCTTCCCCACCCAAAGCCCACAACCAATAGCATTCCAGCGCCGATTGGATCCAAATGCCTTAAAGGATTCAAAGTTAATCGTCTTAACTGTTGGGCAGTTCTATCGCCCAGTATACGAGCAATAACAGCGTGACTAAATTCATGAACTGTGATAGCTATAGTAAGCGAAACGCATATTATAGTTATTAGTTTAAGAAAAGAATTAGGGTCACCAAGCAGCAATTTATAGTAGTTAACGAGCATTAACGATTAGGTGTTACTCGTCTTCAGGTTCTTCTTGTTCCTGTGAGTCTGGTTCTGGCTCTTGATTAAACGAGGCTCCTGGCAAAATAGCTCTAGTCCTATCTCGTCTGGAATGCTTCGGCCGAGGCATGTTAATCAGGCTTTGCTTAAGATCTTTGTAAATCTTAGCACTAGCTTCCGAAGTATTTATAACGATACCATTAACACCAATATCTCGGAGAGCTTCTAGATCTTTGCCAGTTGGAGGCTCGGATACTTCTAGCAGAATATATTTGTCTACACGTCTACTGATGACCGATAAATTCGCTAAGTCCTGTATGCCCCACGGACTAGACACATCTTTCATCGAGAGCAAAAACACATCCACTGGCAGGGACGCCAAAGCACGAAGTTTGTCCTCTTCAAGACTGATATCTACGCACAANACTCTGGCAATTTGATCACAAACTAAATTCGAGGCAGCAGTCCCTTCCACNTTGAANACTACCAAATCTGATCCNTCGTCTTGATATTCCTGNGCTTGGCCTTCTGACAGTTCAGATACTTTAGCTCCCCAAGGTGTTTTTCCCAAGGGTTTNGNAATTGTTTTAACATCCGATGGTGTGGTTAATCCTTCNATTATTACCGCATCCACTGATGNNTTAGATACCATAGTAATGGCTTTTTTATGATCNCNTGAGACCAANGAGATTAAGGCAATACCAGGTAATTTCTCTGCACGTGAGGCACCAAANCCTAANGGAGCAGGAGCCCCTTCCCTAATATTGTCCAACAAATCCAAGAATTTATTCATTTTGACGAATCCTTCATTAACTTGAATACAAAGTAGCCATTACTCAGTACACTATTTAGTTACATTATGCCGCTTGATGCCGCTTGCATTTATGTCATGGCCAAACCCGACCTCGAGCGTCAATTTACAGTGGAGCCCATATGCGCTTGTTACCGTCCCTGATAACTTTCCCGATTTGTTGGCCAGGAGGAAAATGTCCTGCAGCAACTGTCCAGTTTTCTTTCTCTGCAAGGTCTAATAGTTTTTCCCGACTATTAGCGCTTTGTGTTTTATCCCAATCAACACCTGCGCACCATGTTGGTTCCGAAACTTGAGCTATATTATGAAGTAAGTCACCTGCTACCATACCTTTTTGGCCGCCAGAGTTTATTAAAACAACCTGATGGCCTGGAGTATGACCCGGGGCAGGAACCACTGAGATCCCATCAGTGACCTCGTGTTCTCCTTCGACTATCTCTTGGAGCCTCAGTCTCCTCAATGGGATAACCTGACGCTGTACGTGAGGGCTCTGCTCAAGCATTGTCTCCTCGGTATAGTAATCGTAGTCTGCCTTAGAGATTATGTACCGCGCACGGCGGAAGTTTGGTGCTGGCATACCTCCTGCATACCGTAAATTCCATCCAACATGATCTGCATGGAGATGTGTATGTATCACAAAATTTACTTGATCCGATGGAGATACATTGGTATTAGTAGTGTTATCAGGAGGAGCCAACACATCACTGACTAATTCATATAGATTACCTGTTAGATTACCCCTATCAGGATGAGGTCCAGGTCCCATGCCTGTATCTACCAATATTGTAGCTCCATCCATTTGAAGGACAATCACTCCGTAATACAGCTGCAATTGGCCATCTTCTAGAGTATCTTTATAGGATTCCCAAGCAGAATCTGCTACGTCCGGAAACATCGCAGATGGCGTCCGTGCCGGAGGCACCATATCTATTACCGCCGTAAGATCTACATTACCGATTTTGCCTTTGTCTGCCATTAGATCCTCCTTCTCAAGCTACTGCGTCTTCTATATTTAACCCTTATCGTGTGTCGACAGAATGATACCAATCATTAATATTGTACTAATGAATACAAGTCGTACTTATCCAACAGATCCCTACCGCCTAGGCCGTTAAGCTCAATAACCAGTCCTATCCCGCCTACAGTTGCTCCACAGCTTTCTACAAGTTCAGCTGCCGCCTGCAAAGTTCCCCCTGTAGCTAACAAATCGTCAAATACCAAAACACGAGACCCCTCTGAAATATCTCCGATCTGTATTTCCATAGTATTAGAACCATATTCCAAAGAATACTCAACCGATAGACTATCGTAAGGCAATTTACCCTGTTTCCTAACCAATACCAGGGGCTTCTGCATGAGATACGCTATAGGAGCTCCTAACAAAAAACCCCTAGATTCTATTCCAACTATGCAATCAAATTCATCTGGAGAATAATGTTCGATCAAACTGTCTATTACGTACTTAAATACATCCGGCATTCTTAGAAGCGGTGTAATGTCTCGAAACAGTATGCCTGGCGACGGGAAATCCGGTATATTGCGGATATGGTTCTTCAAATCCATCTTTAATGAATACTCACTTAATAATATTTTCAGTTATTAGAAAATATCTACTCAAATCAGTCTAAGTGCACGAAACCTAAGGAAGTGTAGAATAAGCTCCTCACTCCGTCAAGATTATTAATCCCATTATCAGTTAAAGAATGCCTACAATCAGAATTGACTTAATATTAGCGTGTATATATAATTTATCGAGATAATTAGGTGTCAGTGAAATGGCCCCGCTAAGACGGGGTCATTTTCTGGTGGGAAAGGACACCTTTGTAATATATGCCCCTGTGGCGCAATGGTAGCGCATTCGATTTGTAATCGAAAGGTTAGGGGTTCGAGTCCCCTCTGGGGCTCTTTCGCAATCCATATCGTACGCTGAGGCTTGCAGATATAGTGTGCGGACCTTACGGGTATAAGTTGTGATATCCGGAGGGATGGGTGAGTGGTTAAAACCACCAGACTGTAAATCTGGCGTCCGGAAGGACTTCGTAGGTTCGAATCCTACTCCCTCCACCAGAAAATGGGGAAAATAAATAAACTAAACCCGTTGGGGCATGGGCCCAGATAGCTCAGGGGTAGAGCACGTTCTTGGTAAGAACGGGGTCGGCGGTTCAATCCCGCCTCTGGGCTCCAGAATAATCTAAGGAGAGTACAACCAAAATGGCCAAGCAACAATTTGATAGATCTAAACCACATATGAACGTAGGAACGATTGGACACGTCGATCACGGTAAAACTACGTTAACAGCCGCTATCACAAAAGTACAAGCAGACAATAATCTAGCTCAGTTTAGAGATATGGACGCAATTGACAACGCCCCAGAGGAAAAAGCCCGTGGTGTAACGATTGCTATTGCGCACGTAGAGTATGAATCGGAAACCAGACACTATGCCCACGTCGACTGCCCAGGTCACGCCGACTACATAAAAAACATGATTACTGGAGCCGCACAAATGGATGGCGCTGTTCTGGTAGTTAGTGCTCCAGACGGACCAATGCCACAAACGCGGGAACATATCCTACTAGCCCGCCAAGTAGAAGTGCCTAGCATAGTAGTAGCGTTGAACAAATGCGACATGATGGATGATGAAGAATTACTAGAGCTAGTTGAGCTGGAAGTCCGAGAACTTCTGAATAGATACGAATTTCCAGGAGATGATACTCCCATCATTCGCACTAGCGGCCTTAAAGCGCTGGAAGGTGATGCAAAATATGCGGAAAGCATACAAGAACTAGTCAAAACTATGGACGAGTATTTCCCGCTACCAACCCGCGTCACTGACCAATCCTTCCTAATGCCTGTTGAAGATGTATTCGGTATTAAGGGACGAGGTACAGTTGTAACAGGTAGAGTAGAACGAGGAACATTGAACGTGGGAGACGAAATAGAAATTATAAGGTTTGGCGACGTCAGGAAGTCTGTTGCTACTGGCCTTGAAATGTTTCATAAGATGCTTGACACCACAGAAGCTGGTGACGCCGTAGGTATACTATTAAGGGGCGTAGACAGAGAGGAAGTTGAGCGAGGCCAAGTCATCGTAGCTCCTGGATCTATGAAGCCCTATACCAGAGCAGAAGCCGAGGTATATGTATTAAGCAGAGACGAAGGCGGAAGGCACACACCTTTCTTCCCAGGATACAAACCACAGTTTTATATTAGAACAAGCGACATAACTGGAGAGATCATCCTTCCTGATGGGGTAGAAATGGTTATGCCCGGTGACAATATTACTATGACCATAAGCTTAATAACGCCAGTCGCGATTGAAGAAGGCTTGCGGTTTGCCATAAGAGAAGGTGGTAGGACCGTTGGAGCAGGCGTATTCACTAAATTATTGGATTAAAATAAAATGGCTAGAAAAACAGACGCTCGAGGCGACATAACTTTGCAATGCTCTGATTGTAGGGAGAGAAATTATTCGACGATGAAAAATCGCCGAAACGATACCCAACGATTAGAACTTCGAAAATATTGTTCACGATGCAGGGGACATAAAGTACACAGAGAGGTGCGCTAAATCGTGGCACGTACCTCTAGAAGAAACCCTGCGGCAGTATCACAGCAAGCAGCTACCCGCACTAGTCCTATTAGATTTCTTAAAGAAGTCATAGAGGAACTAAAAAAGTCTGTATGGCCAAGTAAAGAAGAGACTGCCAGATTAACTGCTGTAGTGATAACACTCGCAGTAATAATAGGTTTTCTTCTCGGAGGGCTAGACCGCGTGTTCTCAGAAGTGCTGCCTAGATTTGTCTTCTAAATACATACATAGCCCGAAGCAGTATAACCCATAGTTTTTAGTCATCTAAACACATTAAGTAGAGCTTCTAAAAATATGACTACAGAAAACCTGAGTCAAACCGAACAGGACTTAAATCCTCACTGGTACATAGTACACACATACTCTGGCCAGGAAGATTTAGCTAAGAAGAATTTGGATCTTCGCAGAGACAGCCTAGATATGCAAGATCGGATAATTAAAGTAGAAGTGCCGAAAGAAGAGGAAGTAGTTCTCAAAGACGGTAAGAGAATATCAGAGGAAAAAAAATTATTTCCAGGCTATATACTAGTTCAGATGCTGATGGACGACGAAAGCTGGTATGTAGTCAGAAACACCCCTGGCGTTACAGGATTTATCTCAACAGAAGATGAATATGATAAAAGACCGAAACCTGTACCGCTTGAAGACAGCCAAGCGTATGAAATCTTAAACAAAGCGTCGTCAGGTCCCGCAAGAGTAAAAATTGGTCTGGAAATAGGAGAAACAGTCCGCATCACAGAAGGGCCATTTGTAGATTTTATAGGTGCTATCAATGATGTAGACGAAAGCAAGGGGAAGGTTCGGGTATTAGTCTCCTTTTTCGGAAGAGAAACTCCTGTAGAATTAGACTTCTTGCAAGTAGAACGAGCATAGGAGGATTCGATGGCCAAGAAGGTCAGAGCTATAATTAAGCTACAACTAGAAGCGGGTAAAGCAACTCCCGCTCCACCCGTAGGGCCAGCCTTAGGGCAACACGGCGTAAATATTATGGAATTCGTTAAAGAATATAACGCTAGGACAGCCAATGACGGCGGCACTATAGTTCCGGTCCACCTCACCGTATACGAGGATAGGTCATTTACATTTGTCACTAGAACTCCACCTGCATCAGACATGCTAAGAAGGGCAGCAGGCGTTGAAAAAGGCACTGGTGATATTAGGTCAGGTAACGTTGGTTCTGTGACTAGACAGGCACTACGGGATATTGCAGAAACTAAACTCATGGATCTGAACGCTTCTTCGCTCGAGGGCGCCATGGCGATTATTGAAGGAACTGCCCGAAGCATGGGTATTACAGTAGAAGGGGACTAACTATGCCCAAACATAGTAAAAGATACAACAGTGCATCAGAAACGATTGACCGAGACGAGGTATATCAACCTGAACAAGCCATCGAGGTTATTAAGGGCTCATCTAAAGCAAAATTCGATGAGACCATGGAGATTCATCTGAGAACCAGTGCAGATACGAGGCACGCCGAACAGATGGTCCGAGGAGTAGCGGTGCTACCCCATGGATTAGGGAAGCAAGTTCGTGTCGTAGTATTCGCTAACGGCGAAGCAGCAGATATCGCAAGGCAGGCCGGAGCAGACTTTGTCGGGGACGATGACTTGATAGACCAAGTAGAGTCCGGATGGGCTGAGTTCGAAGTAGGACTAGCAGTTCCGGACATCATGCCAAAAATCGGGAAGTTAGGTAGAGTTCTGGGAAGAAGAGGGCTGATGCCAAACCCTCGAACAGGGACGATGGTGCAACCGCGGGATCTACCCAGAGCAATTGAGGAAGCAAAAGCCGGTCGTTTAGAGTTCCGAACAGACCGTACGTCCATAATTCATAGCCAATTCGGTAAGACCAGTTTCAGCTCTGAACAGCTGATGGATAATCTATCTGTGCTGATGGACTCAGTTATGCGGGAGAAACCAGAATCTATTAAAGGTGCATTTATACGAAGTGCTTATATCACCAGTACCATGGGTCCTAGCGTAAATATAGACATAGGAGTACTGCAAGGACTTAAACCTTCAGAATAATTAGTGTATACTCTATAGATACTAAGCCAAAGACAGCAGGCCCCTAGGGTTAATGATTGAATCACCTGCCGAGGCGTGGGCATACTAACGTCAATGATGAAGCCCCTGCGCCTTTTGGGAATGCAGGGGCTTATTTTGTATAGATACATCTCAACAAATTGAGGTAAGGAGGATATATTGCCAACACAGGCCAAAATAGACAAAGTTAGTGAACTAAAAGACAAATTAGAACGTAGTTCAATAGCATTAGCAACAAAATGTACAAATCTCGACGTGAATGAGATGAATGAACTCCGCAAGAAAACTCGAGAGGCCGGGGTAGAATTCGTTGTTATAAAAAACACCCTGATGCACCTAGCAGCGGACGCGGCATCAAAACCTCAGATTAAAGAGATAGTACAAGGACCAACCGCTATAGCTTTTGGGTACGATGAGCCCGTCGATGTAGCTAAAACGTTGCACGAATACATTACTAGCACTAGATCTGAACTATCGATCCAAGGAGCGGTAATAGGCGATGGTCCAGTATTGCCAGCAGCTGACGTTATAAGGCTAGCTGGTCTACCACCTAAGCCACAACTTATTGCGCAATTACTAGGACAAGTACAAGCGCCTATATACGGCTTGCTCAACGTTCTAAATGGTCCTCTATGGAACCTGGGAGGACTTCTCCAAGCGCGTATACAACAATTGGAATCCGGAGTAGGTGAAGCCGCAGAAGAAGCAACTCCTGAGGCACCCGCAGAGGAAGCAACTGCTGAGGCACCTGCAGAAGAAGCAACTGCTGAGGCACCCGCAGAAGAAGCAACTGCCGAGGCACCCGCAGAAGAAGCAACTGCTGAGGCACCCGCAGAAGAAGCAACTGCCGAGGCACCCGCAGAGGAAGCAACTGCTGAGGCACCCGCAGAAGAAGCAACTGCTGAGGCACCCGCAGAAGAAGAGTAATATCCTAAACCATAAACTATCTGAATATATAAGGAGCAATAATGGCTAATAAAGAAGAAATCTTAGAAGCAATCAAAGGCATGAGCGTACTTGAACTGTCTGACTTAGTAAAAGCTTTAGAAGAAGAATTTGGGATTACAGCAGCAGCACCAGTCGCGGTAGCAGCCCCGGCAGCAGGAGCAGCGCCAGCAGCCGACGGTGCAGCACCTGCTGGCGGAGATGACCAAAGTGACTTCGAAGTCACTCTTCAAGACATCGGCGCAAATAAGATTAACGTGATTAAAGCAGTTAGAGAAGTAACTGCACTCGGGTTAAGAGAGGCCAAAGAACTAGTGGAGAGCGCTCCCGCCAGAGTCAAGGAAGCTGTCGCTAAAGATGAAGCAGATTCCATAAAAGCAAAGCTAGAGGAAGCCGGAGCAACGGTAGAAGTAAAGTAATACATATTGCTCCTATTACAACCGCTAAACGTAGTTTCGATACAAGCCGTCGTTCCTCCCATATAATGTAATCATCATTGTAGAGGCAATGGCGGTTTGTCTATTTCACGAACGTAGAGGTGAAGGAATGATAAAAGTATCAGCATATTATCCCTATACAGAAGGGGTTAAATTTGATTTTATTTACTACACGAATTCCCACATACCCCTTTGTAAATCCAGGCTAGGTTGTTCAAAAGTAGAAGTATCCAAAGGCATTTCCGATACTAATCCTAACGATCCCCCAATGTATGTAGCAACCGCCGACATGTATTTTGATAACGTTGAAGAAGTCCATGAAGGGTTCAAAGCGCACGGCAGAGAACTATTCACTGACATGCCTAATTACACTGATATCAAACCACTATTTATTATTGCTGAGGTCCTAGACTAAAAGCCGGTCTGATTCATGCGACCAGAAATTAACGGACTAAATGCATTGACATCCCAACTGGTAAATGAATATTGGGACTTCTATCCTACTGCAGCATCGCGTACTGGAGAACACTCATATGACGGTAGATTACCAGATTTATCAGCGACCAACACTTCACGTCGCATACGCAGGTTGAAGCAACGGAAACACGATTTATCCACCTTAAGCGTGAACGACCCTGTATATCATTCAATTGAGCATAAGTTATTGAGTCATTTCCTAGATAAGGATTTATTCAACTTACAACAAATGGAATCCGTCAAATTTAATCCGGTACGACAAGTCGGCCATTTAAACATACGCCCTTATATCATGCGCAATTATGCTCCCTTGACTGACCGACTAAGAAGTATGTCTTCTCTATTTTTACAAGTCCCAGAATTTCTTAAATCATTAACTGAACGACTAGATAACAACATCGGACACCAGGTGTTACAAGCGAGCATAGATGGTTACTCAGGGATCGCTCATTTGTATAGAACAGGTTTGGATAGTGGAGTTCAAGACTGTAAAGACCAATCTCTAGTCAAGGCAGTATATGCAGCATCTGAGTTGGCAGCTAAAGCCGTCGATGCATTTATCGCTGAACTAAAACATTTATCCTCAAGCTGCACGCCGGATTCTGCTATCGGCTCTGACTTATTCTCATCTATGCTGCTAGCTAACGAATGTGTATCTACTGAACTGTCAGACCTAATACGAATAGGCCAATCTAACCTAGAAGACAACCTAGCTGAACTAAAATCGCTCGCGAATACATTGGCACCACGCAACTCCATTAAAGAAACAGTTATGGTGATCGCGAAAAATCACCCTTCAGATTCCGCGGTCATTCCAGAAACCCAAAAAATGCTAGAAGATATTCGGTCCAGACTAATAGCACTAGATATCGTATCTCTACCATCTGAAGATCGATGTCTCGTTGTTGAAACACCCGAGTACATGAGATACGCGTTCGCAGCAATGGATAGTCCTGGTTCTTTGGAACGCAGTGCAACTGAATCCTTTTACTACATTACACCGGCGGAGCCTGACTGGTCACAGCGAGAGCGCGAGGAATGGCTCTCCAATTTCAACTACGATACCCTAAGAATTATATCTATCCACGAAGTTTACCCGGGACATTTCACACACCATCTCCACAATCGTTATGGATCAGATTTGCCTCTCATTAATCTGGCTTCGACATCGTATGCATTTACAGAAGGATGGGCTCACTATGCCGAACAAATAATGGTAGAAATTGACTACCCAGAGAATACATTACAGCTTAAGATCACGCAGATCTTAGAAGCTTTAGTCAGGAATTGTAGGTATATGTGTTCAATAGGGATACATACGCAAGGAATGTCTGTCGACGAAGCTACTCAGTTCTTTGTAGAAAACGCTTATATGGAAGAGCTCCCTGCTAGAAAAGAAGCTATGAGAGGAACATTCGATCCAGGTTACCTGAATTACACTTTAGGGAAACTAATGATCCTTAAACTGCGTAGCGATTTCTATAGGGAGAACCCCGATACGTCACTGAAAAGCTTTCATGACAGATTATTATCACATGGAGCGCCTCCCATCCCAATACTCAGAGATATGTTGTTGAAGCAATCTTCACATGAACCAATGATCTAAGTTCTAAATGTTACCTTTCTGAAAGCTTCTGACAATATATTATTATTTATCTTACCCACTTCCTCTGCCCGAGATACTAGTAAGTCCGAGATCTCTTCCTCAGTCCTCCCAGACATCTGACTATTATGAGACATCACTGATTTTATCTTCGTATCCATTACTTTGGTGATATCTATAAACGTATCCGGACGTTCTGTACCCCAGAAAAGCATTGTCCCAGTTTTATGGGGTTCTAAACCTTGCTCACTCCACAATTCACCAAAATGCAGATGGTCTCTAGCATAGGGAAAAACCGCGTCTAGTGCTACCTGACCAGTTATTCTGTGGTCCCGATGCCATGAAAGATCAAAGCGGTACGGCTCTGTAGACAAAACTACATCAGGCCGTACCTTGCGGATTTGTTCTACTATATCTCTCCTAAAATCTGTGGTGTCTTCTAATTCACCATCGTTACGGTGTAACATCACCACATCTCTTACACCCAATACAGATGCAGCATTAAGTTGCTCTTGCTCTCTGATCTCAGCAAGCTCTTGAGGTGTTATATCAGTATCTTCAGTACCTCTACTACCATTAGTACACAAGAGGTAACAGACATCTGCACCCTGTTTTATCCATGACGCAATTGTTCCACCACACCAGATCTCCGCGTCATCTGGATGAGGAGTAACAACAAGAACTTTATTTGGAATTGCCTTCATTAAACCCGCCTCCATAGTCAATGAGATCTTCCAATCTCATATTTATATGTAAATACACATTGGGGTAAGAATCCAAAT
Organism: Dehalococcoidia bacterium; assembly: GCA_002724585.1. GTDB lineage: Bacteria > Chloroflexota > Dehalococcoidia > Lucifugimonadales > UBA3495 > UBA3495. The sequence continues at coordinate 19,094 of PBPE01000016.1, read as the reverse complement.
TAACGCTGTTTGATGACCGTTGGATACTCTGCTACAATCGGCCCATTGTGTCAAGATAGTACTATACTAGCCAATTATAACCAATCTCTTGTATCAAATAAATCTACAGCGCAAAACAATCCGGAGTATACCCAATTGGAAATACGATACTTCAACGATAATGATCGAGAACCATTATTAGAATTTGCTGGCACAGTTCAAGCAGATAATCCTAAAGACTCTCAATCCAGATCACAACAATTGGGTGAAGTTCTTCGGCAACCCGGATTCACCCCTGAGACCAGTTGCCTGATACTTGAAGAAAATGACTCCATAGCCGGATATTGTATCGTATTTTCGGAAAAACTTATCCAAAGAGCTGTATTAGCAGTAGATGTACAAACAGATCTGGAAGCATCTGAAACGGAATCAAAACTCATCCGATCTGGTTTGGAATTAGCAAAGAATGAAGGTGCCGGAGTCGCTCATATATGTCTTGGCTCTCAAACACCAAGGGCATCCATGTTGGAAGATGTAGGATTTCACAAGATTAGAACATATCTGCATATGTTGTGGAATGATGAAACCCCGCCACTTATGAAAATCCCACCTGAATACTCCGTGAATATATTCACACCTCAAGATACTCAAAAGCTGACGGACATTCAAAATGCCGCATTCACCGGCAGCTGGGGATTTTGCCCCAATACAACAGAAGAAATCGAATACCGAACCAATATGAGCAACACAAGGCATGAATGTATCGTATTTCTTGAAGATGAAACCGGCGTTGTGGGATATTGCTGGGGATGTTTAGGTCCAAACGAAGGCAGAACCCGCGGAATAATAAGTATGATTGGAATAAACCCGAGATACCGGGGAAAGGGGCTCAGCCAAATAATACTAGCAGCCGGCATAAACAAGCTAAACGAGCTGGCGCTTGATGGAATAAGCCTGCATGTAGATAGCAGTAACACTCCTGCAATCAAGTTATACAAATCTATAGGATTTCACGAACTCGACAAATTATACTGGTATGAATATACATTCTAGGAATATCAAAAGACTCCGCATTACATATCATCCAAAGTCGACTTGAATATTTCATTAGCCAGTATTCCACCAGAAACTATAATCTTCATAGCATCATCTACACTGATGTCCGTAGGGGTTACGTCACTCAGCGCCACAACTATCAAAAACCCGGAAGAAGGCACAGGAGTCGTTGGTATATAAACGGCCACCATGGACTCACCGTTCAAAACTCCCAGGTCTGCAGTAATTAATCCTATAGCCTTCATGGCAGGGCGTGGGAAATCGACTAGAACCACCCCTCTTCCTTCAAATTCCTGGGTGCCTGATAGAATTTCTACCCCCGAACGCGTGGTGCTATAAATACTACGGATAATTGGAATTCTCTCTATCAACCTGTGCCCGATATTCATTATGCGAACACTCAATATTTTAGTAGTAATGATTCCCACTGCGTATAACAAAATCAGTAAGAGTATTACACCTAATCCAGGAAATATTTGCACATTGCCCATATTAAGAATTGGACCCAAAAGTGGATCCAATAACTCGAAGAAGAATTTAAGGACAAATATCGTTACGCCGATAGGCAATATAGCTAATAGTCCAGCTATCAGAGTGGTTCGTATATGAAGCACTATTTTTTTTAAAACCATTAACCGTCCTTTTCAACAATGTGGAGTTCTGGAGGCCTTATACGCCATATATATTAATCATTTGACGCGCGACATTATCCCATCCCAATGTCTCAGCTTGGTTCCTAGCAGCTATCCCCATACTATCTCTGAGATTCTGGCTAGACATTATCATTTCAACGGAATTTGCAAATGCTTCAGGACATCTCCATGATTGTAGGTATCCAGTACTACCATGTTTGACAACTGTGGAAAGACCTCCCACCCGAGATGCTACCACAGGAGTACCGCATGCCATAGACTCTAATGCAGCGAGCCCAAAACTCTCGTAAAAAGAGGGCACTACGCATACGTCTGCAGCACTATAATACATAGGCAATTCATCTTGATCTACTCGGCCAACAAAGTCAAAAATATTACTAACATTTAATTCGTGCGTTAACTTTTTTATTCGGTCCAATTCATGACTCTTGCCATCATCGCCACCAACCACCACAACTTTCATACCGTCTATGTCATCGACATTTCGAATTTGCGCAGCAGTATGAACTAATAAATCTAGTCCCTTTAAGGACTCTATTCTACCTACATACAGCAGTATCTTATCTCCGTTTAATCCCAAATTACCTCTCGATACTTCGCGACTGATAGGCCTAAATGTACCTAAATCAACCCCGCACGGCACCAAAGTTATATGATCCAAATTGGCTCCATATAGTCGTGCCATTGCATCCCTCTCATGAGGACTAAATGCCACTATAGATCGCGTTCCAGCAATAAGCTCTCTCTCAGTATTCTGCCGCTGTAAACTCTCAAACTCTCCGGGCCGTGATTGCATCTTGATCAGAGAGAGGGTATGAAATGTAATCACATGATTTGCATGCAACTCCTGGGAAAATAACCGGCCAATCCAGCCTGATAACCAATAATGTGAATGAACAGCTTCATAGTTAATATGGTTTTTCAAGACGAAGTTGCGCATGCCGTCCAAAAACTCTGGTAAAAACCCAAATAATGCATCCATAGACGCATCTTCATAACCACCAGGGAGATGAATAACCCTGACACCATCTACAGCATTATCACCTTCCGTATGGCAACCATGATGGTTTCTTGTAAATATATCGACTTCTATTCCTAATTTATTGAGACTGTGTGACAGTTGTGATACGTATACATTCATACCTCCCGATTTACCCTCTCCAGGAGAGGCTAATGGACACGCGTGAAAGCTTATTAAAGCTACTCTGGGTGACGTCACAGTGATCGTACCACCATACTAAATATATTGTGATTCACTCCCCCCAGATGATATTTGTAAGGCTCAGATCCTCGAAGAAAATCGAAATACTGCAGTTCCGAACTAATAGCATCTTTTATGCACAATGCATTCATCAATAATCCAACACTATAATAGCTTGACTCAGGGTCGTACCCACTATTGTACAAGAGTCTCGATTTGCCATAATCAAAACATAAACTGGACGCTACGTTTAGGTCATCTATTTCCAAGAAAAACAATTTGATCAAGCCTAAACCAGCCATAATCTTGGTCATTTTACGAAAGAATGTTTCTCGTTCAGCATTCATATATTCAGATTTCTCGACCGCACTCAATCGCATTAATCTAAGAAATTCATCCACATGGCTTAATACAGAAGACTCATCCTGAACAATGTACCATCTCCACGACGGTAAAGATTCTAGCCTCCTAAATTTGCGCCGCAATTCATGCCTATCTTTTCTCGATAATGAGGCCACGTATGACTCCCAGTCCAGTGGTAGTTCCAAGCCCGGGACCACATCTTCTTCAGATATATCCACAATGTAGCCTCTGTCTCGTGCCAATTCAGGGAGATAAAATAACGTGGGCGATGATTCCCTAATCGAGTACAGTTCTAGACGGTTAAAATCTTCTGATTCCAAATGATCCAGTAATGTGTCAAAGAACTCCCGTTCATATCCTGGCACAATAATAAAATCGTTGTAATCAAATGTCTCGGAATTACCCAGTAAAGAAATGATTCCTTGTTGTTTTGAGAGGGAAGCTATGCCAATATCACCATTTCCTCCCTTGACGTGGAATCCGATCATCTCTTTGTCGTGTCCAAAAGAAGACCACCAGGTCTCCTGCCATTCTGGAGTAAGATAAATCGTATCCTCCGGGCAATATGCTAACAACTTGCTCCAAGATTCATGTGTATCTTTAATATTTAATATCTTAGTAATTTCCATTAATTGGTTAGTTACCCTGCTAACAACCTCAACAACTCTTCTTTTCTCATACCATTGCTACCGAGATCACCACGAAAAGCCATAGTAGTCATCAAAGTACCTGGTTTTTCAACACCTCTTATAGACATACACAAATGTTCGGCTTGCAATCTTACAGCTACAACCCTAGGAGCTAGTTTATCCGACACTGCATCTGCCCATTGAGAAGTCAGTCGCTCTTGTACTTGCGGTCTACGACTCAGTACATCAAGACACCTGATAAATTTGCTGATACCGGCTATTTTTCCATTGGGGACATAAACAAGATCAGCCAATCCAAAGAATGGTAGTAAATGGTGTTCGCAAATAGAGTGGAATCTGAGTCTATGCAAAACTACAGGATCCGTATAATTCTCATCAAATATAGCATCAATTTCGCTTGAAGCGTCCTTCCCGATACCAGAAAATAATTCAGTGTACATCTCAGATACACGCGAAGGTGTTTCCAACAACCCTTCTCTACTAGGATCCTCGCCTACTGCTTCAAGAATAGCCAGAACTGCCTTTGTTATCTGTTCTTGATTAATATTACCCCGCCAAGCGTGTTAGATATTATCCTAAGTTCAATGCAATGTTTTCTAAGCTAGCCATATTAGCTGGTATTTCAATAGCTCCCGACTGAATACTACTTACTGCTAGATCAGGGTCTTTCAGTCCACTACCAGTGATTACACATACTACTCTTTTTCCACTCAAGTCTAACCCTTGAGCTGTCGATTTAAACAAACCTGCAACAGAAGCCGCAGACGCCGGTTCACCGAATATCCCTTCCTCGGATGCCAACATACGATATGCATCTAATATCTCATCATCAGTCACCGAATTTATTGACCCATCAGATTCATCACGAGCATTTAAAGCATTTTGCCAACTTGCTGGATTACCTATCCTTATTGCAGATGCGATGGTCTGTGGACTAGATACAATTTCTCCCATGACTATTGGCGCAGCCCCTGCTGCTTGAAAACCCATCATCCTCGGAAGTTTATTAGTTTTGCCACGATCCTTGTATTCCTTAAATCCTTTCCAGTAGGCCGTGATATTCCCCGCATTACCCACAGGTATAAACATATAATCCGGAGCGTCACCCAAGACATCAGAAACTTCGAAAGCTCCCGTTTTCTGCCCTTCTAACCGATGGGGGTTTACTGAATTAACGAGTGTAACTTCATGCTTTGCAGTAAAATCTCTGACTAACTGGAGAGCATCATCAAAATTACCATCTACCATTACAATCTTGGCTCCGTATGCCATTGCTTGAGCCAATTTACCTAAAGCCACTTCGCCCTTTGGTATTAGCACCATGACTGGCAGGTTACAATACGCTCCATATGCAGCCGCAGAGGCACTTGTATTACCGGTCGAAGCACACATTACTGCGACACTATTTGACTCAAGTGCTTTGGCCATAGCAACTACCATTCCCCTATCTTTGAAGGAACCTGTAGGATTACATCCTTCTAGCTTGAAATAAAGCTCTTCACAGCCTACTTGTTTTTCAATATGACTTGATCTCACCAAAGGGGTATCACCCTCTCCCAGACTCAGAAGAGGCGTCTCATCGGTAACTGGAAGATATTCCCAGTATTTTTTTATAACTCCAGAACCCATTTAATAATCTTCGCAAATAATATTGATGTCGCTACATCGCAGTTAATGATATAACCTGAGAATAAGTCACAGTGCTTATACCTAACCTTCGATCCGAATAATATTACTGATGTCACTCACAACATCTAGTTCATTTACTTCCGATAACGCTTTTTGAACTGAGGCCTCATAAGCTGGATGAGTAGTTATCACTAGCTCAGCCTTTTGTTCCTCAGGGAATGTATCCTTCTGCAGAACTGACGCTATGCTAATCCCTTTGCTACCTAGGATTTTTGCTATCTGGGCTAATACGCCAGCAGTATCAGTTACTACCAATCTTATGTAATATCTCGTCTCTAAATCATCAATGGGAATTACGTTATATGTATTTTCTATATAGTCAAACTGTGACCTAAGTCCATCCTTTGACATCTGGCTTGCAATCTGTATAACATCCCCCAAGACGGCACTTGCTGTAGGTTCACGCCCGGCACCCAACCCATGTAATAGTACTTGACCACATAAATCCCCTGAAACCTCAACGGCATTATAAACCCCATCGACTTTTGCTATCATGTTGTCAATTGGGATTAAAGCTGGATAGACCCTCGCCTGAACCGCATCTCCTTTTCTATCTGCTACCGCAAGACACTTAATCGCATAACCTAATTCCCGTGCATATTGGAAGTCCTGTGATTTCAATTCCCTGATACCTTCTCGATATACATCATCAGGAGAAACTCTGCAACGAAACGCTAAAGAGGCCAATATGGACAATTTATAGACTGCATCAAAACTGTCTACATCGTTCGTTGGATCCGATTCGGCATATCCAAGGCTCTGTGCCTCTTTTAAAGCAATATCAAAATGTGCGTTGTTGTAAGCCATGTCCGTGAGAATATAATTACTAGTGCCGTTAATTATCCCCCGTACATTTCTAAAGGTATTCGACAGCAAGGGATTCGTTAGTACACTCAATACCGGTATAGCGCCACACACACTCGCCTCGTAGAGAAGATTCACATGATTGTCCATAGCTACCCGATGCAGTTCGGGTCCATATTTTGCCACTACCTCTTTGTTCGCTGTGACAACATGTTTGCCTTGTGTGAGCGCCTTGACTATAAGACTTTTGGCCGGATCAATCCCGCCAATGACTTCCACAATAATATCTATACTCGGGTCCGATATTATATCCTCAGGTTCAGCAGTGATAATATCTGGAGAGATTTGTATATCTCTAGGTTTATTTATATCCCGCACCATTACACGGGCTAGATTGAGTCCTCTTCCTGTTTTGCTAGATATTTGGGACTTATCTGATAGAAGGCGACGCGCGACACCAACTCCAACTATGCCGAGACCCATTAGGCCAATATTTATTTCTGATAGATCCTTCACTACGTATGACATGAGGGTCGCTAAGGCAAGCTACCCTGACCTTCTCCTTCTTCGTTACTATCTATTCTGGGCGCTGTTATACGGACTTGTTCTGCTACCCAAGCATACCTGTCACTATCAAAATTTACTTTTAACCATTTTTCCTTTGAACCCCTTTCCATCTGATCGTTCCGCCAAGTGTGCACCAACTGTTTAGTCAGTTTCACCCGCATTCTGGCAGTTAAATCATGTGGCTGCACGCCAGATATAACTCGCAATATATAAGTGGCATCGCCGCCGTAGAGAGGTTCACTAATTTGACCTACCTGAAGTGGCTCGTTTTCCTCGTCACCAAACAAATAAGGATCCAGATCTGGGAAAGCACCCTTGGGAACCCAACCCACATAGCCTGTTTCATCCCCGTATTCGACAGGGGTGAAAAACTCCATCGCTACATCTGAGAATTCCTCCTCTTTGAGACGGTCCATAACTTCTTCTGGGATAACATTAACCTCAAAATCAATCCTGATCCATTCCACTTCAACATGATCCGGTTTATCAGGTATGCTCGAACTCAACAAGCCGCTCAGCTGGAGAAGCAAGATTTGGTCTTTAACCATGTCGCGATAGTCTTCATCAGACAATCTGACTTGTGTCAAAAACCCCTGGTATGTATTCATAAATTCTTTTTCTAGCTGTGCGTCGTCGCTTTGTTGACCTTCAGGAACCCGTGGATAAAACTGTCGCCGGAGTGCCTGATCAATTAATTCGTCATTAGCATCTAGGCCTAGAGTAGGAGCGGCTTGTCTAACAATTTCCACAAACAAGAGATCTTGCAGAAATTGAAATGGATCTACTGCTAAATCAACAAATCCACCCTCATAGCGATTTATACCTTGCCTAACCCGTAATCTCTGGACAAGATCTCCCATAGTGAAAGTTTCGCCTCTGATCGACCCTGCCATTACTCTTGGCGGTTCTACAAACTCTTTGTAAAAACCCAGACCTACAATTACAAGAATAACGAATATTAAGGAAGCACCTACCAATATAGCGAACCGTTGTCTGCGTTTTTCCTGAGCACTAGAACTAGGTTGGACCGGATTATTTGTTGTAGAAGAACGCTGTCGCCTATTTGAAGCTACAGGTTGATCGTCGTTATCCGGATTGCGGCGGCGCCATGGAAGGTTCATACCAAAGACCTCTAAGGATTAATCTGTGCCTGCTACAAAGATCTGCAGCTTTGAAGACCAGGAACTTGCGATATCAACGCCAGGTTAAAGTCACGGATTAGAATATTCTATCTCCGAATCCCCATATTAATGTTTGGATTAGGCACAAACGGAAGCAATGCGATGTGTCTAGCCCTCTTGATTGCTGTAGAAAGCAGTCGTTGGTGCTTTGCACACACGCCAGTTTTCCGAGTCGGTTCTATCTTTGCACGATCAGAAATAAATCTACGGAGTCGCTCCACATCCTTATAATCGATGCTCTTAGCGTGTTCAACGCAGAACGTACACACTCTCCGCCTTGGTGCGTATCGACCCCTGGGGCGACCGCCCGGTCGTTGACCAGGTCCAGGTCTAAACCCTCCACCTGCTCTTGGCGGTCCTGAAGGTCTAAACCCTCCACCTTCTGGCCTCTGACCTCCTTCACGAGCAGGAGCAGTCGCGGCCGGCTGTGAAGCGGCCCCCGGTGCACTTACATTTGAAGGCGTTCCGGCTGTCTCTGGTTGAACTGGAGTAACCGCAGCCTCCTGAGTTTCCGGAGCTGCCTGTTCTTCTGGTGTAGTCATAAAGAGATATCTCCTCCCAAAGGGCTTAAAATGGTAAATCGTCTACATCATCTAGTGGAGGCGCCGAGTCTCCCATAGATGCATCCTGGGTAAATGGAGCACGGTCTTCACCCTGTCCTCCATTACCACCCAGAAATTGAATATCTGTTAGATTAATTTCATTTACGAACCTAGTCTGCCCATCCCTGGCCTCATAAGTTCGACTACTAAGACGGCCTTCAACATAAACTTGTCTACCCCGAGCAAGATATTGGTTACACAGTTCAGAGAATCTCCCCCAAGCGTTTACATTGAACCATTCTGTCTCATCGCGTTGTTCGCCAGACGCAGTGGTATATCGCCGGTTCGACGCTACACTGAAAGACGTAACGCTCTGACCGCTGGCAGTATACCGCATTTCAGGGTCACGACCTAAGTTACCTATAACAATTATCTTATTCAAACTGGCCTCGTAAAGTTTCGTCGCCAATATAGCAACAGCTCAAAGCCTACTCTCTAGAGTCAGCTTATTAACTCGACTCTTCTGTATCTACAGTTTCTTCTTCGGACTGGGCCTCAGAAACAGAAGTCTCATCCGATTCATCGGGAGTTTCGTCGGCGTTGTCAGATTCTTCCGCTTCTACCTCGTTTGATGTTGGTGTTTCTTGAACAGCGGCCTCGGTCTCACTAGTCTCTTCGGAGGTGTCTGCCTCGTTACTAGCATCCTCTGCAACCGTAGTGTCAGGTTCACTATCAGCAGCATCATCCACAGGTTTGATAACCTCGGTTTCAACCGCTGCGACAGGCTCCGGTGTTGGAGCCGGTGGTGGCGGTGGATCACCTGCGATGACCATAGAACGTAAGACTCTTTCATCTAACCTCAAAAACGTTTCCAACTCTATGTTGAATGGTGTGTCAGTAGAAAAATTAGTGAGATAATAACTACCTTCCAAGAAGTTATATGAACCCTGCCGTATCGGATACGCGAGTCTACGGGTTCCCCAAGATTGCTCTCTGACAATCTCTCCTTCTCGGTTAGTAATGAAATTTTTAATCTGGTCCCAAGCCTCAGTAGCCTCGGTTTGATTAAGCATTGGACTCAGTATTGTGACTAATTCGTAGTGGCGCAACTGGAACTCCTATTAATTATTGCAATCAGAGAATTATAGCATCGCTGGGTAATGCTCTCAACTTATGTGTCCAATCCCGGAACAGGGAACCTTGATGTCAGTTCTTTTATCTCTTTCCTAACTTTATTTTCAACCTGTTCGTCACCCATATTTGTAAGAACTCGAACGATCAACTCCGCAACTTGTTTAGATTCCTGTTCTTTAAATCCGCGACTGGTTATAGCAGGGGTGCCTAAGCGTAGACCGCTAGCTACCCTAGGGGGTTTTGGATCATTTGGGATTGCATTCTTATTTGCGCTTATCCCTACCTTTTCCATCGCCAATTCCGCATCCCGTCCGTCAATATCCATGGGAGTCAAATCTACTAGTATTAAATGATTATCAGTGCCGCCAGATACTAGTCGTAATCCTGCCTCTGATAATTCCCGTGCCATAACCTGCGCATTAGAAACTATTTGCGACGCATAATTCGCGTACCCCGGAGTTAATGCTTCCCCGAAACACACCGCTTTAGCAGCAATAACATGCATAAAAGGACCACCCTGAGCATAAGGAAATACACCGTAATCAATCTTACGCCCTAGCTCTTCATCGCATAATATAAGGCCGCCTCGTGGCCCTCTCAATGTTTTCTGGGTAGTAGAGGTTACAACATGAGCATGGGGAAAAGGAGACGGATGCGCTCCGCCAGCAATCAATCCAGAAATATGGGCCATGTCCACCATCAGTTTTGCCCCAACCAAGTCTGCGATAGCACGAAATCTCGGGAAATCCAGTATACGTGCGTACGCGCTACATCCAGCGACAATTAACTTGGGTTCATGTTCCTTCGCAAGCTTTTCAACTTGATCATAGTCGATAGTCTCGCTAGTTTCATCGACTCCATAAGGGACAAAATTATAAAGATTACCCGAGAAGTTTACAGAAGCTCCATGAGTAAGATGCCCACCCTGGTCTAACCTCATTCCCATAACTGTATCACCGGGTTCCAAGATAGCGAAATATGCTGCCATGTTAGCTTGAGCGCCACTATGAGCCTGAACATTTGCATGATCAGCTCCGAAAAGTTCCTTTGCACGGCTTATCGCCAGTCTTTCAACGATATCTACGTTTTCACATCCGCCGTAGTAGCGTCGNCCAGGGTAACCTTCCGCATACTTGTTATTCATTACTCCTGACTGTGCTTCAAGTACCGCCTTACTCGCATAATTCTCTGAAGCAATCAGGACGATGCTATCCCGCTGTCTCAGGTCTTCTAGCTCGATGGCCTTAGCNACTTCCGGATCNTGTTCCATCAAAAAGGACATAGATTCTCCTAATAANTCAATNCTGGTAGAAGAAAAAAGCTACCAGTAAAGAANTAATTTAAATAACACAACTTCTGCGNCGGCTGAAGAAAGTGTACGCGGGAGGGAATAGGGTGTCAACGAAAACAAGCGTGATAATATCAGGGCGTCTTATATCAATTCAATAGAACTGATTTCATTATCTATAGCCTCTACCTTGCGAAAATCTCCGGATGAGAGCCTAAAGCATCGATCCAAATACAATTGGGCCAACTTTTCACCATTCCTAGAGGTATCTTGAGCTGCGGCAAGTAATTGAGAAAGCTTGAATTGATCTGGAAGAAACTTGGCCAAAGATCTTATCTCTTCACTAACTTCCTCTGACATATTAGCATCTGCCCCATCCTGGGCAAATCTAAGTTTTCCGAGGAGTCTTGAAAGTTCAGTTAGCTTGTCCGCTTCACTCATAAGTCCGAAAAGAACTTCATTTACCTGGTAAGAAGAGTCGTCATCAGGATTAGACCCGGGAATTTGTCCAAGTGTTTCGCCACTGTCTACAGTATTTCCAGCTTCGCGATTAAAATATTGATCGCATAGATCCGAATACACCTGAACTGCTTCAGTGACAGCTTCCATCATCCTCGGAAGATCAAATGAGAACATACTGTCTGCGTAAGCCATGTCATCGTCACGTAACCGAGCCAATCGTTCGACTTCCTCGAAACTATCTACCGCTTCAGGAACAGGTGGCATAGCAAAGGCAGAGAAATCATTAAGAGGCATACTCCCTAGATGTGTAGCCAAGAATGGCGGTACATACTTGGTTAAGTCTGCTTTAACTGGAAGAGCAATGATATAGGTCACATATACCGTGTCCGGCTCATTATTCACGCGGAAATACACCAATGCATGGCCTTTTGGACGGTTTTGGTCCCCTCTTTCAAATGTCAGTTCCATTGATTACATCCAGCATAATATTATTCCACTGCTATCCCATTATAGAGGAAATACAGTGACATAGGCCATGAAAAACCTTGCATTTATCCTACAAACTATTGGTAGTTCCAAATGGAATCAAATACAATCCGGACAGATTCCCATGACAAGGAACTGCGTGATTGACTTGGAATTCGAATTGCAGTATCGTGTTTTCACTAATAAAGGAGAGCGTTTATGGCACAAGAAAATTTACCTGAATTAGTGTATGACAACCTCGTAATTGGTGAGGAACTGGGATCATACGAATATTTGCTCACCCAAGAGATGATCGACGAATACAGAAAATCTGTCGATGATCCCAAAGGCTTGTTTCCAACAATAGCAGTCAAGCACGATGCAACCGCGCTGGGACTAGCCTATGAGGACAATACCGGTGGAGTTAATGCCGGTAACGAGATGGAGTTCCATAATCCTCCGATAGCTGGAAAGATAATAAAGGTCACAGGCCGTGTACACGATAAGTACACACGTAGAGATAAGCCATACCTTGTTATCGAAGCTACCGCTACCGATGAAGATGGCAGACTTATCGAAAAAATGCGCACGTATCAAATGAAAAAACCAGATGAGGTGGGAAAGAAATGGCATCCACAGGGTTAGAAAACAAGGCGATTCCTTCTATAACCAAATCGATTACCCAGGTAAAGATTAACCAGTTCGAGTCATGCGGAATACGCGATCGAGAAAACATACATAACAGCCCCGAGCTAGCCAAGCAAAGACTAGGTACAACATACCCTATTGCTTCAGGTAGGATGTCAGTAGCATTCGCATCTGAGTTACTACGGGAGTTCTTCGGAGCCGATACCTTTCACCATAGCGGTGTTGTGAACCTTAAGTTCCTTAGACCAGTTAAGGAAGGAGATACCGTCACAGTCAGCGGTAGCTTAAACAGNAGCCAAGAAGTTGACGGTGGAACAATGGTAACGGTGGATATTTCCTGTCAAAACCAGGACGGTAACACTACCGCTGTTGGACAAGGTAGTGCAATCGTAAACTAGTACCAGCATAACCAGTAAGGAAAACTAAAGGGACATCGCTTAAATAAGCGATGTCCCTTTCTCATATATTGTCTTTCCTTGAATTCGTTTATTTAATCTATTAAACTTCGTGACTAAGAGAACACCTAGCGGAGGAAAACAATGGCCGGAGCACAATTTGGAAAAGTCGAAGTAGANGTAGTCTACTGCGTCCCTTGAGGATATCATGCTGTTGCCACGTGGCTGGCAACTGAATTCTGGAGATCCCAGGACCCGGGGGATATAGCTGTAAAGCTAACCCCAGCTGACGCAGGTAGGCTAGAAGTTTACCTTGACGGGGATAAGATTTTTGACCGTAAGGACGAGGACGGAGTGTATCCAAACCTTACCCGTGCCAATGAACTCAAGATGGTCATTGCGGAAAAAATCTTCGAGGTCGACGAGGCAACTGCAAACGCTTAGTGAACGCTNACCATAACCACTAGGTGTATTAGAGATCGATATAGTTATTAGATTTGAATCTAAACTACTACATGTTTAAGTACGTTCAGGTTCANATGATTGGAGTTAAACCGTGGCTAATGCCGAACATGTTGAGATAGTCAAAAATGGCTCTGATGCCATATCCGAATGGCAAGAGAAAAATCCTGAATCCGTCCTAGATCTAGAAGGTGCTGATTTGTCTGGATCTAACCTAGTCGGCGCCCGTATTCGGGGCGCAAACCTAAAGGGCGCAATCCTGACCGATAGCAAGTTGACCGACGCGAGCTTGGCCAAGTCTAACCTGGAAGGGGCAGACTTAACTGGTTCTGACCTGGCTCGCGCATCACTTGCAGATACCAACTGCAACGATGCTAACCTAACCAATGTAAACCTTCACTGGGCAGATTTTAGAGGTGCCTCCTTATCAAACGCTACCTTGAGGCATTCTCGAACTATGAGAACATCTTTTATGAACGCCGATATGACAGGTGCCGATGTTAGCCAGGCAACCATGATTGAAGTGGACATGAGAAATGCCAACTTAACCGGTGGCAGTTTTGTAGCATCAAATATGAACGGCGCAGACCTGAGCAGGGCTGTTCTCGAGGGAGCAAATTTCACCCAGGCCATGATCCGTGATTCCATGTGGATAATGACCGATATGAGAAACGCGAATTTCGACAAGGCAAGCCTGCACAGATCAGATCTAAGCATGGCAAAATACGACGATAGCACCAAGTTTCCCAACGGGTTTGACCCACTGGATACTGGTTGGAAAGACGTAACTGATTAGTTATAGTAGCTAGACATCATACTCGATACTTGAAAGAAGATTTAATCAGCACACATGAACATTATCCAGGTGGACGGGAATATCCAGGGATCAGGTAAGAGCTCGATTATCGGGGCCCTTAGCTTATATCTTCGAGAGAAAGGCAAAAAGGTCTCATATTACAAGCCATTCTCAAGTATCGCCTCGGAAGACCCTGACCCACCGTTCATATCAAGTGAACTCCTAGGGGTATCCGCCCCTGTGCACCCAGTAACCCCACCTGGTGGTCCTATAACAACAGAACTAGAACAAACCATCAAGGCTAATATCGAAAAAATTGCCGCCTCTACAGACACCCTATTTATTGAAGGTCCTGACATTGATTCAGCTGATGGCGTTCTAGGACAAACCCTCCACGGTATTACAGGAGGAAAACGCATCCTCGTTAGTCGATGGGGCAAGAATTCACAAGATAACCTTTCTTATAATCCCTCATCACAAGAAGCGATAATAATTAATGGCTACCCATTGCACAGGTCAAACATGGTCAGCTCACAAATTACACATGCCACTGATAACAGTACGCCAATCATAAGTGCAATACCAGAAGATAGGTTCATGCTATCAGTAGAAATCCAGCAGATACTGGATCACCTGGATGGAACCTGGTTTGACGAACCTGAAAACACAAGGCGGCTAGTACAAAAATTCCTGATAGGTGGCAATATCATGGACTCCGGTCCAAACTATTTCTGCAGGCACAATAACCAGGCCGTGATCACCCGTGCTGAAAGACCCGACATCCACATGGCATGCTTTAAAGGGGACACAAAGTGTGTTGTTATGACCGGCGGCGGGAAGCCTACAGAATATNTCCAGATAGAAGCCCGTAACCTTGATATTCCTCTNATCATGGTTGAAAGTAACACCATGGCTACAGCCCAGTCATTGGAAGGATTAGCGGGCAAGTCAGTATGTCATAACATGGAGAAAATCAGGCATTTCAAAAACCTTATAGAAGACCACCTCGATATGCAAAAGCTGGACAGCATTCTACTTTAGAATGCGCATTGCCTAGCTAGACAACCTCGAATCTCTCCGACTCTGGAGCCCTAGACCATAATTCCTCGGCACCATTCATAGCGACCACACGCTCGGGACTGGCTCTCCAGNCATCGTATATATCATTACTGTCCCAGGTTACAAGGGTAGTTATCTTAGTGGGGTCACTGATCGAGTAAAGGGTTTCTCTTGATCCAAAACCAGGCGCTTTACTCTGCGCAAGACCATTTCCGTCAAGTAGTTTTTTTGCTTCCTCTATCTTGTCTTCTTTAGCCCAATGATGAGTTAAAACACCTATCATAATCATTCACCTGCAAATAAATAATTTTCTAATCCATAAATCTAGGACTTATTGTCACTACTAGGTTTCCTCGTTCCTTCACCACCCCGTTTAAACAGGGGAATTAGCACTATCGGTGCGAGTAGCGTGGTTATGACAGTCATCATTATGCTCACGCCAAAAAGGTCTTGGCCTATGATACCGTTTGTGAGACCAATACCAGCAATGATCAGGGCAACTTCACCTCTAGGCATCATTCCTACGCCTATCCTACTAGCGCCCCTCAGGTTGAATCCGCTAAACAGGGCTGGTATCCCAGATCCAAATACCTTGGAAAATATTGCCAAGAGAGATATTACTAATCCAAACCATATGGCGTTCATCATGGAACTAACATCGACCAGCATTCCCATGACCACGAAAAATACTGGGACCAAGATATTAGTGACGGGGATCATCTGCTCTTCCACAGTATGCCCCATCTTAGTAGTCGATAGGGCGAGACCAATTGAAAAAGCACCGATGATAAAAGCGAGTCCAAATATCTCGGCCAAGCCTGCCGCAAACAATGCCAATGCCACGGTTAATACTAAACCTGCGCCAATGACCTTAAACCGGTTCACAATACGCTCTATATATGGCGCTACCAATATCCCCACGACTGTTAAACCTAGCCAAAACGCGATTGCCTTAAAGGCAATCAGCCCGATTCCTGTAGCAGTAATGCTGCCCGCAACGCTAAGTCCGACTACCACGGTGAGAACCAAGATACCGAGGACATCATCAACTACAGCAGCAGCTAAGACAGTAACACCTTCAGGAGAATCAAGACGTGCTAGATCTGATAACACCCTAGCAGTGATACCAACAGAGGTCGCGGTCATTATCGCCCCGATAAACAGTGCCGAAGGTGACCATATTCCAGCTGGCCCTGCGAAACCAAACGCTACGGTAGCCCAGGCGCCTAGGAAGAATGGTATGACTACTCCTCCAATGGCGACGGCCGTCGCTGGACCTGCGTAGCGAAGAAATTGTTTAAGATTAGTCTCTAGTCCTATAGCGAATAGCAGGAATATCGACCCGACCTGCGCTATAACGAAGAGCTCGGTACTAACGGGTATCGCTGCCGCGTGGCCGTCAATCATCGGTATTGGGAAAAGAGGTCCAAATCCCGGGATTGCAATACCTCCAAGAGCGAACGGACCAATCATTACTCCAGCAGCTAGCTCTGCCAAAACGGGTGGAATTTTCAGGAAGCGTGACGCAAGTTCGCCGGATAACTTGGCCACAAACAATATGACTGCCAGCTGGATTAGAATGTGGATCACTATCTCTGTTAACTCTCCACCAGCGAACTGATAAGGTCCCATTGGTGAAGGAAAAAAAGGTAATGACAATAGAGGAATATTAAACATCTTTTCGGCCCCGACTACTTATAGTTTCTGCATACTGGCAGGCCGAACGCCTCGACCACACCACATCTTCAATACATAATTTTACGAAAAATACTATATTCAGGCAAGTAAATAAGCACTAAATAATCACCTATAATGTTACAAATATCTGAAGAGCCCTTCCCTAATTTCTTGACATGAATTAGGCGCTTTGTTACGATCGTCGGTACTGTCCGCTATAGTTGGTAGCGGGTTTACGTAAATCCACCCCACCCCACGGAGGTAATTAATAATGGCATATGTAAGTGGGTTACGGTGTCGAGAATGTAGCAGGGAATATCCTGCTGAAGCTCTTAACGTGTGCGATTTTTGCTTCGGACCCCTTGAAGTAGATTACGATTACGATGCAATCTCTCAGGTCATAAGCAAAGATAATATATCTAAGGGACCTCTAAGTATCTGGCGCTACCAAGATTTACTACCCGCCAGCGGGGAAACCCCTGTCGATATCATGGCTGGATACACTCCTCTAATAAAGGCCAACAATCTAGGAAAGAGACTTGGCTTAAACAACTTGTACATCAAGAATGATAGTGTAAACCCTTCATACTCGTTTAAGGATAGGGTCGTATCAGTTGCCGCAACGAAAGCACTAGAATTCGGGTTTGAAACCTTGTCCTGTGCCTCTACCGGTAACTTAGCCTGCAGCGTTGCAGCTCATGCTGCCAGGGCAGGAATGAAATCCGTAGTGTTTATCCCCTCAGACCTGGAAAGAGGGAAAATTATCGGAGCTGCTGTCTATGCGCCGACCCTAGTATCTGTGGACGGCAACTATGATGAAGTTAACCGTCTTTGCAGCGAGGTAGGTGATAATTACCCGTGGGCGTTCGTTAATATCAATATGCGCCCATATTACGCAGAAGGCAGCAAGACTCTCGGTTACGAAGTGGCAGAACAACTTGGGTGGAGAGTTCCAGATCACGCAATAGTCCCATCCGCCTCTGGTGCTATGTTCACTAAGATATGGAAAGGATTTAACGAACTGGCCTGCTTAGGCCTATTAGATGGCGTAGATTCCATGCCATTTGGCGAGGACCAAAATACGGTACATCATCCTGCAGTGGTAACTAAAATGCACATGACTCAGGCCGAAGGTTGTTCTCCCATCGTCACCGCGTGGAAAGAAGGACAATCTCACGTAATGCCAGTTAAACCGAACAGCGTCGCTAAGTCACTTGCAATTGGAAACCCCGCTGATGGCATCTACGCATTACGCGTTATCAAGAATTCCGGAGGGAGCGGGACTATTGTTCCAGAGCCTGAGGTAGTAGAAGGCATTAAATTGCTTGCCCAAACCGAGGGCATCTTCACCGAGACAGCAGGTGGAGTTGTAATATCCGGTCTAAAGAAACTCGCAGAATCCGGGGCTATAAAGCCCGACGAACTGACCGTAGCATACATAACCGGCAACGGACTCAAAACCCAGGAAGCCGTAGAAGAAGTCGTTAACCCTCTCAGTGTAAAACCGACACTGAGCTCTTTCGAGGAGGCTCTAAGCAACTTCAGTCCGGTTGGTAGATAAAATTGGACAGTCAAAGAGTACGGTTCACATTCGAGTCTGATGACCTAGTAAAGGAACCGGTAATATATAAACTAGGGCAGGACTTTCATCTCGTGACCAATATTCGCCGAGCTGAAATAGGTGAAAACATGGGATGGGTAATATTGGAACTAGATGGGGAAAAAGAAGAGATCGAACGAGGATTACAATGGGTTAGTTCCACCGGTGTCCGAGTAGACCCAGTGGGCGGAGATGTAATCGAAGGTTAATGTAGCAGAAACACCCAAGTCTAATAACTATAAGGAGTTCCCAATGGGCGTCTTAGTTAGAATTCCTACCCCGCTAAGAAAAATGACAAACGGGCAAGACAAGGTTGAAGTGACCGAGTCAATACTATCAGTAATGATAGATAACTTGGAATCAGAATACCCCGGGTTTAAAGAGAGGCTCATTGATGAAAATGGAGAGCTTCGATACTTTGTA
>PBPE01000015.1 GCA_002724585.1 Dehalococcoidia bacterium | reverse complement strand
GTGTTGTAGTAGACGACAGTCCCTTTCATTTCCAGATCTGGATACGCGTCGGCTATGGCTTGCTCGGTTTGTGACCACCATTCATGTTTTCTAATAGCATCAGTGAACGCCCCGTATGACTCGACTGATTCAAAATCGACAGAATAAAAAGCTATTCCTTGATCACCACTTACTGGACGCATAAACCTTGGATTGCTAGCTCCTAAGGATTCGTGTATTTCTACTGCTCCTTGTGCAGCTTCAACAACGAATTTGATTGCTGCAGGGGTTCCTTGCCATGTTGTGACTGCAGTGATTTCCATTATTTCTCCCTTCAGTGCTTGTTATCAACTACTAGCAGATGAGTTCGTAATAAAAAAATCCTAAAACAGGTTATTTTTACTTACCTTTCGCCGGTTTGTATCGAGTTAAAGTTTTCTGTTTTATTCGGCTTAAACAGAAAGGAAATTTATGCGTTCAGATTTACTTACTGCTGTGATGGGTAATAGAAGCAGAGATTGGCATACAGTCATTCTCCCATTCACATTAGCTCATTCGGCTATTCTTATTATTCTCGGATTTGGTGGCGCGGGTCTAGAAGACTCCGGTGTGCAGTTAGCACTTGCCGCAATGTCTGTTTTAGGTTCACTTTGGATAGTGATTGCATTTGACGGCGCAATAGCTGATCTAGCTGCCGGAATGAAAGACATGGATGAGGAAATGGCTTCAAGCCATATAGGAAGAAATTTTGCTAAAGCACCGTTCGCCGCATTCAGAATACTAAATGTTGCGATTGTGGCTCTGATAGTTATAGCGGAGTTAATGGCGATTTACTAGAAGAAAGCAATATAGATAATTGAGATGTGTCATCTTTAGCAGGTGGCACATCTTTTTTATTTTGTTTAAGGTGTATCCAGTTGATTATGGAGAAAATACTTGCGCTGTGGGCGGTACCGAGGTCGACTTCGACTGCTTTTGAGTGGATGATGAGAGTGCGGGGTGATTTTGAGTGCCTTCATGAACCATTCGGCGAAGTTTGGTATCAAGGAGAAGAACCTTTATGGCCGCGTGCGACTCAAGACAGTTTGCGTACCCCCGGTCTTACATATGAGAGTTGTTGGAAGAACCTTCAGGGCATCTCTGCTCATAAGGCCGTGTTTATAAAAGATTTCCCGTTGTATCTAGAACCAGTATTGTCAGATGAGTTCCTTGGAAACTTCAGACACAGTTTTTTGATACGTGATCCACTAAAGACCCTTAGCTCCATGTATGAAAAGTGGCCTGATTTCCACGAGAAAGAAATCGGTTTTATTGAACAAAGGCAACTTTTCGATCATTTGTGTGAATTGGACGGAAACCCGCCGCCTGTAATAGACAGCGACGATTTACTAGAAGATCCGTTTGAAATGGTAAAACTTTGGTGCGAAGCAGTAGATATAAGTTTCATCCCTGAAGCTCTTTCATGGACTCCGGGCCCAAGAGATGAAGTCAGTTGGTGGGATGGTGGGTCCTTTCACGAAAACCTTCGGAAATCTGACGGTCTAAAAAAACAAAAAAGAAAAGAAATCAGTATCGAAGATGCACCGGAGAGAGTTAAAGAGGTGTACCAAGTTGTTAGACCCCACTATGAACACTTAGCGAAACACCGTATTACCTCAAAAAACGTTTAAGGGCAGCACGACGTCTGTGTCGAAGAAGTTCATTTCTTTCGGCGGCGGTAACACGTTTGTCTGAAGAGGGAATAAAGTCATTCAAATTATCGAAGGGGACAAGTGTCAATTTTGGAACCGGCGACTTTTTGGCTTGATTCCAACGGTAAGTTATACAGCCCTGCGTGGCACCAGTTGTATCAAGCCAGTTGAGTATTCCTGGGTCATCATGAGATATAACAGCTCTGAAAATTCCTTCACTGTTTACAAAAGCCTGATGACCATTGAGGCTCGACTGACGGTTCACCCAATCNAGTGACTGATACCAGATGTCGCCGAGCTGAACTCCCCAGTAGACGCAATCAGGAATCTCGACTTCATATATAAGAGCTTCACCACTTTCAACNTTCCACCAACATTGNCCATAGGANTGTTCAGGNCTNCCACCTTTTGAAACATGNCTACTTTTTTCAGGATTTATATGTTCAAAAGAATTNACTTNTCCGGCTTCCAGATGCTTTCTGCCAAAGTCACTCCAAAACTCTGCCATATCTAAAGAAGTGGAAAGTGAATTGTTCAAGTGATTGATAAGAGTCGCGTGTTCCATTCGACTAGCAGGATTTTTAGCTGTAATACATTCAAGGTGAAAATCGCCATGTTTTTCATTTTCCCAGTCAGAAAAAAATTGGCGTATGAAAAGAGAGCATTTTTTTTCTGGAAGAGTAAACCAGGAATTTTTATCCTTATCTTTCGGACACTTTTGAGAACTGAAATATAGTTCCAAATTTCCAGAAGAATCAGTTGGGGCATCCGTGACGTTAATTGTCAAAAGCTGTTCAATGGGTCCTTCATTGAAATCCATTGTCATAAGGGTTACCCCTGCATAACACACGGTTCCTATGTTGCCAGAAAGTCTGTAGGTGTTTTTAAGGTCGACGTTTGCGATCTGGTACAAACCATCTGGATTGTCCTGACCTGTTTTAAAAGGATGAACCCAAGCCAGTTCTGGAAAGTCGACATCGCTTGACTCGACAGAAATTCCAATACTTCTATATAGCGACCTTAGAAGATGACGTAGACCCTCGACTCTGTCCGTATCACTACCTAAAGTTTTTGAGTCGATAATTGAATTTCCCGCATCAGAAAGTTTTTCACAAAAAGCCCGCCAAGCCTTTTTTAACTCTTCGTCTTGTCCACTCATACATACAAAAGTAGTAGATTTTGTTTGGTGAGATAAACCCGATTCGTTCTGAGGGTTTTTTTCAGTGATAATTGAAAGAGGTTAAGGAGGGTCTTATGGCAAGTAAAAATTTCCCAAGCACAATCGAAGATGTAACACCCGGTTGGCTTAGCGACGTATTGCAAAATGCAGGAATGTCAGGAGTCGAAATTAATGACATCCAAGTTGAAGTAATAGGAGAAGGTGTTGGAATCATGGGCCTCCTATACAGAGCCAAACTCTCGTATAGCGAGCCATCAGAAGGTCCGAATTCTGTAGTAATAAAAGTGCCATCACCTCATGAACAAACAAGGCATATAGCTCGAGCTTTCATGTTCTACGGGAAAGAAATCGGTTTTTACAGAGATGCAGCAAAAGACACCCCACTAGGTACACCTAACTGCTATGCCGCCTACCATGACCCGGAATCCGATGATTTCGTTCTAGTCCTCGAGGATCTCGAAGGAGCTGAAGTTCTAAGTCAATTGGATGGCTGCCCAATCGACAAAGCTCAATTCGCGATACAAGAACTGGCAAAGCATCATGCGGAATTCTGGGAAAGCGATCGTTTCGAAGGAGACCTCGACTGGCTCCCATACGGATGGGATGCACCCTTTCCCCAAGCTATAGCTCAGGGTTTCGCCGAAGCTTGGCCTAGTTGTATGGACATGTTCACAGGCGATGTGTCCGAAAGGATAATAAAAGTCGGAGAAAAATTCCCAACGGTAACTGGCGAAATGATGGAATTGGCAGACAGTCCTATCACCATGGCACACGGAGATTTCCGACTCGACAATCTATTTTTTGACAATGCTGAACTCAAAGTAATCGACTGGCAAATTTGCATAAAAACTGTCGGTGGCTACGACGTTGGCTATTTTTTGAGCCAGAGTCTCACAATAGAAGATCGACGAAACCATGAAACAGAGCTACTTGAAATATATCGAAACACTTTGAGTGGACTCGGTTTTGATTACCCTCAAGATCGATTAATGGAAGACTACAGGCGGTCCGTATTGTTCTGTTTGGCTTATCCAGTGCAGGCATCAGCGGCAGCGCTAGTAAATGAACGCGCAGTCCAGTTGGTTACAGAAATGTTCAAACGTGTAACGACAGCAATCGAAGACCTTGATGCTGACGAATTTTTACCCTAACAATTGACTGAAAAATCTAAATGGTTACTTTTCTGGCGCTAACAGCTGCTGTCCTAGCAGGAACAGGAGATTTTTTCGGAGGCAAAGCAACAAAGAAAACAAATGTTGTTTCGGTTCTGGCGATTTCCCATCTTTTAGGTCTGTGCATAATTTTAATAGTTGCCCCTTTGATGGCAGAAGAGTTCAAAAGTGGTGACTTTTTCCTAGGTGTTATTGCATCAGGTTTCGGCTTATGTGGTTTAGCTCTTCTATACAGAGGTTTAGCCAGAGGACCAATGGCGATAGTAGCTCCAATTACCGCAGTCGCATGCGCGACTTTACCTGTAATCTGGGGACTTGTTTCCGGAGAAAAACTTTCTTCGACACAGTTTGCAGGGATCATCGTCGGGCTCATATCAATATTTCTAGTTTCCTGGATACCAGGCGAACGTACACCTGTTAAAAGTTCACTGCTGCTAGAAGCAGTAGTCGCCGGGT
Source organism: Dehalococcoidia bacterium (assembly GCA_002724585.1). Lineage (GTDB taxonomy): Bacteria > Chloroflexota > Dehalococcoidia > Lucifugimonadales > UBA3495 > UBA3495. The sequence continues at coordinate 10,673 of PBPE01000015.1, read as the reverse complement.
TAGCCTTTGGTGCTTTTTTCATAGTGATCGACGGGACGTCTCAAACAACTGCACCCTGGCCAGTTGTGGGATCGCGAGTCTTCTCAGTGTTAGCAATATTTTCATATGTGCTAATCGCCAAGAAAAAAATTAAACCAGAGGCAAATTCTATGTCTTTCATAATAGGGGCAGGGTTTTTCGACACATTTGCAAACGTTGTTTTGTTGGCAGCATTAAACAAGGGATTCTTGAGTTTGGTGTCCGTTCTAGCTTCCTTTTACCCAGCGGTTACAGTCCTGTTAGCACGTCTATTACTGAAAGAAACAATGGTTAGAAGCCAACTACTGGGTTTGGCAATGGGTTTAACTTCAATAGCACTTTTAGCAGTTAGCTAATCAACAAAGGATCTGAGCAGATTCGCCGACTTGCTATTGCCTGCGACTTTGATTTCCGAAAGATTTAGAAAATCTGCAAGAGCACCTAGTTCTTTAACCAACTCTGAAGCAACTAGTTCATGATCAGTATTTTTCTCAGGGAAAAACCCATTAACAAGTAGCACTCTGTCGGTTCTAAGACTTTTTAAGTCAACCCGAGCTACCAAATCCTCGTTCAATAAAAAAGGCAAAACGTAGTACCCGTATTTTCGCTTTTCTGCCGGGACGTATATTTCCAAACGATATTCATAGTTAAAAAGCCGTTCAACTTTCGGTCTGCACCATATAAGTGAATCAAAAGGCGACAAAAGTGCCCTTGCTTCTATTTTTTCTGGAATTGAAAAAGAAGAGGCGACGTAGGCTTCTTCAGTCCACCCCTCAACGTTCACTGAGAGGAGTTTCTTTTTTTCGAGAAGAGGAAGAACAGCCTCTTTTATATAGGAGGGTTTTATCCGAAAGTAATCAGCAATATCTCTGACAGTCCCAATCCCGTTGCAACGCGCAGCTATCAAGATCAGTTCCTCTATAGCGTTTTTTTCAGAAAGTGTTGGGGAGGAAAGAATTTCATTTGGGACAATCGATTCAAAGAGGGAATAACTCCTAGAGAAATTTTTGTCACGTCTTACGCCTATTTCACCAATCCTGAAAAGCCAGTCAAGTGCTTTTTGACCATCTGACCTTCCACTCCACCAAGAACCAGAACGATTTCTCGGTTCTTTTAATTCGCTAGCGGCAATTGAGTGAGATGAGCGGACTTCACCTAAAACTTGACTTACATACTTCTTCTGAGAAGTCGCTAACTCAAAAAGACCTTGCCATGTTTCACCATTACGTGCACGAGCTTTTTTCCAACGTATAAAAGGTTCCGTTTCAACAGGTAGAACCGACGCTTCATGAGCCCAGGATTCAAAAACTTTTCCCGAGTGCCAAATCCATTCATCAAGTTTCAATTTGTCGTATTTTCCTAACCGACTAAAAAAAACCAAATAATGAGACCTGCACAATGCTTGAACCGAATCGAGTTGCACCAGACCTGTGTCATTGATTACACGATCAAAATGCTGTCGAGTAACATTTTTTACTTTTTTTCGATTTAAACCTTGTGCAGCAATTGCTAAACGTTTCGCGGAAGCAAGATCTATTTCTAAATGGGTTTGTCTGCTCATAAAATCTCCAAACATTTAATCAGATCTCCGAAAAAACGACCAAATAGAAATATCTGCCGTACGCTTCGGGAATGTTCAAAGAATCTGAACTGAAAGACTTAGACAAAAATGCCGATCTGCAAAAGAGAACACTTCGAACCCTTATGGCAGGTTTGGTGCCGGCAGGAGCAGCGATCACAAGCGCATATTCTGCCGCAGCAGTTCTAGGAGAAGAAATCACCGGAAACGAAACGTTTGGAGCTCTAGCAGCAGCATGCCTTACGACGGGAGCCGCACTTTCGACACTTCCACTAGCGAAAATAATGGCGGCGAGAGGCAGACGGCCTGGAATAGTTACAGGTTACGTAGTTGCAGTATTTGGAGCCCTGCTGGCGATGATCGCAGCTATTACAGAAGTTTACATATTTCTCCCAATCGGCATTCTTGGAGTCGGAGTAGGAAACGGCGCAAATTTAGCGGCACGTTATGCAGCTGCCGATTTAGCTCCTGAAGAAAGTAAAGCATCAGCTATAGGTAATTTGGTTTGGGCTTCCACCATAGGTTCAGTCCTTGGACCTTCACTAGGTCTGGGTCCAGCCAAAAAGGTAGGAGATTTTCTCGGGGCTCCGGATCTAGCTGGACCTTATATTATTTCAGGGTTGCTTTTTCTTCTAGCCGCTTTAACTATTCGAAAATGGTTAAGACCCGACCCTTTAGTGGTAGTCGGTGGCATCGGGGAAGAAGGTGAGCAGAAGACTTCATTCAAAGAGGCTTTCAGAAAACTTTTTTCTTCACGAGTGGGGCGACTTTCGGTCGGGTCTATGGTCGTCGGCCACGTAGTAATGGTCGGAGTCATGACAATGACTCCTCTGCATCTCAAAGATGGTGGTCACCAACTTGAAATAGTTGGATTTGTAATATCACTTCACATAATAGGTATGTATGCCTTCTCACCACTCGTGGGTGTATTAACTCAAAAAATAGGGGCAAAATCTGTTATCGCTCTCGGCGGGCTACTCCTTGTGGTCGGAGCTGAATTGGCATCACACGCAGATCCCGAGGATTCAGCAGGTGTTTTTGTTGGACTTTTTCTTATCGGTCTAGGTTGGAGTTTTGGACTAGTGGCTAGCTCAACACTCATAGCAAGCGAATTTAAAGGCTCTGAAAAGGTAAGAATTCAAGGTTTGGCAGACCTAGCCATGACAGCATCAGGCGGAATAGCTGGAATCGGATCTGGTTTGGTGGTGACACTCACTGATTATCAAACGTTAAGTCATTACAGCGGAATATTGGGTTTGTATCCTGTGATCACTGTCGTCTTATTCTTACTGGCGGAAAAATTTCGATAACTAAACCGAACTTAACTAAATAGTTAGATGAGTAGAGAAGTTCCGATAACCGTGAGAAGTGCGCCTAACCATGCAAAGGGAACAGGCATCTTTTTAGTTACCACGGCCTGAAGCGGTAAAAGTAAAACAGGTGTTGTCGCTGAAAGAACGACAACGATTCCTGTGTTGCCATTAGCTAGGGCATAAAGAAGAAGCGTCATTCCACAAACCATTGCTATAAAGGCACTTGAAGCCAATTTGATTTGGTCATATTTAACAAGAGGCGATTTAGCAAATGACCGCGTCCATTTATCAGTTCGCCCAGGAACACTCCACATTACAACTGTTGCTATCACTGCCCTGAGTGCGGCAACTGCAAGAGTGTCACCTCCATCTTCTAGAACAGGTTTTGCTGCTAAAGCACCAACGGCTTGACCCAAAGCTCCGACAGTTGCCCAAAAAATTCCCACAGCAAGCGAACCTTCTATCCTTTCAAAGACACCAGTTCTCTGAGAAGGGTTTCCGTATATCACCGCCAAAATGATCCCAGAAATAATAAGAGCCGACCCAATTAATGAAGATAGAGAAAGACGTTCATTAAAAAATATAGCTCCGCCCAAAGCAGCCATTGGAGCGTTTAATGTGAAAAGCATCCCGGTTCTGCGCGGTCCAATTCTCGACATTGCTGTAAACAGAGCGACATCACCAACGAAAATACCGACAAGTCCTGAAACGGCTATAAGTGCAGTATCACTAAAGTCAATAGAAGCCCAACCATCGTGGAGACTCGCTGCGATTACAAGCATTGCGCTTACATAGATCATTCTGATTCGACAAAAACGTGCACCTCCGAGTCGACGCGAAGGTTCAGCGGCGATCAAGCTGCTAACAGCCCAAGAGGTGGCAGCAAGTAGAGAAGCGAGTTGATAAGACAGAAATCCAAGTAGAGCATGCCTGCAAGAAAAATGAAAAGCGGGGATATAAAAAGGCAAACAGACTATATTCACCTAGTCTTCAAGTGTGAAGAAAGTTAGATTTTTTAGAGTAGCGTCAGCAATCACACTTGTCGTCGCTCTTTTTTTCACTCAATCAGGAGTTGTAAAAGCCGATCAAGAAACTGTTGAAACTGGATACCCGACCGAAGGATTAGAAGATCTTATTTGGGCTGCTGATTACCTCGGATATGAAAATCCAGGAGAATTGCAAAAAGCTGGAGTAGAAGTTTTACGTTTCTTGCTAGTCGCTATAGCCCAAGCTTCGGGAAACGACTGTGAAAGCAATTTAAGCAACGACCTAGACCCGACAGGTCCAAATCGTTATAAAACAGTCTGGAATGAAGAAGAAATTGATGCTCTTAACTGGGTCGCAGACTACTACTGTCTGAGTGACTCCCAAACCCAAATGTTAGGTGCGAGTGTGCTTACTTTTTTGGCGGGACTTGACGCTGCCGTTAATGAGGAAAACTCGAAGACAGACACTATCAACATCTCAACTGAAAACACCGAGAGCAGCGATTTAGATTCCGCAGAAAGCAAATCGCCAAATTCAGGACCAATACAGCTAAGCGTTAGAACAAGTAGTGACTCAGCACTTTTAAGTTGGGACACAACTGAAGAATTCCAAAAAGAAGAAACAGAATTTACAGTCCGATACAGACAGGTTTACCCCGCTCCTTACGAACTGATCGCCGAACCTTCTATTTCCGGAGAGATACTTTTTATGAGTGATCGTGATGGCGATTGGGAGCTTTACACGGTTAAAGCTGATGGCACTGATCTCAAACAGATCACAAATAACGAAGTCGATGACTGGTCAGGCGTTTATTCACCGGATGGAACACGAATAGCATTTGATGCGAAACATGGTAGTGCCGAAGGGGATATCTTCGTTGTAAACAGTGACGGAACTAATCTAAAAAATCTTACAAGCAGTTTCGCTGAAGACGCATTTGCCACATGGTCTCCAGACGGGAAGCAAATAGTTTTTGAAAGAAAAATCAACGACACCTACAGACTCCACATCATGAACGCTGACGGAAGTCAAGTTCGCCTATTGAACGAGGTTAATACAGGTAATTGGTCAATCCCGGCGTGGTCTCCAATTGGTAATGAGATTGCTTTTTCAGGCTGGATGGATGGTGATACTGAAATCTACATTCTCAATGTTGATGATGATTCAATTAAGCAAATTACCAATAATGACGGTTTTGGGGATGCATGGCCGACTTGGTCTCCTGATGGGGAAAGGATCGCTTTTCTCAGCAACACAGACGGAGATGTAGAGATATTCACAATGAATCCTGATGGGAGCGATATTAAGCAGATCACACAAAACGAGTTAAATGAAGCCGAACCAGCATGGTCAAGAGACGGCAAGTACATTGCGTTCACAGCCCAGACAGACGGTGTGAACAGTCTAGGGCGAAGTCAAAATGAAATATTTCTAGTCACAGCTGACGGTTCAGAAACGTTTGGTCCCATAACGGTCGGGGAGCAGGCTAATTGGAAACCCTCACCTTCCACGACAATCACCCGGGCATCAAGTCGAAATCACCAAATAGTTGATCCAACTACATCAACTAGACGGCTTCACATCGTCGGAGCTGAAGAGGAAACACCCGGAGATCTTTCATTTCAAGTAGCAATAATGGACGGACCCAATCCAATGAATGATCAATACTGTGGAGGAACCTTAATAGATCCTCAATGGGTACTAACAGCCGCTCATTGTTTCCTGGAAGACAGCGGGTATACACAGGCTTCAAAAATCATTATTGGAGCCGGCAGGCAGCAACTGTCGACTATTGGACAGGAAGACCTCTTTCAAGCAGCTGGTATTTATCCTCACCCAGCCTACGATCGAGATGTCAACAACGACATAGCTCTTGTGCGTCTTTCCCGTCCAATCCCATCTGGCATTGCGACACCTATCCCATGGCTAGAGGACCCAACACTGCCGCATGACGGAACACCAATTCTTAAAACAGGTTGGGGTAGCACAGATATCGTAAATAAAGGCCCATATCCAGATGATCTAAAATCAACTGTGGTAAATGTTATTGGGGATCACGATTATAATTTCTGCGGCTCTGACACCGATTTTGTTGCAACAAGCAGGATCTGTTCTGATTCGCCAGCACGTAAAGGAGCTTGCACAGGTGATAGCGGCGGATCAAATGTAGTAGAAATTGATGGACATTGGTTTCTGGCCGGTGTTACCTCCTATGGAATGACGGACGACTCAAACAGATGCGCCGATGATGTTGATGTGCTGACAAGGGTCAGCCACTACGATGAGTGGCTACGATCTCACCTTGGTTGGCAATGGACATGGATATCCGAAATAGATACAACAGAATATGAGATAGAAAACCTTGAAAGTGGTCTGACTTATGAGTTCCAAGTTCTAGCTCAGACTAATTCAGCAAAAACTCCCTACTCTGACCCTGTTGCAGTCAGAATTGATACCCCACGAACAACTCTTCTGGATAAACCATTAGCACCCATTGGCTTAGAAGCCGAAAGTCAATCAGGCGAAGTGCTGTTGAGCTGGGATTACCCGCAGGAACTGAACGGAGTAACTTTTTCAATACAACACTTCGAAGCAGACGAGGAAACAAACACAACCTTGAACTCAGACAAAAATTTGGTTTCAGATAAGCAAAAAATTCCTATAAAACCAACTCAAGAGAGAATGATTATCGGCGGAGAAAAAGCCAGCATCGAGAACAATTCTCATATAGTTGCTCTGCTTGATCCTGCGGTATCTGACCCGGTTCAAGCAAAGGTTTGCGCAGGAACCCTCATAACACCGACATGGGTAATGACAGCCGCCCACTGTGTTGATGGGGGAGCAACGCCAGCAAGTATCGAAGTTTCTTCAGGATTCTCGGATCTTTCAAAAGTGCAGCAGTCAGACCGTTTAAAAATAAAAAACATACGCTTACATGAGGGGTATAGGGACTCTCCTTTAACTCACGACATCGCACTCTTAGAACTTTCAAGTCCGGTTGAATCATCAAACTCGATGTGGATCCCCTGGGAAACAGATAGAAAATTGCCTTTAGACGGGACAGAAGTAAAAGTAGCTGGATGGGGATCGACAGTCGCAGGTGAAAATATAAAAGAGATAAATCTGAGAGAAGCAACTGGTGAAGTTCAAAACAACCCATCTACAAACCGTTGCGGAGAATGGTCCACCTTTGATTCCTCGCAATGGCTTTGCGTCGGAGGAGAGCAAGGAGTCGGTTCATGTCTGGGAGACGGAGGAGGTCCCGTAACGACCGGAAGTGGACTGCCAGTATTAGTGGGAGTCATAGCTTGGGGACCGCAAGGTGATTGTGCCAGTACGAAACTTCCTAACGTTGCGGCAAGACTGACCACCTATGACGATTGGATATCGCAAATAGTAGGCACTCCATGGAAGAAAGCAGAAGGTATAACCTGGTTTTCACACTCCATAAAGAAACTAAAAATCGGTCAAGAATATACTTTTTTTCTTACTGCAAATGATCAGATAGGTAGAAGATCTGAATCTGTTTCCGTGAGGATTACTGTTAAAGATTAAGAAAAATAGACCTCTGACTCGTTATTGGCTTCTTTCTCTGGAATACTGTCGGAATGAAGAAATCTCAAATCTCAATCGCCTTAATCGTCACTTTTTCGCTTATTTCCACTGGATGTGGATTATTTGAGAGCAATGATGACGAAATCCAGACTCTTCGAGCCGAGCTTGTGCAATTACGCGAAGACGTATTGGATTTAGAAACCGAAATTGAGCTTTTAGCAGTTGCACCCCCACAGCCAGAACCTCTGATTGCAACCACTACAACAATGCTTGAGACAGAAGAAATTGAAGTTCCAACCACAACTACACAGCTCCCGACCCTTCCTTCGATCATCGACACGGTAGTTAATGACAGTGAAGTTGAAGCAATCTTGACGGCTTCCTATCAGTGGGGACCAAGTTCAGTTGCCGAAGCTCTGCAGACGGTTCTCGGGATTGAGGCAGATGGGTGGTATGGAAATGGGACACGAGCAGCACATATTGCAGCTCTCGAGCAACGAGGTTTGTCAACTGACGGAGTTCCTAGTGTTCCGACAACAACAACAGAACCTCCTGAAGAAGAGTCAACTGAAACCGATTCAACCACTACAGACGAAACAGCAACAGTTGACGAAGCAGAAACAGTTGCAGAAACGACAACAACAGTTGCTGAAACCACAACTACGACTGCAGCAGGTTAGTCGACTAGTTAAACAACTCTGATTGAAATTTTGTCCAGACCCTCTGCGCCATTTGGTGCAGGACTGACAATGTTTGATGACTGAACAACACCATTTTTATCTGTCGCTCTTACCTTTATTTCGTATTTTCCCGGTTCAGCTTCCCACTTGTAAACCCACTGAGTCCAGGATTCACCACTTAAGGAAAGACCTAAATCACATTCTTTCCACGGCCCAGAATTAAACGAAACTTCCACTTTCTTAATTCCAGAAAGAGGAGCCCAAGCGACTCCAGCAACGACATGCATTCCTGATTCAATTTTTCTTTTCTGGGGAACATCAATTCTTGATGATATTTTGATTGGAGCCCGTTTAGACCAGCCGCGAGGTATCCAATATCCATCGTTGTCATCCCAGTTACAAAGTTCGATCCGTTTTATCCATTTAACAGCCGACACATAACCGTATAGGCCTGCTACTACCAGACGAGCTGGAAAACCGTGGATAATCGGTAAAGGGGCACCGTTCATACCTACTGCCAGCAGAGCTGTACGACCATCAAAAATGTTTTCAAGAGGGAAACCAGCTGTGAATCCATCAACAGAGTGGCACATAATCTGTTCAGAAGTGGCTAAGGGTTCAGCTTTTGAAACAATTTGATCCAATGGCACACCTGTCCAAACAGCGTTACCCACAAGAGGCCCGCCAATTTCATTTGACACACAAGTCAAAGTCACATTTTTTTTGACCAGGTCCATTTTCAGAATTTCGTCATATGAAATTTCATAAGGATTCCCAACAAGACCATCTACTCGGAGAGTCCAATTCGATGGTTCAATTGTGGGGACACGAAGGGCTGTATCTATCCTATAAAAATCTTCATTGGAAGTTATATAAGGGGAAATTCCTTCAATCTCATTCATCTCAGAAAAGGAAAGTAAGTTACCTCCGCCCGAAGGAGTCGTAGTCGTACTTGCAAGAGGTGTTTCCTCAGGAATACTTTCATTTATTAGTAAATCGTTGCCTTCTTTAACGTCTGGTAAGACAATATTTTCACGAATATTTCTAACTGTGTCATCTCGCAGAAGAACTCGACCGACTCCAGTTAAGGTCCCTGCAGCAACTGTCATTCCAGTAGCCCAATTAATGAATTGACGCCTATTTGCGTAAGTGTTTCTAGGATCTTCAACGTCTTCTTCTTCTTTCTCATTCAAAAGACTGTTAAGGAAAAGAAGTGATGAAATTCCTATGAGTGTTGCTGAAACGGAAAGAGAAAGAGCAGCAGATGTCGTAGTCAAGGGATCCCGGTTTAGTGCCCAAGCACCAAAAATGCCAAAACCTATAAAGAGTAGGTAACTCTTTTCAGAATGTTTACGAGACAAAACACCTAGAATTCCACCAAAAATAATTGAAAGTAACGCTATGGAGCAGAGCAGTACAACTTTTTGGTAGTTGCCCAGTGTTTCAATGCTCCCTCTAACGACATCACCTGGAGTGATATCGATTATGAATTCACCGACAGCGTAAACCAGAGATGTGGTTCGATTAGTAACAGATGCGAATAGCTCACCAACAGACAGCGCTACAGCGGCGCTCACCATCCCAGCTAAGAATGGGCGCGAAAATAAGAAGGTCTTATTGTTCAATCCATCAATCATTCAAGTTAGACCTTCTATAATTCTTTCAATAATTTCATCTAGAAGACTTTCAGAAGTACCAAAAGTCAGACGGATATGACCTTGCCCACCAGCACCAAAATCAGGCCCATTTCCGCAAGCGACACCCGTCTTTTCTCTCAAGCTCTTAGCAGGATTTTCACCTAAATCAAATTCTGAAAGGTCTATCCAAGCCAAGAAAGTTGATTCAGGTAGAAACATTTTTGCCTCACTAATTTCGTTTTCTAGTTTTGATTTCAGATACTTTCGCCGGTTTTCAAGAATCTCAATGATGTCTGCCATCCAGCTTGAGCCGGTTTCCCATGATGCAATCGTTGCTTCACAGCCCATACGGTTAGATCCTCCCAAGAGAAATTTTGGAACACTTAAAAGTTTTTCTTTCAAAAGCTGATTACCAGGTATAGCAACAGCACAGCGCAAACCAGCTAAAGCAAAACTTTTCGCACCAGATGTAACAGAGATTGTTATCTCGTCAGCTCCCTCAATAGTTAGGGTCGGAATATGTCTTGACTCCGCGTAAATAAAATCTGAGTGAATTTCGTCAGAAATTAGGATCAGGTCATATTTTCTTGAAATGCTAACAATTTGATTTAGTTCCTCTTCTTTGAGAACAACACCTGTGGGATTATGCGGATTACATAGAAGGAGTATGCGTATTCCAGAATCCTTTTTGAGGATTTCCTCCAGTAATTCCAAGTCGTATCGCCAACCATTTTCGGATCTAGTTAAAGGCCACTCAACGGATCGCCTGTTCGAAAGTGAAGGTAAGTCAAGAAAAGGTGGATAGGAGGGAGTGTTGTACAAAACTCCATCTCCTTCAGAACTGAAGGCTTCAACGCAAGCTGCTACACCTTGAAGTACAGTTACTGTTGATATAACCATCTCT
>PBPE01000002.1 GCA_002724585.1 Dehalococcoidia bacterium | reverse complement strand
TCACTTTCTGGATATGATGCTGTTATTCCTAAGGTTGTGATGCCACAGCCTGCAGTTACTGATCCTTTGGGTCAGTCTGGTTCAGTTGGTTGGAAGAGCTGGTATGCTTGCCAGATCCTCAATGAAGACTGGATCTATCGTATCGAGTGTGGTGCATCTACCATAAGTTAATAGATGTAAATGACACAAAGATTTCAGGGGTGGGAACCTCCTGCCCCTGTTTCTGAACAGATTAGGGAAACTGAAATATTAGAAATTGACTATCATAAGTTCTGTGGTGGGAATGATACCCTAATAACGAATGCTTACTTTGATCATTACTTATATCCTAAGGCATTGCCTGAAAGAATATCAGTTGTTTTAACTGAACCATTTAAGGGAATATCAGCAGAGATATGTGTAGGAAGGGTAAGTAGAGTAAAGGAAGAAAATGAATTATATCTTAAATGGACAAAGTTACCGCAGAAACCACATTCGTTTCAGCAACGTCCAGAATCTTTATTTCTTCCTCCAGACGGATCAAATAAAACGATTCGGTTAACTGTCAGAATGAGGGGAGATGAGCTTCCAAGATCTGGCAAGATTTTATTTTTCATTAAAACAAGGACAATATCATGAGTGGTGAAATAGCAGGAGGATTACTTCCAACAGGGGAATATGGGCATACATTAAATAATCCAATGTATGACTCAGGTCGAAAGAAGAATATATCTGTGCATAAAACTTTCCAAGAAGATATGGCTTTGGAAGTTGGCAAAGATCTTAAAACACCCGAAGGTTGGGGAGTTGTAGTAATTGGATATGGCGATGATCCATCTCAAATGGGGCCAGTTACAGTTTCATGGAATGATTGGGTCTTGAGATTCCCAAGGAATTCTCGTAGAGCCATACCACCGGGGCACTTCAATGTACTTATGGATGCTGTTGAAACTAAGTATCACCAAGCACAGGAAGGTGCACCATTAGTTGGGTATGAGGTTAATCGTTATAATGTACAGGTACTTAAAGTTCCAGACTCTTCTCCAATTGATAAAGATAAGGTAAACGAAAAAGTAGAAAGAGTTGAAGTTGCATGATTGAGTTAGCTGACATTAGATCTAGGGTTGTAACTATACTTCAAGATACAAGCTATACTCGGTGGACTAAGACTGAGTTGAATAATTATATTAATGATTCATTATTGGATTTAGTAAGAACAATACGTTTGCCTACTGCAGATGTTAGCCTTACAATTAATTCATCAACATATCTTCTCAGTCTTCCCACTAATTTAATGGACATAAGTGGTGGCTCTATTGATGGCAGGGAATTGCCAATAGTCACAACTTCAGAAATGAAAAGTCTAGCTTCACAGGGAAGGCTACCTACAGTTGTTAAAGATGGAGAATACTCTGTAACAGAAATTTTTGGCAATCCAATATGGAGTAAAATTGAGGACTGGACTACATCTACAGGAACTCCTCAAGCTTTAGTAATAGATCAAAAGTCATCAAGTACAATAAGGGTGTGGCCTATTCCAACAGATCAGGCATTAATAAAACTAACTGGGACGCAAAGACCAAAACGTATGAGTGATGAAGTGCCATATAGTTACACAGACAATTCTGAAACAGACGAGGAATTTTGGGAAACAAGAACAATTGCAAATTCATTAAATGGGTGGACTAGTACAGATGAGTTGGTTGATAGCTTAGGCAGGTCTTTTGTATTTGATTCAACATCACAAATTATTAGTGGTGCTGGAGTAGAGTTTGTAATTATAGAAAGTGATTATGTAACAACTTGCGATATAGACTATGTGTGGGTTGATGCATTAACATTTGGTGCACTTGAACGTGCATACCTTAAAGAACACGATTTGCGTAATGTTGAGAAAAGTGAATACTTTAAGAATAAAAAGTTAGCTATTACTATTGACGCACATAGAACAGAACCTATCCATCCTGCATCAATCACAGGTGGAGTAAACCTTAACAGATTTATAGTGAGAAGATAATGGGTGTAGCAGTTAAATTTAGAAGAGGTACAGCCTCAGAACATTCAAGCTTTGCTGGATCTGAAGGTGAGATTACAGTACAGAAGTCAGATTCTTCTGGTCAGCCTTGGGATCTTAGAGTTCACGATGGGCTTGGTGGTTCAGGGCATCTTGTTCCTTCAGCAGATAGTACAGCTACCTTAAATAATAAGGTACTTAATAATGTAAAGTTTACTGGAACAATTAGTGATAACAGTGGAAATACAATTGCAACTATATCTGATGGCAAACTTGTATTTTCTTCAAACAGATTAACACTGGACACTCCTAGCATTGTCGATCAGGGTAGCACAGTACCCTTGGAGCAAATGGTTGCAAGAGTTGCCAGAAAGAATCAAATGATATTAGGAGATTAATATGGCAGAAAGGTACAAGCGTTATGTGAAAAGTGTTCCTGCTGCAACAGCAACCACAGTTTATACTGCACCAGATGACGGAGAAACAACTCCCGGTGCAGCAGAGTCTGTCATAATTGGCTTTCTTGTTGCAAGCACTTCAACTGAGGCAGGAGAGGTTACAGTTCAGCATACTAATTATTATGATGCATCAACAGTTAAGATTATGGACACAATCCCACTGCCAGCAGATACTAGTGTAGATTTAATTCCGGGCAAACTTGTATTACAGCATGCAGGTAACAATGCTAGTCCTGCTGTCATGACAGGTGATTCGTTACAAATAACATCCTCTAAGACATGTGATGTCTTTATATCAGTAGTAGAAAGGGTCTAAATGTCTAAAAGTCCAATTTATATAGGAGCAGGAAGCTCCAGCTTAGCCAGCTCATCAGCATTAAATATTATTGATAACTCTGCTGATATAGCAAAAGAACGTGCTACTGCAACTTATTGGGCTAAGAAAACAGATGGATCAGTAGTTGATCAGGTTACTGGTGCAGATAGCAGTGAATATTCTTCCAAGGCTTATGCAGTTGGAGGAACAGGAGTAACAGATACTGCAGGTAAAGGTGCAGCAAAGGAATGGGCACTTGAAACAACTGGAACAGTAGATGGTACTTCCTTTTCAGCTAAAGAATATGCTCAAGGTACACAAGCCAGCACGGGTGGATCTGCTAAAGACTATGCGCAAAAAACAGATGGCGGTGTGTCAGGTGCTACTTCAGATCACTCAGCTAAAGCTTGGGCAATAGGTGGTACAGGGGTAACAGACACTGCAAGTAAGGGAGCCGCTAAAGAGTGGGCGATAGAAACTTCAGGTAATGTTGATGGAACCAGCTTCTCAGCAAAAGAATATGCTCAAGGAACTCAAGCATCTACTGGTGGTAGTGCAAAGGATTATGCACAAAAGGTAGACGGGGGAGTAAGTGGAGCAACATCCGATCATTCTGCTAAGGCATGGGCTGTTGGTGGTACAGGAGTAACAGATACGGCTTCAAAAGGAGCTGCAAAAGAGTGGGCGACCAAAGCCGAGGATAGCACAGTAGATGGAACAAATTACTCTGCACTTCACTGGTCTGCCAAAGCCTCAACAACTTATGATACTTTTGATGATAGATTTTTAGGGGCACATACTACTGCAGAGAGAGAAGTAGGGGCAGATAATATTGGAAAGGATCATGATGGAGATGCCTTAGTAACAGGTGCTTTATATTATGATACAACTTTATCAGTAATGAAGGTCTGGAACGGATCAGCTTGGGCACGAATTACACCTACAACTTCAGATCAGACAAATATAGATGCGGTATCAGCCAATGCAACTAACATTAATACAGTTGCAGGTATAAATGCAAATGTAACTACAGTTGCAGGTATTAGCAGTGATGTAACTGCAGTGGCAGGGGATGCAACTGATATAGGAACAGTAGCAGGGAAGGCTACAGAAATAGGTTTATTAGGCACAAGTGATATGGCAACTGCAGGTACTGGTCATTTGGCTAGGCTAGGGACTGCTGACTGTGTAGCAGATATGGCATTACTTGGAACTGCTGATGTAGTATCTGATATGAATTCATTAGCTACTCCCTCTAAGTTAACCCAAATGAGTGCCTTAGGTAATTCTCAGGTAACAGAAGATATGGCATTTCTTGGTACTGCTGATTGTGTTGCTGATATGGCATTACTTGGTACTGCCGATTGTGTCGCTGATATGGCATTATTGGGAACTACTGATTGTGTAGCAGATATGGCGTTACTAGCTACTACAGATGTAATAGCAGATTTAGATACAGTAGCTACTAATATAACTGATGTTAATACCTTTGCAGATCGTTATCAAATAGATGACTTCTCTCCTTCAGCACCTACAACAGATGGTGGTGGAAATGCAGTAGCAGAGGGTGATTTGGCATATGATAGTACAGCAAACAAAATGAAATTTTATAATGGTTCAGCATGGGAAGGTTTTGGGTTATCACAAACTGAAGTCCAGACTGAAGCTAATAACGCATCGGTTGCAATGGCGATTGCACTCGGCTGATATTAAAGGATAAATTATGGCAAATGCATTTAAAAAGAAAACATCTAAGGGGATAGGCACTGCCTTAACTCAGGTTGGATCTTATGCTGTCCCCTCTTCTACAGAAACAACAGTAATAGGTCTGTCTGTCTCTAATGTAACTGGGAGTTCAGTTGATGTTGATGTAGCACTTTCAGCTACAATGGCTAATACAACGAATGATATATCACTTGGTACAGGTATACCAGTTCCGTCAGGATCAACAGTGGTACTGGTTGGTGGAGATCAAAAGTTGGTTATGGAACCTTCAGATCTTATTAAAGTTAAATCATCAGCAGCATCAAGTGTTGATGTATGTATGAGCATTTTGGAGATTACGTAATGGCCTACTTAGGAACACCACCAAAATCAAGAGTACTATCAAGTGCAGATATAGCTACAGGTGCAGTAACGCTAGATGACATCAGCTTTACTGACCAATCTACAAGTGTAAATGTCTCAGGTAATATTGATAAACACACCATGAGATTATCAGATGAGGTAGTTATTGATGGGGATTTAAACATAACAGACAACCTTATACTCTCAAAGATATCAGATGATGGGAATGCCATAACCCTGACTACTGATGGAAGTACACGCACCATTGAGGGTACAGGAGGGAGTCTTGAGGCCAGTACACTTACGCAAACCCCAAATGCTAGTTTAACTGGAATGACTGGCACAGTAGGAAGTGGGGTAACTATTGGGAGTGATGTTACTTTCCCTGCTGGTCACGTTATTCAAACAGTAGCAGATTCAATTACAACAGCCGCAGACTCTGATACTACAAGTAGTAATTCTTTAGTTTTAGTTGAAAGATGTTCTAATATTTATGATTGGAAAAAAACAATTACTGGTGTTACAAGTGGAAATTGGGTTGTGGTTGAAATGAACTTCATGTTTTTTATGTCTAGAACTAGCACAGATTTAGTAGGTAGTGGATATGGGATTTTTCACTCAACTGCGGATGACGGATCAGGAACATCAACAATATATGAAACATCTGGTGATGGTTTTTATATTCATATAGGGAGTGCTACTAACACAACATGGCAACAAATGGCTGTTGCTCACTTACTGTATGTGCATAAATCTCCTAGTGCGGGTTCAAATACTTATTATTTAGGGCAAAAAGTTTATGCCAGTTCTGGGTCACCTGCCACTAGAATCCATAGTTCGTCTGGTAAAACACCATTTGTTATTAAATTAACTGAGGTACAAGCATGAATAAAATTGTTGATGTTTTATTTTTAATTAGACCAAATGCACAATTTTCTGTGGGTGATACGTTTGAAAGTTTAAAGTGGCTTGATGAAGAACAAACTAAACCAACTAAGGCTGAATATGATGAAGGTGTTAAAGCCTACGATGCTCAAGCCTACGCAAGAAAACGTGAAGCAGAATATCCTTCTATACAAGAATGTGTACACGCAATCCTAGATGATGACCTGACTGCCTTACAAGAAAAACGACAAGCAATTAAAACAAAATATCCAAAGAGTTAAACTATGCCAGATTTAATCATCAAGCCCACAGCAACTAGCGGAAATAAAGTAATAATACAGGATCAGGCAGGAGGAGCAGTCCTCACAACGGCAGACTCTGGTGCTACTTTAGGAAATAGTACACAAGATAATATTACAAGGCTTGGTACTGTTACTGCTGGAGCTATAGGTTCTGCTGTTACAGGATTTACAGGAATTAAAGAGTTTGACCAATGGAGGATAACTTCTGGTTTTGCTGGTGATGCTAACCCGATTACTTCTAATTATGAAAGAAATGATGGACATGGTTCTTCTGGTGGTTTTTCAAAACTAGGAACTGGAATGACTGAAAGTTCTGGTATATTTACATTTCCAAGTACAGGATATTGGTACATACATTTTGGTCATAATCATTATTCTACTGGTGCTAATAGATACTGTTTTGGGAATATTTTATTAACAACTAACAATGCATCATCTTGGGATACATTTGGATTAGCTAAATTTCATATAAGTGATATTGGAGAGTATGCACATACTTCAGCACATCACATGGCATTTTTTGATGTTACAGATACATCAACCCACAAAGTTGCTTTTAGGATTCATAAAGATTCAGGTGGTACAGCCGTGACAACAAATGGTGAAACTGGTGATAACTCTACATATATGACATTTATAAGAATAGGAGATACATAGTGGATAATAACGGAAGATACACACATATTGAAGATGTCTTGATTAATTTACATGATGGTCAATGGTTTAGTTGGAGTGATCCTTATAACAAGGTTTATGCAAATTTAAAACTGTCAGAAAAAATGGGTGTTGACGGAAAACTAGTTGACAATCCATATTCTCTACCAACAGAAAAAGAATTAACAGATGCCCTAGCAAAGCAACAGGCAGACTTTGATGCATTAGAATATTCCAGAAAAAGAGCATCAGAATACCCAAGCATCAAAGACGTTATAGTTGCATTGGCAGAAAAGGAAGAAGGTGATTCAGCAATGTGGGACGACATAACTGCAAAAAGACAGGCAGTAAAAACTAAATACAAAAAAGGATAAGATATGGCAGATTTTAAAATTAAGAGTACGGCAGGAACAGGCAATAAACTTTTGATACAGTCTGAAAATCAGTCTGGCAGTGACTATGCTATTGAAGTTGGCTCATCTGGTGCTTTAGGTTCTTTGAAACCTAGCTCAATAAAAACAACTACAAATAGCTATGATGCTATAAAAGTTGGAGAACTAAATTCTTTAGGTTATCTGAACCATAACTTTTTTGGAATGTCTTATTATCTTGGTGGTGGTAATGTTGCTCTCCCTAACGCAACATGGACAGAAGTAACAACAAACTGGACTAAATATACTTCTGGTTCTTCAGGAGGTGATGACGCAGATTTATTTGCAAAATTTTCTGGAGGAAGATTTACTCCTACTATTGCAGGATTTTATCAAGTTAATGTCAATACATATCATGATGGTATTGATGATACTGAATTTGTTCAATCACAAATTAGGAGAAATGGTTCTGCAAGTGCCGGTGATTATTTAGGCCAAATAGTTAATCATTCAAGTACAGCAAGTCAAGATGTAGTGTTAAGCCTTTCAGGGATTATACCATTAGATACAAATGATTATATTAGTCTTTGGTGTTATCATAATGAAGGTGGTGCAAGTAATGCCATATCTAATCAAACACAATTTTCAGTAACTTATGTAGGAACAAGTGACTTATGAGCTATCCAAATAATACAGCAGAATGTATACAACACCTTTTTCCAGATAGTGTTGCAGAAACAGATTGGTCTGTTTCTCTACATGGAGGTGGAAAAATTACAATAGATAAATGGAATGATTCCATTGGAACACAACCAACTGAAGATGAACTAAGTGCAGTTAGTGATGAAGCTAAAAAGACTGCAAAGTTTAGGTGGATCAGAAAGAAGAGAACAAATCTTTTAAAAGAAACAGATTGGATGTCAGGTTCAGATGTAACAATGTCAGATGCTTGGAAAAAATACAGACAAGATTTAAGAGACTTACCAGCATCAAATGCTGATCCAGAAAAGATTGTATTCCCAACTAAACCAGAGTAACTCATGTATATAGGAAACGACCTAAGTCGAGGTAGATCAGAGACATACTACTACACATCCACATCTGGCGGTGAAACCTCAATAACAACTGATTCAAGTGGAAAAACAATCAATTATACTGTTGGTTGGGTAGCAGTCTATCTCAATGGTGTACGCTTGCATGACTCAGACTTCACAGCAACCACAGGTAACTCAATCACAGGTCTTGCGGCCCTATCTCAGGATGATGTAGTAATCATCGAAGCACAGCATACATTTAGTTCAAGTGATGCAGTACCATCGACAGGAGGAACATTCTCAGGGAACGTAACTCATTCAGGAACAGTAACTAATAACTCCACCACTACGACAACTGGTGATGCAACACATAACGGAAATATTATTATGGCAACGAATAAAAAAATTAAACAGAAAGGAGAAGCATATATGCACTCTTCTCATCAATCTTGGGTATTAGGAGGATAGTATGGCTATAGTCAGAACAGCAGGAACAGAAATAGTTAGAACTGCAATGTTTGAGGACATTGATAGCACAACACAGAAATTAATTATTGGAGAACAACATCATATATATACTGTTCTTAGTATTGTTATATGTGCTATTTCAGTACAAGCCTCTGGCAATCAGATAAATATTAATCTTCAAGGATATGATTCAAAAGGTGGCACAACAGATCAAACAATGAGAATATTCCGTTGGAAAGCCTCTGATAATGACACTTTTGTTTGGAATGACAAATTTAGTTTCAATGGTTTTGAGCCAACTGATTTTACAGGGCCACTAGATGATACAACAAAACAAAATGCTATTGCAGATCAAGGGTCGAGTGTTGCACAATATTTATGGGCTAATACTACTCATGCAGATGATAACTTTGAAGTTTTAATCACCTATATTGACCAGAACAACGCATAGGAGTTAATTATGAGTGGAGTAATAGGTATTAGTCCTAACATGAAAAGTGAGACTATTGGGACATTTGATGATAATTCTTTTTTTGTTAGAAAGGGTGGACTTCAGTATCAAATTGGGGATATAGGTTGGGATACTCCAATTTATAAGGGTTCTAATATTACTGTAAGTACCGAAAAGGTATATGTCGGGAAAGCTGGACTTTATTTTTGTAATCATAAATTTATCACTATCAGTAATTATAATATCGATGTTTACGCTAATATTTATCACAACACCACTAACTTGAATGATTATAGTGTTTTTGTTGAAAGAGATGGACATGGTTCAGGCAGGAATACCATCCAAATGACTTGGATTTGGAATTGTTCGGCTAACGATTATTTCTACATTGCAAATTCCAATGGTTATGCTGAAAACCCCATCTTTGTAGGCCATAAAATAGGAGATTAAAATGAGTACACGAAATAGGGATATGGTTATACAAGCAATCGACAAACTTTGTGGTATGGATAAAATTGCCTCTTATGAAGATAAAGGCTTTGGTGAAGAATATTCAATAAAATGGGTTGATGGTTTTACACCTCCATCTGATAAAGAAATTCAAGATCAATTTGACCTATTAAAAAAAGAAGAACCAATGAAAGTTTTACGAGAAGAACGTAACCTGAAGCTTTCAGAGACAGATTGGTGGGCATCTCAAGATCAAACTATGACAAATGAACAAAAAACTTATCGGCAAAATTTGAGAGATTTACCAGCAACATCATCTCCAAGTTTAAATGAAAAGGATGAACTTACTAATGTTACATGGCCTGTTAAGCCATGAAAATTGAAGATAATTTTTTAGACCAAGATGAATTTAAAGAAATACAAGGTTCTTTTTTAGGTAAGGAAATACCTTGGCATTATAGTGATACAGTAGTTTATGGGAAAGATGATTCAGGAAAAATTAAAGGGGTGATAAAAGATGGGAACTTTCAGTTTGTCCATATGTTTTACACACAACACGCACCTATTTCACCTTATTTAGAAAAATTAAACCCTATTTTAGAAAAAATAAGACCAACGGCACTTTATCGTATAAAGGCAAATTTGATTACGTCAACGATAGAACCTGTTAAGCATGATTTTCATGTAGACATTGGTAATTATGACAATCCTGAGAGGGAAACAATTTATCCAGAGAAATTGAAAATATTTACAACATCAATTTTCTATCTAAACACAAATGATGGGTTTACTGAATTGGAAGATGGAACAATAATTAATAGTGTAGAAAATAGATTTGTTACATTTCCAGCCAATATCAAACATCGTGGAACATCATGTACGGATAAAAATATAAGAATGGTTATAAATTTTAATTATATAAAGTAACGGGGTAACCGATGACAAGAGCAAGAATACTCGCAGACTATGTGGCAGGAGGCACAACTGCCTCAGAGTTTGATGTATTAGATGGACTTACATCTACAACGGCAGAACTCAATTATGTTGATGGTGTTACATCCAATGTGCAGACTCAGTTAGATAACAAGCCTTCAATGAATATGATTATCAATGGAGGGATGGAAGTCTGGCAAAGATCAACAGATATTACTGCTTCAGATGGTAGTAATGAGGGTTATAACTCAATAGATAGGTGGTATTTTAATTTTAATAGTTCTTGTCCCGGCACTTTGGATATAGATAAATCTACAGATGCACCAAGTGGATTTGGTTCAAGCATGAGATTAAAGTGTAATGCAACAGGAACTCCTGCTGGGTCTTCAACTGATTTTGTTATGGCTTCAATTTCATTAGAAGCACAAGATTTACAAAGATTATGCTATGGGAGTGCAGACGCAAAAGTTACTACATTATCGTGGTACATGAAAAGTGTTAATTTTACTACTCCTATTTCAGTAAGTATAGAAACTTTCGATGGGACTAGGGAATTTTATCATGTAAATGTCAGTCCAACAACATCTTGGGCAAGATACTCAATAACTATTCCTAAATCTACAAGTGCAACAATAAGCAATGATACTGGTGCTGGTCTTTTAATAGGATTTGTACTATCAGGTTCGACTGATGGTAGTTTAGCAGAAGCTAATGATTCAAGTGCATGGAGTACCACACAAAAAACATTTAGAACTAATCAGACTAATTTCTTTGCTAGTACTTCTAATGAACTTTACATAACAGGATTGCAATTTGAACTAGGAAGCAGTGCAACTCCATTTGAACATCGAACCTATGCGGATGAGTTAAGAAGATGTCAAAGGTATTATGAAAAAAGTGCAAGTGATGGTGGGTCTATTGCTTATGCAACTGGAACTATGAGTAAATCTACTCAAGGCACAGTATTTACTAATGCTTTTTTTAATGAGCCAAAACGAGCAACTCCAACTGTTAATGTTTATTCTNAGGTTGGAGTAGAGAATGAAGCAAAGTTTGATAATTGGGGAGTTGGGAATACAGGTATAATAGCTAATTTTGGAGCAAGTTGGATAAGTAAAAGGAAAGTTACATTCTTTTGTACTAATGCTACGACCACACACCAGCCTTGGAATCTAGTTTTTATTGATTGGAAAGCAACCGCAGAAATGTAAAAAATTATGGAATATACTTATAAACTTTGTATAACTGGTTCTAATCAGGTTATAAGAAAAGAAGATGGGGCATCAATCCCATTTGATGAGGATAATGTAGACTACCAAGAATATCTTGCATGGATTGCAGAAGGTAATGAAGCTGATCCAGCAGATTCACTAGATGAAGAAGATGAATAAATATCCGAAACCATGATTGAACTTTTCTTATGGAGATGGGGCTTGTACCTCATAATAATATGGACTTTCCTTTTTAATGGGTGTTCCCCTATTTCTCCAGATAGAGCTGGGTATTGGGTTAATGATGGCCCTTATCGTGGGACATTAAGGGCTAACAGAGCTTACGTAAGGCCGTATTGGAATTGCATTGATAAGACATTAGATTGCAGCAATGAATGAGCAGAAAACTACACAAATCACTTTTAGGTGGTGGAGGTGATCCTCTTGAAAACAGAAAACTATTACTCTTCTGGGCACGATTTTCTATTTCAGTGGCAAATGCGGTTACGTTTCTGGCGTTATTATGGTTATTGTTTTATGCAGAGGTTAAGGACACTTCAAGGGATTTTCTTAATGTATTGCTCGGAGCTTATGTGGCGGTTCTCGCAAAATCCACTGATTATTGGTTTAAGGACAAGAAGGATGCAGAGGCAGAGGAAACAAATGGAGAAGAAAAATAATGGCTAATGGAAATGGCAGTGCATTAACTGCTGCTACAGATCATGCTTTAGTAAAAACATTCACACCTTTAGTTGTTGCAGGGTTATTAGGAATTGTAGGGTGGTTATTCA
The DNA here is from genome assembly GCA_002724585.1 of Dehalococcoidia bacterium. GTDB lineage: Bacteria > Chloroflexota > Dehalococcoidia > Lucifugimonadales > UBA3495 > UBA3495. The sequence continues at coordinate 17,368 of PBPE01000002.1, read as the reverse complement.
GTACTGTATTAGATTTAGAAGAAACAGTTTCTCAGCAAGCAATACATATAGAGCATTTACAGGAAGCTGAAGATACATTCTCATATCAAATGAAAGAACTAAAAGAAATAGTTACAGGTATTCGTATTCACTTAGGGAAGGTAACAGCACATTAAACATGAATCAGCCTATGTCTGTAAATAATATATTACTTGTAGTTGGCTCGTTAGTAATAGCCAGCATATCATGGTTACTTGTCACTGTCTCCGAATTAAGTGGAGATGTTAAGGTAATTAAGTTTCAGGTAAACCAAAATTCAGAAAAACTAAACTCACTTACAGGAGAAAATTAATGATAGGTTTATTAGCACCATTGGTAGGTGCAACAGTTAAAACAATGTGTATGTCGATGCTTAGCGAGAAGCTTCTCCAGCAGGTAATTTTAATACTCTTAAGAAGGCTTGTTGAATCTACTAAAAACGAAGTTGACGACAAGATATTACAAGCCTATGAAAAGAGTATCGCTAAGTAATATTAACCTTAAAAGGTTATATCATTACTCGGAGACAATTTGGAGGAATTCTAATTGGAGGGATAGGTATGCTTATAACTAAGAACTTTACAACTGATGAAATGGCCTGTTCTTGTTGTGGTAAATCTGATATGGATGATGAATTTATGAGGATTCTTCAATCTATTAGAGATGAAATGCAAAGGCCACTGAAGATTACATCTGGTTTTAGGTGTGAGGAGCATAATCAGAGGGTGTCTACAACAGGAAAGAAGGGGCCACATACATTTGCTAAGGCAGCAGACATACTTATATCTGGTGCTGATGCTATGAGGTTATTTACTATTGCACAAAAGCATGGGGTGAGTGGGGTAGGTATGAGTCAAAGAGGTGTTCACTCAAAAAGATTTGTACATCTTGATATATTATCCCCAGATGAAGGGCCAAGACCAACTGTATGGACATATTAAAATGGAAATTATTCTTGAACTGGAATGTGGTCTTACTGCTGAGTTTGAGCCTGACTGGGAGTTGTCAGAAAACCACTCAGATCAAACCAAAGTACGATGGAAACTTCAGTACGATGGAGATCAGGAGTCTTTGGCAAGTTTGTTCAGTGAGTTGGAAACAGAAGAATCCGTTCATGAACCAGATATTAGTCTGGCAAACATGCGATTGCTATACGGATACAATCCGTGAGATGCTTACGCCTGAGGAAGTTCAAAAGGAAAAGATAATTAAGGAAGTAAACCTTACAAAAATATTAGCAGATAAATGTAATCCTAAGGTACTCCCTCAGAATCCTACATGAGACATAAACTAATAACTATAGGGGTTGTGATAGATGCCAAGGAATGTACTTAGACAATTTACTGGTGGTATATCAAATGAGATTGATCCCCAGAATCTACGTGATGACCAAGGAGAAGAAGCTCTTGATATTAACTTAAAGGGCTTTGCTCTTGAACCCGGAGATGGGTTAGAAGAGTTAACAGATGCTGGTCATTATCATTACCGGGGTGAGTGGATACGTGATTCAGAAGCTGTATCATTTGAGGAATCTGGTATTGGAGTTGTTAAAACATTCGATAATAAAAGACCTCAGTTTGAAGAGATAGTAAATGATGATGCAAATGTATCTAGGAACCTTGGCCCTTCACTACCTCCCAAGTCTATTATCACAGGATCTGTTGTCTCAGAAGGTTCTAGGGGACTCAGACCCGCAGAGGGATCGCATCTATTAAAACTAAAAGCTGACAAGTTTGGTATAGTAGACACAGGAGATAAAACTTTAACCCCACCATACAGTGATGCCCCCTCGCTAGAAGAACACAGGGCAGATACTAACACTACAGATAAAAAAATATACTATTACAGTGGTCAACCTTACTGGATAGATGATAGTACATCTAACTGGAAGGTTGTTACTCGTCAGCCGGGTAGTTCACCCGGAGAATGGACTACTAATCTAGTACAGTCTGGTAATCTTACACATCATAGCGGTGGTTATTTATTTAAAGAAAACTACTTTATCTGTTGGGATGCTCAAAATATAGATACTGTGCAGCTTAGCACATCATCAATGACTGTTAATTCATTTGATACTGTTGATGCAAGTCAGGGTGGTAATGCAGGTAGTGACTTTGGTTTTACTTCTGGTGCAACAGGTCAGGAAATCAGTAGTCTTGATATATGTAATGGTGTTATTACCTTTGCACAAAAAATAAAAACAACAAATACAACCCCGTCTGCATACTCTGGTAGTGCAGACGAGAGGTGGATACTACCTCCAGCAACAGATTCAATTCTTTTATTGGTTAGAGATGGTCAAACTGATGGCGAATCAACTGGTAACTGGGATGCAGGTAGTGATGATATTGAAATATGGGCAAAAACAGGATCTAATCCTCCAGAAAAACAAGGTGGTAAAGCCACTTGGCAAACTCCTACAGTTACAGTTAAGGGTGGGATAGATAGACAATGGTGGAGAACAACTAATGTTGGTCTTAAGTGGGCTGCTTCTATAGTTAAAGCAAATACATGGACAAAAATAAAAGTAGGAAGCAGTAAACCTCAATTCTATTTTATAAATAAAAGTAACAAGGTACCTACTCAAACCCATATAGATCAAATCACTGTAGATTATAATCAAAATACAAGACTGGTAGTTAGTATAGGTAAAAATGGATTACCCGGAAGTGGGCCAGAAAGCTATGGATATTATAGAGTAGACCCTATATACACATTAAAGATTCCTTATTTTGATTTTGAAATAAAATATACTCACAGTTCTATGCCTACCTCAACAGGTCAATACTGGGCTAGTCGTTATTGGTATAGCCAATGGGTAAATCAAGGGAATGCTTTAGCATTAAACCACAAAAGAACTTTTCAATATCACTATAGCCAGAGAACTGGAAGGAAAAATATTCCTAATAGATACTATGCTTGGTCGCCTTCAATGGGATCAGATTGGCATACCAAATTTACATTAACAGGTTCTGCATCGGTAAATAGAAATAACATAGCTAATTCTAGTAGACATTCTACTGCAAGGGAAAATGTAAAAACAAATATAATCACAGGGGGTTTTGAGTCATATATAATAAGGTTATGTAGTTATACTCCCGGTGGCTCAATGACAATACAAACAGGGTTTGCAAGATCTAAACTTTGGACTAAGGCAACTATAAGCAGGTCTGAACAAAGCATAACATTTGCTGAAGCAGATACTAAAACATTTACAGTTGGTGATTATATTAAAGTACAAGCAAATGGAAATAGAACATTATCATGGAATGTATCAGCTAGAAAATCACCCGGCATAGTGATACAACCATCAAATGGTAATATGAATTTATTAAAAAAGGAGGATCGTGACCATAAAAAAGATTATTTTTTAGCTAAAATTACCAGCATTAGTAATAGTGCCAACAAACTTTACTTAGAAAGGACTGATCAAACTGAATCAAATAACCCTTTTGTAGATGAGGAATGTTATCCTGTTATTAATTCAATTGATCCATTTAACGAAGAAGGCGAAAGGCCACTGGCACGGACTCAGGTATATGTATTTAAAGATGCAGCAGATGAAGATGTACTTAATGGCTCTGAAAGAGAAGTGCTACAGACTGATCTATTTGGTCATGTATTAATAGGACATCGGCCCCCACTTGAGCCTAACAATGATACAAAACAAACTATAGAAGTAAGAGCAAACTCAGGGGTAGAAGCAACAAACTCTGATTATAAGCATACTATCAAATGGAAAGATAGCACTGATGGTATGCTTGATGTTAGGGCAGTAACTACAACATCAGGTTCTCAACCTAGAATCTTTTATGTAAAGGGGGCTGAAGGGAATCAAAAGCTATACTCTCAGAATGGTACTGACAGTGATGTAGCTCCATCATCTAGTGTATTTAGCAATGCTGGTGTTTATTATTTAACAAGTGATTACCTGTCTGTTGTTGATAACGATGGTGTCACTGTATATGACCCATACTATAATATTAAATACAGCAAAAATAAACCAGAACAAGCAGTTGGTCTTGGACTTACAGGAATTGTTGAAGATGCATTACATTTAATAGCAAGCAGTGTTGTATTTGTATTTGTAAAGATTAAACCTGATGCAGAAGCCACACCTAAATGGAGGTTGGTTAAGACGGGTTCAACAAAACCAGAAACATCTATACTATCATACGATTTTGTTAAGCCATTACACTTTGATGGACTGAAAGTTTGGGGCATAGCAAGAACAGATAATACTTCTACTTCTACAGAAAAATATGATGTACATACAGCAGTACCATTTTTTGAATCTGATCTTAAAAATACTTGGATTAATCATTCTTCTAGTAGCAATAATATATCTGCTTGGGGACAAGTAATAAAAACTAGAGAAGGGGAGGCAACTGATCAGGGCATACCAAGATATCTTTCAGTAGAATGGAAGTTTGATTCTGGGGTTTTTAATAGTACTGGAAATCCAACTATAGGATTAAACCATGAATCTAATAAAATGCTGGGAGATCAAAATGAATTCACATGGTATATACTAGATGCTCCAGCAACACTCCAGTCAGGAGGGGTGGGGTCACAAATAACAAATCCTAAACTTGAAATTAAATTTAAGAGCAAGGTTATTCGTAACGTAGCATTCTTTAAAACATCTGAGACTGTACTGCCATCTACTGGACAGACTGGTGCAAATAATAGAATTTCATTTACTAACTATCAGGAAGCAGGTCAAAACTTTTATGTACTAAATGATAAAGCAATACCACTTAAAGGTGGTGCTGATGCTACAGAAATAGGATATACCTTAGGTAATGCAGATGCAGCAAACAATGCATTTGATGCCTCAAAGGTTGGAATCTCTGCTTTCTTAGTTGGTGCACCTAATATGTTTAATCCTTATGGGCCGAATATAGATTTTTATTATCGTGCTTCTTTCTTAGATAAATGGGGGAATGAAAGTGCTCCATCAGTAGCATCTGCTGAAGGTATACAACCATTAGATAGTGCAGATGATTGCATACAGATTAACTTTGATGAAAACTTCTTTCACTTTGACAATACAGATATAGAAACTATTCGTGTGTATCGTTATGGTGGTGATTCATCAGAGTGGATGTTCCTTCGTGATATAGATATGCCTGATCTAACAGGCTTCCCACTTACTTTAGGAAGTCTGACTGGTTCATTTGCTCGTGTATCTTCTTTATCAAAGTTCTACAACTTTAAAACATTTAAAGATATAACTAAATTAAGAAATTTTACTAATTCAAACTTTGATTTAACTGCAACAGGATTGGGGTCAAGTGTCACATTTACTGCAAGCACAACTAATGAAACAATAACTACAGCTTCACCACATGGTCTTGTGGTTGGAGATCAAGTAAGACTATCTGGTACTGATTTACCAGCACCACTTGTAGCAGGAGCAGTTGGAACTGAAAATAACCTATATTATGTAGAATCTCAAACAGCTAATAATAAGATAACATTATCTAGCACAAAAAGTGGTAACGATGTTTTTACAACTAGTGGATCATCATTAAATCCATTGGTAATTAATGATGTTGGGCACGGACTCACTAATAATACAGTAATACATGTAACCAATATTGATGGGGCATTACCCGGAGGCTTAGCTATTGATACAAATTATTATGTAATAAATAAAGCTGATGATACATTTGAGGTATCAACATCAGAAGGTGGCTCAGCAATAATATGGTTAAATAATGGAACTGGAACACATAGTTGGCATAAACCTATTGTTTTTTCAGATGCAGGTACAGGTACACATAGCTTGAGAAAATATGTGGCACCATCTGATATGGATGGTTCATGGAATATAATTCAGCTTAGTGAAAATGTTTCTCCCAGTGTTGCTTACACAACTACACTATCATCTGAGATTAATGAGACAGCTACAACGATTGCCTTAGCCAGCACAACAAACCCAAGTGCTTGGCCTACTACAGGAGTTGTTAAGATTGAAGAAGAATATGTATCGTATACTGGTATATCAGGTACATCATTAACAGGATGTGAACGTGCACAGTATGATTCATCTGCAAGCAGACACGAAGCAGCAAAGGCTGTTAATGTAATTGAGTGGGTGCTTGAAATAGAGCATAGAAATCAGGATACCACAACACTTGAAACTGATATTGATACTCCATATGCAGCTACGAGTGGTGCAATAACCATAGAAGTTGAAGATGCAGCATTATTCCAAGCTTCAGGCAGGATTCTTATAGGCAATGAAATATATGACTACACTGGCAGAGATCTAACATCTACTCCTAATAAACTTACAGGTTGTACAACTAATGCAGCAGGAAGCTTACCATCTAAGCACAATGCTGGAGTAACAGTATTCAGTTATGAGGAGAACTTTACGAATCAAGATGTAGAAAGTATGTCAATAGAAATTAATAGTTTTGGGTATAGGGATAAAGCACGAGCACCAGTAACATCACTGCACTACCTACAAAATGATAACTATCCTCCAGTAGGTCTTACATATAATGAAGAAAAGAAAAACTTCTTTGAAACAGAAAGTAGTGAGGATTATTATAGATATATAACAGCAGTAGGATCAATGTACTTTGGTGCATTAGATGCAAACTTACAGTTCTCAAGGTATGGAACTCCTGAGTACTGGCCTCTTGATGCAGTTGTTACACTAGACTCAGAAATCAGGGCAATAATGGAGCATGCAGGTGAAGGTCTTGTATGGACAACTAACTCATTATACAGGGTGAGGGGTACTGATCCTAAAGCAATGATAGCTTTTAGGGTTCCAGATGCACATGGAATTAAGGAAGGTGACGAACAAACAGTAGCAACATTTGGTGGCGGGGTATTATGGCTTACTGCTAATGATGGGATTGCATACTATCAGGCTGGTAAGGTTCAGTATTTAACTAGGGACAAACATATAATAACTAATCTTGTTAAACCTAGAGCTTTAGTAGCAGATGGAGTTTACTGGTTATTCCAGAAGCCGGGTAATGGTACTGGATTTAGGCTTGAGATTACAGGTGGTGACTTAAGACTTTGTAAGACTTCAATAGAAGCCTACTATGCACATTATTCAAAGGCTCTTGGTAAGGCTATCGTTGTAACTAAAGATAATCAGGTATCAGATAGTGACAGCACATTCAGTGTAAGTGAGATAGGCTCAACTAAAGCTACTAATATATCATGGAGAAGCAAGAAGATTGATGCAGGAGAGCCTGCACTTGCAAAAGCATTAGGTTCATTAGCTGTTGTATATGAGGTGCTTGATTCTAAGTCAGCAGTTACATTGTCAGATGGCATACGAGGCCAGTCTCTAGCCGCTTCCTTATTGGGTATGAACCCAGATGACTTAGATGCAGGTGATTTAGCAGCAGCAGGGGCTGACTCAGAAGTAGATATGTATGATGTGTTTATCAACTATGGGAATGCCGAACAGTATTTTGAGATTGATATAGGTGGTGGTAACTTATCTGAAACAGAACGTAAAAAGATAGTTATGCCCCTTGATTTTGATACATCAACAATTAAGGCTGGTGATAGAATATGGAATGAGATGCTTGCAGACAATACTATTGTTAGTAGTGTGACTACTTCAGTTGTTGGTGGTGTTACATATCCTGCACTACTTCTTGATAAAGAGCCACTAAGGAGTGGGTCGGGTACAATATACTGGGGCAACCTACCTGTAGTAGATGTATTCCTTAATAATGATACAACAGCAGCAAGAACTTTTGTTCTCCCTCCGAGTGATAGGATTGAGCCATTGTCTGCTGACTTATACCTAAATGATCTTCGTAGATTTAGAACTATATCTGTAAAAATACAGGGTAATGTAAGGGTTCAGACATTATCAATAAGACACTATCCACTTCAGCAGTATCAGGCACACACGCTAACCCATAGTGCTGATGTATTCTATAAGGGTAATATTGATTTCAGGGTTATGTTAGATGGCAAGCTTATATACAGGAAGGAACTAACTAATCCAGAAGGTGAGTTTAAAGAAGAAAGAGTTTATTTACCAGCATCTTCATATGGACAAAGAATACACTATATGAATGAGAGTATGTCAGGTACTATAGAATCAGTACAGTTCAACGGAAATATGGCAGCATAATGGCAGAGTTTCAACAGTATCCAGCACCAGTAGTTTTTCATCAGGCACTTGTTGGCGTAATACCTAGAGAGGATGGTGATGATCTGAAGTTTAATTTTGCTGTGGATGGGGATCATGCAGGCACAGAAACAATTTCTGGTGCGGGGCTTGCAGTGAAAGGGAAGCTTCTGCCTCTTAGAATTTTCCCTAACCCCTCCCAAGCTGGATCATTGGTACAGGTTAGTATAGAGGAGGGCTGTGACATGGTTAGTTGTGAGTTAGTTGCTGCCCCAATAGCTTCTCACAGAGTTGTTAAAGAGCTGTCAGAAGCACAGATTACATACAAGGGTGATGTTACTATAGATATGTATTTCGATGGCACTAAGATAGGTTCTAGTCGTTTCTTTAGTTCAACTGGATGGAAGACTGAGAAGTTTTATATGCCATCAGGAAGTAGGGGGTATATATTTCAATGGAAGCAGATCGATAATACTAATAATAATCCAAGAGGTTATGTTGGTTCATTTGAAACTGACATTAGTATAAGTGATGTTGAAACTCCAGCAGTACCCAGCTAATGGCTGAAGCAGAACGATATGGAATAAATGTAGTTGCTTCCCAGATAGAAGACCAGATTACACAGGAGGCTTTCAGGGATCAGGAACGTGTTAATGCAGAACTTAGATCTAAGGTGATTGCATTGTCTGGTGAGGTGGCAAATCTAAGGGAAATGATTAAGGAACAGTCTGAAACACTAGCAGTATTAATGGATGGGTAAAATATTATCAGTTGCTTTCAGTTTTGAATATGGTAATTGTACATATCAAATAGAAACAGAAGAAGGTATAGAAAAACATACATTAAATCCTGATCATAACTTTTCTGAATCATCTGTTGATCCTGAAATAGAAACACTTTGTAAAATACTTTGGACTGATAAACGTAAATCTGCTTGGAGTGATAGAGTAAAATATAAAAACATGACACCAGAAGAAAGAAAGGAAGCAGGATATAGCTAATGAGTTTAGCAGAGGTTGATATAATACAATCTGAAAAGATTGTTGCATTAGAAGATGATATTAAAGATCTAAGGGATAAACTAAATCTTGTTGTTGCAGATATTCTTGCATTAACAACTAAGCTTAATACAGCAATAGCAGATGCAGATGATCTAAATACTGTTATTAATGCAGGTTATAGTGTAGCAAGTGGAGGTGGTTCAGCATCAGGTACTGGTATCTTAAAACGATTAGATGATTTATTTCAAGAATTAGAAAATCATAGATGGATTGCTACTGGTGCATCAGCCCCTGCAGGAACTTGGAAGCAAACACATCCACCAGCCAACACATCTTCAAGTGTTTATACAGGATGGGGTTCAGCAGCTACTTCAGTTTCTAACTTAGATGGAACAGCACAAGGTAACGGGAATCCAAGATCAACATATACTGCAACAGCACAGACTGCAACAATGGTAGCTAGTTATGGTCAAGGAGAAACATCAGTTATGACACTTAAAACTAAAAATGAAAAACGAGCAAGAAAAACTGCAAGAACTTTAGTTAAAAGAACAAGATAGTATGGCAACAGAAAAAGTAGATACACTTCAAAGTGCACAAATTAAAGCAATAGAAGATAATGTTAATGAACTTAAAACAAAACTTAACCTTATGGTTAATGATGTTCACGCAATAACAGCTAAGGTTAATACAGTTATAGGCGATTTGAATAATATGAATGATGTAATAATGGAGGGATATACTACTCCCAGTTCACCAGAGTCATATGGAATTTTAGAATCACTTGATAGATGGAAAAATAAATTAGCAGATCATGAAGATTATACTTATGGTACATGGCATTTTGCATTAGGTTCATGGAGAGTTAATGCGTATGGTGATTGGTCACATCCATATATTTCTCATTGGCCTCCTTCTTCTGGAAGAACAGATGGTGGTTATGTTCCACCAAGTTATGATGCTCCAGCTTTAGGTGGTACGGATCAAGGTGGTAATTCACCACATAGTGCAGGTGCACAGAATTCCACAGCAGTAGGAAGTTTTCAAGGTGATAAAAAAAGAATGCTTACAGTTAAAAGATCTGAAGCAAAGCGAGCTAAAAAATTAGCACGACAAACATTAAATAGACTACGTAAGTGAGGTAAAACTATGGCCTTAGGCAGAGCAATTAGAGGAATGTTTGAGAGTCTTGGCGGCCCCAAGATGTCTGATCCTAGAAGACTCCATAATCCAGAAGAGCTAAGGAAGTGGAAGGAAAGATCCGATAAGTCATATGATAGATATGGTACTAGGAGGGATATGTATGAAGGCCGTGCTCAAGATGAGTATGGCAGATACCTTACCGATAGTGACGAAGCACGTAGATTATATGGTAGATCAGAATCACAAGCTGGTGCAGCACAAGCAGGTATTACATCAGCCGCCATGCGAGAGAGAAGAGCTGGCGAACTTGCAGATGATAGACAACATTATGCAGGACTACGTGAAAGATCAATGCAAAGACAGAAACAGAGAGAAGCTTACAGATTAGATCTTGAGTCACAAAAGTATCAACCCGGAAGCTTTGATGCAGTGCAAGCTATGGTAATGGATGCCGCAAAGATGGGTAATGAAGCTGTCATGGCACAGACTGAGGCAGTAGCTTCTGGCTTAGCAAAAACAAATCCTGTGGCAGCAGCAAAGCTTATGATGGATGCACAGAGTACAGCAGGTACTAACCTTGCTAAGGCTAAACAGCAAGGCTGGTTTGCAGGGCAGGAGAATAGGATGAAGGAAATGCAAGTAGATGCTAACAGGATAATGCAACAGTCAGGTATGCTTGGTCAGGAAGAACAGGCAGATCAGATCATGGCACAGGCACACCAGTCACGTATAGCAGATCAAATGAATCTTGCTACAGCAGGACTTAATAGATCACAGGCTAACCTTGCACTTGCTTCTGACTATCGTCAGACAGGAGATAGGTTCGCTAACCTAGCAGGAAGATCATTGCAGGCAAGTCAAGCTTATGATCAGTTTGGTGATGCAATGTCTGACAGGAGAACCAGTATAGAAGAGCAACGTATGGGTAGGGAACAGGAGCTTATGCTCAGTGACCAGATGGCACAGCAACAGGTTGATGAATACAATGCTGGTCGTATGGGCAGGGGTATACAGACAGGTCTTGCTATTGCAGGTACTGCGGCAAACCTTTACTCAGGAATCCAAGCAGGTAGGGCAGCTAGTGCAGAAGCAGATATGTACAGCAGGTTTGGGAGGCAAGATGCTGTTCAACCAAATAGATTAGCAAGCTATTCTCCAAGTTTAGAAGACCTTTCTTCGACTTCAGGCAATCAAATAACACGGATTTCAAATAACAATATTAACCCAGTAAATCAAAATTTTAATAACAACAGTCAAAATAGTTTTGTACCAAACATGTATGGTGCAGGGCCATCTGTTAGAGGTGTTGATCCTATGGTTTCAAAACAAAACTTTATGAATCAGCCAATATCTTTTCAACCACAATCTTTTACGGGACGATCAAGGAGAAATACATCAGAACTTTTCCCAAGAAAACGAAGACCTAGGTTTGAAACAAGTAGCGGATATCTTGGATTATAACAATAGTAAAATAAAAAGGATTTGAAATGGCAATAGCATTTTACGATAGTGGCAGGTTACTTCCATATCGGCATAAGCAGTTATCAGAACAGATAGCACAACGGAATCAGGATGCCGAAAGAACTAGGCAGTATATAGGATATGCTGGTGGTGCATTTGCTAACATGGCTGAGAAGACAGGCCAAATCTTTGGTGCTGATTTATATTCTGGATATAGAGGGCATCCAGATACTGCAAGAAAAGCAGGTGGACAGGAAGTATCCTTTAAGGGGGAGAAGCAACCTCAGGAATACTTTGGTGGTACTATAGGTAGGGATACAGCTAAAGCAGGGTGGCAGAAGGGTGTAACAGATCAGGAAAATAGAAGGAGAGAAACAACCCACAGGCTTGGGTTGTTAATGAAGAATGTAGAATACGGAAACTTCCAAAGAGATTGGGAAGCTTGGGGTGGATTGGATAAAGAAGAGTTGCGTAAAAACTATAATACTAGATGGGATCAGTTTATTAAAGATCAGCAACTTGGTGAGGATAAGTTAGTAATTATGCAACGATATTCAGATATGTATGATCCCACCACTCAAGCTAAATTAAAAATTTGGCATGAGGGCAGACTTGATAAAGAGATTGAAGCAGGTAGGCTTACTGAAGAGGGGAAGCAGGCATTCAAAGAGCAATTAGAACAAGCAGTTATGTCTAATAATACCTTTGAAAAGTATGCGGAAAACAACGGCTTGTATAACAAGTCTGTTGCTGCCAGACCAAGGGAAGATGTTAATCTGCTTCTTGCTTACTTAAAGGATGGGGTTAAGTTTCCGGGCATGAATCAAATAATGGATCAATACTCAAAGGAAAAAGAAAATCGTAAGGATCTTAGGCAGGAAATAAAACTTAAGCAAGGAGATCAAAGTGATAATTTATATAAACAAACTCTTGATTCAATAGTTTCCTCTGATAAACCTAAGGATAAAACAGAAGATAACACTATTGATTCATATAATAAATTAATTGAACCTGAAAGATTTAGAAAAAACACAGGTGAAAAAATACACACTATAACTAATCAGGTTAATAAGGATAAAAAACAAGATCTAACAGAAGCAATGATTCTTGCCAATCATCCTGATGGTATTGGGGCTGTTAAACCAAAAGATATTGATGAAAATGGAAACAAACTTGAAGGATTTCCAAGGTTTCTTGAATTTAGTGGGCGAGTTTTAGATACTGCTGCTGAAATATGGAGAGGTAATGGTAGTATATTTGGAGATGAATGGTATGCGATAGGCAAGTATGAACCTGACCGAGAAAAACATTTTCTTATTAATAAAATTCTACATGATCTTTTAGATGGTGAGTTAACTGAGGAAAATAAAAGATTAGCATCTGAATGGGCTGATGATTTGCACCAAAAAATTAAATCTAAAATAGAAGTTTTACAAAGAGAGTATGGTGACAAGCAAGGAATTAAATTTCAACCGGGTGGTTTAAGGGTTCAGGGGCAGGAGTATACTCCAGATTTAAGTCCAGTTGATGTGAACAATGAAGGTGCAAGGTTGAATCAAGTCTTTCAAAACCTTATGGCTCATGAGGATAGTAAGCCTGACGGCAAAGTTATTGATGATAATAAACACCCAATACTTGCAGGTTCAGTTGATGCTTGGGAGTTGGTTAATAGGGATGAAGAGCTAATGAAATCGGTAATGATAAATCAATTAGGCTTAACAGAAGGTAGTAAAGCTTGGAAAGATTTTACAAATTACTTTATGTCTACTAACCCCAAAGAACATTTAGGGCATCAAACTGATAAGAATAAATTCCTATCTCCTAGACAAAGAGAAAACAGGGATAATGTAAAATTGAATCCAGCACAAACTAAAAGCTTAGTTATGTGGGCATATAACAAAAACAAATCCGCACTTGAAAGTTATAATAATGATATACCACTTAATAGTAACGTGTATAAAAATTACCCTGCACTAGAACAAATGCTTGGTGATCTTGCTTATAGGCATGGCGGTGATTTTATGACAAAGAAAGGTGGATATGTAAAATTTAAACAGGCACTTAAGACAGCACTTAATACTAATTCTAGATCAATAGCTGAATCAAGTATTGATGATATGTTTAATGAACTCTTTCACAGTAAACAATATAAGAATGAAACAGGAGCAAGAGTTAATTTTTTAAAAGATAGACTGGCAAGATTTAGAGCAAGAATATTAAGTCCTTATAGATTTAATACTACTTTAGGAATGGGTAGCCTTCAAGCACCTAATGAATCTTTTGATCTTAATAATCTTACTATTGATAATACAGGATTAAATATTAATGCTCAAACAAATGATATGTCAACACGTATAAATACTAGCTCACTAATACCGGGAACATAGGGAATTAATATGGCAGAAGAATATAAAGGATATCTAAGAAGAACCCCTCAGTACGGACAAAAGTCTTTTGATCCACAAGAATTAGGTACTTGGACTTCTGGAGAAAGATCTAGGCTTGATAACCTATATGATATTCCTAATCAACCATATGCATCATGGCAGTTAAAGCGTTCTGATTTAAGAAGGAAAGCTAAACAAACACATCCAAATATTACAGATGACCAGTTAGAAAAGTTTTATGAAACATTCAATTTAGGTCAAGCAACTAACCCTAGAGACTTTAGTCGTGATCGTGACTTTGGTGGCACTCTCAGCAGGGCAGGGCAGATGATCTCAAATATAGGTTCACAAGCATGGGATATATCTGAGTTTGCAATTGCTAAATATATTACTGATGATCAGGAGGCAATGACAGAAAATGCAGAACAGGTACAGGAAGCTGCATTTGAAAACCAAATGATACATGCATTTCAAACTAAGGATATGAATCCTGTCACTCAGTTCTTATTTGATTTAACTGTATCAGCCCCAGTTATGGCAGGGGTTATGCTTGGTGGAACAGCACTTGGGCTTGGTGCAGCAAAAGCTGCTGGTGCTGTAGGGATAGGAGCAATAGGACAGTGGCTTGCTGGTATTATGGGATTTAATACTGTAGAAGCCTTAACAGAGATGGGCTTTAACTATGCAGATATTATCTCAGACCCAATGGTAAGGGAAAAAATTGAGAATGCATTAGGTAAGAAGCTGACTGATGCGGATGAAGAAGAAATTAAACAAGAAGCATTAAGAATAATATCTGATCGTGCAGGAGAAAGTGCTGAGACTGTAGGTAAATTAAATTTCTTTAATCCATTAAACCTTGGACATACATTTGGTGTAGGAAGATTAGCTAAGTTAATAAAGGTATCATCAGGTAAATGGGATACAGCAAAAAGAATAGGTGTTAGGGTTTCTGGTAGAGAAGCACTGGAAGAAGCACTTCAATCAACAGCTTCACAGTACACTGCAAGTGAAGCTAAGATGAAAGCACTTGGTGATGTTGGTGTTCAACTAAACTTTCCATTAAGACCGGGCACTATATATGGTGTAGACCCCGGACAAGTAGCATACGAGATGTTGATGGGTGGCTTTGTTGGGTTGCCATTAGGTACAGCACAGGGGTTAAGGGGCTATAGTAAGTGGAAGAAGGGAGAGTTTGAGCTTGATAAGCATGGTAATCCTGTAAGAAAAGGTGATCCAGTTGGTCGTATCTTTGGTAATGTAGATATACCTCAGCCCGGTCAGGATGGTTTTGTTCCAAAAGGTATGATTCAGAATGAAGTGAGATCTATAGTAGATATACCAGATACTGATTCAGCATTACAACAACTAGATAAGTTCAGGCAAGAAGCTATTGATAGGGGTAATCCGAGGGAAATAAAATTAATTGATGAAGAGATCGAGTTGATGAAGCAGGGGGCTGATCTTCTTGGTGAGAAAACTATACCTAAACGAACTGCCTTCAGAAGGGATAGGTTAAAAGATTTTAAACCGGGAACTCATAACCTTCCTGATCCTGAATCAGATAGTGTAGATGCAGATGGAGAACAGACATCTACAAGGATAACTAACCTTAATAAAGATCCAGCATTAAGGGCACATGTAAAGAATGTATATGAAATACCTGAAGATCAAAGAAGTCCTCGTGATGCTCAATATATAAAACTCGCCAACGAAAATCCAGAGCTTGATGATAAGGGTATTAATAAAGTTCTCAGTAACATGGAGAAGGCTGGCACTCTACCTAAGGCTGGTGCTACCCAGAAGGCTCCGGCTGAGAGAAGAGATGCACCTCCAGTTACACCTACAGATACTACTACTGAAGCAACTGTAAGGGATGAGGTTCCACCAGCAGATTTACCACCAACTGAGGCAGGCACAGTACAGTCTGGAGCAGATGCGGATGCTGGTGTAGTTCCCGATGTAGATGAGACACCAAAGGTAGTTCCTTCTGATGCCCCTGCTACCCTGCCAGTGGGTGAGGCGGCAAGTGAAGTAGTTAAGTTAGTTAAAAGCTGGGCTGGTCAGGAAGCTGACACAGGAACTAAGATTGAGGGTGATTATAATGGTACAAAGTGGGAGTTAATTAGAGGAAAACAATATAAAGTTTTAAAAGATAGAGCTGGGGAAGCAGGTGTTAAACCTCGTGACACAACAACTGGTAAGGGTAAAGCTAGAAAAGAATGGGACATCCCACAAGATATAAGGATTGCATTAGCAACTGAGATTGCTAACGATCTAGGTATTGCTGTACCTGCTGATATAAAACTACCTACTCCACCCCCTAAGAAGGCTACCACTAAAAAGACTGCTGCTCAGAAGGCTACGGAAAAAGCAGATGCTGAGGCAAAGAAGTTTGCAGAGGAGGTAGACAAGGCAGCTTCGGAAGGTGCACGAGAAGATGCAGCAAGGGAAGTCCCATCTACATTTATACCAAGGTATAACGTAAAGCTCCTTGATCAGGAAGGCAACCCTGTTACTCCTACTAATATAGACTTCTCCTCACAGGAATCTAAGGATAAGATTAAATCTTTAGAAGGTAAAACTGTACTTCACTATAAGAGTACCAAACACAAAGCTCTTGATCCATACAGCCTACCTAAGAAATTAGAGAAGTGGAGGTTTGATGGTGTAGATTATGATGGCAATGCGATATTTACTAAGCCTAATAAGGGTGCATGGAAGGCAGGACAAACTATAAAAGGTGTAAAGAACATACGTGACCATGCACTAAACAAGAATGGCAAGCATACCTATGATGCAGAGCATATGTTTATGCACCTGTTCTCTGAAAGAGGTGACAGTTACAGTGGTAAGGCTAAGAAGGGACAGTTTAAAAGAGCCTTCCTTACTGAGGGAGAAGAATCTTCTGCTCCACAGAGGGTGGCTGAAGGCAAGGAGGTAGTTAAGGAAGAAGCTGATCCTGTTCAGCAGTTACTAAAGAAGGTTGACAAAGCAGAAGACCAAGTAGTTACTGACACTATTACCGATGCAATGGTTGATAACAGGCAAAAGTCTGCACAACTTAAGTCTCCTGAACAGGTAACAGATGCAGTATTAGCAGAAGAAAGGGCTGATGCTAAGAAATCAAAACAACAGCAGATGAAGGAGAAGCTTGCTGCTGACAGAAAAGCTAAAGCTGATGCTAAGAAGGTTACAACAAAAGACCAGACCCCCGTCACACCCCCGGTTGA
>PBPE01000014.1 GCA_002724585.1 Dehalococcoidia bacterium | reverse complement strand
AAGAGGTTGGCATGAAAATGGCGGAGCACTCCGCTGTCACTCATTGCTACGAACGCCCTACCTTTCCAGACTGGGAATACACACATTTCACCATGGTCCACGCAACGACACAGGACGGTTGCGAAGAAATTGCAAAGGAAATCAGTCAATCCACGGGGATAACGGATAACTTACTTTTGTATAGTACTCGTGAATATAAAAAAACCCGAGTGAAATATTTCGTCGAAGACTACCAACAATTTTGGGATAACGTCGAAACCGAACAACCCGTCGAAGCACAATAGCTGATTAATCTGACCTAAACAATGAGGAGAAAATGCCAGAGTACTATCCCGTATACCTTAATTTATCCGGTAAGCGTTGTGTAATATTCGGCGGCGGTACAATCGCCGAAGGAAAAATTAAAGCACTCCGCCAATCTGGAGCGCAAATAACTATAATTAGCCCCGACGCCACACCAGGTATCAAGAAAGCGTTATCTGATGGCGAGGTAGAATGGCTGGAGCGGAAATACCAAGCCGGCGATCTTGAAGGGGCATTCATAGCGATCGCAGCTACCAACGTTCCAGATGTAAATCGTAAAATATTCAAGGAGTGCGAGTCTCTAGGAATACTGCTGAATGCCGTAGATGCCCCGCCATTATGCACCTTTATCGCCCCATCTATAGTAAAACGAGAACCTGTCACACTAGCTATCTCAACGGGCGGGGCAAGCCCTGCGCTAGCTAGAAAAATGAGAGAGACATTGTCAGAAGATCCAAATCTGCGATGGGCTGATCTCGCCAACGTATTGCAAAAAGCGAGAGGGGTAATAAAGCAAAAACAATTGGTCATTGATCCAGACAGATGGCAGTGCTGTATTACCGATGAACTATTGGAATTAGCCCAGAATGGTCTTGAGGATAAGGCCCTAGAGGTCCTAATT
The DNA here is from genome assembly GCA_002724585.1 of Dehalococcoidia bacterium. Classification (GTDB taxonomy): domain Bacteria; phylum Chloroflexota; class Dehalococcoidia; order Lucifugimonadales; family UBA3495; genus UBA3495. The sequence goes on along the minus strand of PBPE01000014.1, from coordinate 21,968 downwards.
CGAGAATTGACCACCAGCGAGTCGTCTGGTCTTTGCCATAACCTCGATTTATGTGATGAATCTGGCTGCAGTATAAAAAAGGCTAAAGCAAGCAAGGAGAAGATCAGTTGACCTTGCTAGCATTAGGCTTGAATCACCGGACTTCTCCTATAGAACTGCGGGAACAAATGACCGTAGACAGGGAGAAACTTGAAGACTCTTTGGACTCATTGTCAAAGTTTGTCAAGCAAGGAGTGATTTTATCAACCTGCAACAGATTGGAAATCTACGCTTACGATGACGTAAACAAAACCGCAAAATCTCGATTAGTAGATTTCATTCAGGATTACTCAGGAATACCTCAGAGCCGTTTAACACCACACTTGTATGATCTAGATGAAGAATCATGCGTTAAACACCTATTCAGGGTAACATCTGGTCTAGACTCAATGATCATTGGAGAACGGCAAATACTCGGGCAAGTCAGGACAGCGTTTAGCACTGCTACACAAGGCGGATACGTTCGGGGTCCATTGTCTAAACTATTTCACCAAGCCTTAAGAGTTTCTAGGTATATACACCGCCATACCAATCTTGGCAAACAATCCAGATCCGTTAGCAGATCTGCAGTTCATCTTGCTCAAAGGGTTGTCGGAGACTTAACGCAAAAACGCGTTCTGGTAGTAGGAGCTGGTGACACTGGGCGACTGGTAGCCAGGGCACTATGTGATGCAGGAGCTCGGGAGATAGTAGTAGTTAATCGCACAGAGTGGCGAGCTGATGACTTAGCCAAAGAACTAGGTGGGATATCAGCCCCATTCGATAGACTGGAATCAGAATTACTATTGGCTGATGTAGTTATAAGTTCAACCGGATCTCCGGGATTCATTATTGAAGAAAGCGACGTTTCCAAAGTAGCGGCANCGCGGCATGNTCGCCCNTTACTGTTCATTGACATAGCAGTTCCCCGAGACATTGACCCTAAAATAAAACATCTAGAGGGAGTTTCACTCTACGACATAGACAGCTTGCAGGATTTGTCAGAAACCTCGTCGACCAGCCTTCAACAAGACATCACATGGGCAGAATATATCGTAGAACAGGAAACTGCCAGCTTTCAAGAATGGAGGCAGAGTCTAGACCTGGTACCTCTGATCACATCCATCAGGGATAAAGCTGAGTTAATGCGAAACGAGGAAATCGATCGGACGATTAAAAAACTTGAATCCATGGACTTACCAGATCAAGAAATATTGAATGAGCAATTGCAATTGATGACGAAATCCCTAGTCAACAAAATATTGCATGACCCAACGATTTTCCTGAAAGAAAGCCGCGACCCTTCCCGACAACAAATAGCAAGAGATTTCTTTAACCTTGACGGGAGGAACCGGAGGCGTNGTACAAAATAAATCCATCAGAATAGGAACACGTGGAAGTGCTCTTGCATTGTTGCAAACCAACTTAGTGTTAAGCAAACTACAAGAGCAGCACCCTGAGTACGATTACGAAATCGTGCAAGTCAGGACTTCTGGAGACATCAACTCTACTGGATCCCTACAAACAATGGGGCTAGGTGTTTTCGTTAAAGAAATCGAAAGGCAGATGTTAGAAGGAAATATAGATATGGCGGTCCACAGCCTCAAAGATCTTCCCACTGAAATCCCAGACGGACTAGAGATCAAAGCGGTACTTGAGCGGGAAGATCCTCGGGATATACAAGTGAACACACTCGGAATACCCTTAAGTGACCTGCCTCATGGATTCACAATTGGAACCAGCAGCCCGAGAAGAAAATCCCAGATTTCTAGTGCTTATCCTCATCTAGACGTTATCCCACTTCGCGGAAATATTGAAACGCGCTTAAATAAAGCCTCTGGGGTGGAATGTAGCGGCGCTGTATTAGCTGCAGCCGGTCTAATTAGACTAAATTTAACAAATCACATAACGGAATTTCTACCTGTCGAGCAGTTCGTTCCTCCCCCTGGTCAAGGAGTTATCGCTATTGAAACCCGATCAGAGCATTCATACGTTACAGAGTGCTTGGCATCAATCGATCATCCAGAGACTCGAACGGCTGTTACCGCAGAAAGGCTCTTCCTCAGCAGAATAGGTGGAGGATGTCAAACACCATTAGGTGCACATGCCACAATCACGGGAACTAATTTAACCTTAAACGCTTTCCTCGGGTCCGAAGATGGTACAACCACCTATATTCATTCAGAAACCGGTCATATTGAGGAAGAACAGACAGTTGCAGATAAAGTGCACACACATCTAATCTCTGCTGGTGCTGAAAATCTGCTAAAGTATAAATAACCCTTATATATCTATATATTCAAATTACTATTGGAGTATCGTGGCGGGTAAAGTATTTTTAGTTGGGGCAGGACCAGGCGATCCTGGCCTTATAACAGTGAAGGGCTTAGAGTCCCTACGTGAATCAGATGTACTAGTTTACGATCGATTATTAGATACACACCTGCTTAGCCTATCTAAGCCGGATTCTGAACATATATTTGTAGGCAAAGAACGCGGTAGACAAGCTTTAACTCAAGAACAAATCAACAATTTGCTAGTAACAAAAGCGTTAGAAGGGAAAACGGTTTGTAGGTTAAAGGGAGGCGATCCCTTTGTGTTTGGCCGTGGCGGAGAGGAAGCATTAGTATTAAAAGAACACTCCATCTCTTTTGAAGTCATACCAGGTATAACCTCTCCAATAGCGGCCGCAGCATACTCAGGGATACCAATCACACAGAGAAAAGTCGCAACATGCTTCACAATAGTCAGCGGTAGTGAAGATCCGTCAAAACCAGAATCTGCAATACCATGGGATATCCTAGCGAAGACCGGAGGCACATTAGCAATTTTAATGGGATGGGCAGCATTACCAAACATAATGGACAAGTTGATCCAAAATGGTATGGCTACTGATACTCCAGTAGCACTGATACAATGGGGAACTTGGAACAAACAAGTAACTGTAACCGGTAATTTAGCAAATATTGTAGAAGTTGGTCTTAAATCAGACTTAAAGCCTCCCGTTATTGCAATAATTGGCGAAGTGGTGAATTTAAGAGAGTCATTACGCTGGTTTGACAACAAGCCTCTATTCGGCAAGAAAATACTGGTGACTAGGTCTCGAGCTCAATCATCAAACCTAATAAAAAACCTAAAAGAACTTGGTGCAGATACGATTGAGATACCATCTATTGAGATAAGCCAACTAGACGACTATACCCACATCGACTCACTCCTGAAAGACTTAGATTATGACTGGATCATCTTCTCAAGTGCCAATGCCGTCGATATATTCTTTGGTAGACTTACCGGCATCGGGAAGGACTCACGAGATCTTACAGGAATTACGATTGGAGCCATTGGGCCTGCTACAACGGAAGCACTCAATAGACACGGCATCAATCCTGATTTTGTACCCCGCAGATCCGTTTCAGAAGAAGTTCTCAACGAATTATCATCCGAAAACTGGCGGAACAGAAGGGTTCTATTACCTAGCTCTAACATTGGTAGAGATGTTTTGGAAAAAGGATTAAAGGAGTTGGGAGCTAAAACCCTCAGGATTCCGATATACAACACTTCAAGACCTAAAGATGTAGAAAACAAGGCTAAACAAGCCGTTCAGTCCGGTTTGGACTTAATCACATTTACCAGTTCATCAACTGTCGAAAACCTGCTAGACATATTGAGCAATGATAAGCAATACTTGGAAACAACTCCAATAGCTTGTATCGGACCAATCACCGCAAAGAGCGCAACTAACTTAGGCTTGGAGGTAAACCTAATAGCCTCAACACATACCGTCGATGGTTTGGTCAGTAGCATCACAGAATACTTTAGCCTGAAGGAGACCTAAATATGTCCGAGTTTCCAGACACACGACTTAGGCGTCTTCGAGAGCAACCAGCTATACGCTCCCTAATTAGGGAAACTCGGCTGACGACTTCATCCTTTGTATATCCTATGTTCATCAGACATGGCTCAGGTATTAAAGAAACGATTGAGCCAATGCCCGGGTGTTACCATATCTCACTAGATCTGTTAGCTGAAGAAGTTCAAGAGATTTACTCTCTGGGAATACCGGCTGTGCTATTGTTCGGACTACCAGCAGACAAAGACCCACTGGGAACTGAGGCATATGACCCTGAAGGAATAATCCAAGAAGCTATTAGAATAATAAAGAGGACTGCACCGGAATTGATGGTAATCGGGGACGTATGTCTGTGCGAATATACTGATCACGGTCACTGTGGAGTAATAAACAACAATTACGTGGACAACGACCAGACATTAGAGCTTTTAGGCAAGACGGGCTTAGCTCAAATACAAGCGGGAGCAGACATGGTTGCTCCTTCAGCTATGATGGACGGGCAAGTAAGAACAATACGAGAAACATTAGACACATCTGGATATACCAATAGTCCAATAATGGGATACGCTGCGAAATACGCTTCATCATTCTACGGGCCTTTCAGGGTTGCTGCAGATTCAACCCCGCAATTTGGAGATCGGCGCACCTATCAGATGGANCCNGCCAACGCAAGAATGGCGATGCGAGAAATCGAGACAGATATATCAGAAGGCGCAGATGTAATAATGGTTAAACCTGCCTTGGCGTACCTAGATGTAATACGCCAAGCCCGCGATAGGTTTGACCTACCCTTGGCTGCTTATAACGTTAGTGGTGAATATTCATTGGTTAAAGCCGCTTCCCAAATGGGCTGGGTAGACGAAAAACCAATAACAATGGAACTTCTAACAGCTATACAGCGGGCAGGAGCCGACATTATCATAAGTTATCACGCGAAAGAAGTTGCTAAATGGTTGCAAGAGAAATAAACNGTCCAAATATCAGACCTGTGGACACAAGCACAAACCTAAACTACTAAAGAAATTGGCGTATATGACAGCCGAGAAAGTACGGTCGTATTAATGGGTAATACTAAATCAGAACAATTTTTCTTAGAGTCACAAAAATATATTCCAGGAGGAGTGAATAGTCCCGTGCGGTCATTCGGAGCCGTATCCGGAACTCCTAGGTTTATAACATCCGGAAAGGGCAGTCGCATTTGGGATATAGATGACAATGAATATATAGATTACGTATGTTCATGGGGGCCACTCGTTCTGGGACACGCTCACGACGCCGTTGTTGAAGCACTAAAAGAGACAGCTGAGCGAGGTACTAGTTTTGGAGCTCCAACTACATTGGAGATTGAGTTAGCTAANCTAATTTGTGACGCTCTCCCGTCGGTAGATAGCATTAGGCTGGTAAGCTCTGGGACTGAAGCATGCATGAGTGCTATCAGGGTCGCCCGTGCTTATACTAAAAAAGATAAATTAATTAAGTTTTCCGGATGTTATCACGGACATTCAGACGGCTTGCTAGTCAAGGCAGGGTCCGGCGCTATGACACACGGAATACCTACTAGCGCAGGAGTTCCTGAATCTTATGCCCAAGAAACATTATTGGCTGACTACAATGACCTAGAATCAGTCGCAAGGTTATACGATCAATATCCAGGCCAAATAGCAGGTGTGATAGTAGAACCTGTGGCAGGAAACATGGGCGTAGTCCCACCGGCAGAAGGATTNTTGTCCGGTTTACGTGATATCACCTCAGCTAATGAGTCCCTATTAATCTTTGATGAAGTAATTACCGGATTTCGCGTTGCATATGGAGGAGCTCAAAATCTTTATGGAATATCCCCTGACATCACCTGTCTTGGAAAAATTATAGGTGGAGGACTACCTGTCGGGGCATATAGTGGAAGGCGTGCAATAATGGAGCAGGTGGCCCCTTTAGGCCCCATGTATCAAGCAGGAACTCTTTCAGGAAATCCCCTCGCTGTGATAGCAGGAATAAAAACATTACTTGAATTACAAGACCCTCAGAAATATAAACAAATCGATTCGCTAGCAAGACGGTTAACTACAGGGCTATCTGACATATCCAATAGAATTGGTCTTGATTGTCATATAAACAGGGTGAATTCCATGTTCACAGGTTTTTTTAATAAAGGCCCCGTGAATACTTTAAAACAAGTAGAGTTGTCGGATACTGTGATGTATGGAAGATATTTCCATGCGTTACTTGACCGCGGTGTNTATATAGCCCCATCTCAATTTGAAGCTGCTTTCGTATCAACTGCACATACTGAATCCGATATAGATACCACGCTTAATATCGCTGAAGACGCCATGAAATCCATAGCGTCATTTTAGATCAACAAAAAAGCTGGCCCTTAAAAAGGGCCAGCTTTTTTAATCTACACCATACGTGTGTAAGTTAAGCGCCGTAACGGGCTGCCGCGTTAGGATCACTATACTCTACATTCTTGGTCGCCCAAAAAATTGTTGCTATTTCGTCAACCACTGACACCAGTTCTTCAGCGGCGGACATATCAACTGTTTGCTTGTTCCTTCCAGCCAGTTTCTCAGCATTCCAAACTTTCGTATGCAGATCAGGGTGAGCCTCTATATGTTCTGGCCTAAAATAGTCAGCCCACAAAACTCTCAACTCATGTTTGCATATCTCAGCGTGTTCCTCTTTTGCTGAAACATATCGTGACAGAGTATTAGCATGTGCGGCTATTGACGCAGCATCTGAACCAGCAGGTTCNAGAGCCTGGATGCGAAGCACCATTTTCTGTACAGTCTGGGCTGCCATCTTCGCCGTTATAGGATCATATATTCCACAAGGGATATCGCAGTGCGCCTCTACGTTTTGTACCTGAAACCATCGGATAGGGTTAATCATTGGTTCCCTTCCTCCTCTTCAATATTTAACCGGGAAAGGTTACAAGAAATGACTAATTGGCGCAAGTCCTTTGTCAAAAATCTAAACGGTCAGCTTTATGTCTTCCTTGTAGTGCCAATAGTCCGAAGCTATAATGACCTATAATTTGGAAGACAATACACGGTTTTCGGCATAAAACTTAGGAGGACCGATCTTGGCTAGCATCAGCAGGGACAAAACCAACAATCTTAGAATGAAGCACCGAAGTAAAGATATAACCGAAGGCGCAGAACGAGCTCCAGCNAGGGCAATGCTTTTATCGATGGGACTAACTCACGAAGATTTGGATAAACCATTCGTTGCAATTGCCAATCTAGCCAGTGATGTCACCCCATGTAATGTTCACCTTGATCGATTTGCCTCAGCCGCGAAAGAAGGTATACGACAAGGAGATGGCACACCATTTGAATTCGGCACCATCACAGTAAGTGATGGAATATCAATGGGAACAGAAGGAATGAAGGCTTCACTAGTCAGCCGTGAGGTGATAGCAGATTCCATTGAGGTAGTCACATTCGGAGAGCGCATGGACGGCTTGATTACAGTGGCCGGATGTGACAAGAATATGCCCGGATGCATGATGGCCATAGCAAGACTGAATGTCCCTTCAATATTCATCTACGGCGGCACTATGATGCCCGGACAATTTCAGGGCAGGGATGTAAACATTCAAGACGTTTTTGAAGCTGTTGGTACGTATGCCAAGGGTAACATGAGCCGTGAAGATTTGCATGAGCTTGAATGCGCAGCTTGTCCTGCAGAGGGCTCTTGTGCGGGCCTATTCACAGCCAACACAATGTCCACTGCGATCGAAATGATGGGCATGTCTCTACCCGGAGATGCTTCCATACCCGCTATAGACCCTCGGAAACTAGACGAAGCAAGAAATGCCGGAGTAACTTTGATGCGTCTCTTGGAAGAAGAAGTTCGACCCAGAGATATAATGACTAGGCAAGCTTTCGAAAACGCGATCACGACAGTGGTCGCTATGGGTGGATCAACCAATGCAGTGCTACATTTAATAGCTATTGCCAGGGAAGCCGAGGTGGACTTAAAGCTAGAAGATTTCGATCGAATAAGTCGAAATACCCCCTACATATCAGACATGAGGCCCGGTGGCCATTACGTCATGGCAGATCTTGATAAGCACGGCGGAGTAGCTCTAATAGGACAAAGACTGTTAAATGCCGGACTCCTTCATGGAGATACAATGACAGTAACCGGTAATACACTAGAACATAACCTGAAAGCCGTGAAGACAATAGAAGATCAAGACATTATCTATCATGTGGATAATCCAAGAAGTCCTACAGGTGGGCTTGCTATTTTGTATGGGAACCTAGCACCAGAGGGCGCTGTAATCAAAGTAGCAGGGCATCAGGAAAAAATATACGAAGGTCCTGCCCGAGTATTTGACCAAGAAGAACCAGCATTTCGAGCGATACAAGAAGGTCAAATTAAAGAGGGCGATATCGTAATCATCCGGTATGAGGGACCAATGGGTGGACCAGGCATGAGAGAAATGCTTGCAGTAACTGGTGCACTGATTGGACAAGGACTCGGAGATTCAGTAGCCCTGATAACAGATGGTCGTTTCTCTGGAGCTAGCCACGGACCTATGGTGGGACACGTAGCACCAGAAGCCGCTGCCGGAGGTCCTATAGGACTTGTCCAAGAAGGCGACGTCATAACTTTAGACATACCAAATCGTAAGTTGGATGTTAAGGTCACTGAGGAACAATTGGCAGACAGACGCAAAAACTGGCAACCAATAGCGCCCAAATATACTAGCGGAGTATTCGCTAAATATGCGAAACTCGTTTCATCTGCTTCTGAAGGAGCAGTTACACGATAACTAGATAAACCTCGCAGAGGTAGAAGGGAGAACTAATGGATTACGGAAGCGAAGCAATAAAGAGACACAGAGAGACGCGGGGCAAAGTGAGCATAGCCTCCAAAATGCGAGTGGAGACTATGGATGATCTCTCTATCGCATACACGCCCGGAGTCGCTTCTGTAAGCATGGCAATCGCGAATGATAAATCTGAATCATTCGCTCTCACTAATAGAGCTAATAACGTTGCTGTTGTTACAGATGGATCAGCAGTTTTAGGATTAGGGAATGTTGGCCCAGAAGCTGCTATGGCGGTTATGGAAGGGAAATGTATACTGTTTAAAGGACTAGCAGACATCGACGCTTTTCCCATTTGCTTAGCAACACAAGATAGTAATGCCATTATCGAGACCGTGCGGAATATAGCCCCTACTTTCGGAGGAGTTAATCTAGAGGACATAGCAGCTCCTCGTTGCTTCGAAATTGAAGCAGCATTACAGGACTTGGGAATTCCAGTGTTTCACGACGACCAACATGGAACTGCAATAGTAGTTCTAGCGTCAGTAATAAATGCCCTGAAAGTGGTTGGCAAGAAAATAGGTGACGTCAAGATAGTATTCTCAGGAGCTGGAGCTGGATCAATAGCATCTGCGAAACTACTATTAGATTATGGGGCTAAAAACATATTGCTGGTAGATAGCGTAGGAATAGTTGATGAGAGCCGCGCAGATTTAAATAGCACTAAACAGGCTATGTTGGGCATTACTAACCCAGATAACATATCAGGTGACCTTGCAACAGCATTACAATCTGCAGACGTGTTCATTGGGCTGTCGGCAGGTGATATCGTTAACCAAGATATGGTTAGGAGCATGGCAAATGGTAGTGTCGTCTTAGCAGCCGCAAATCCAACACCTGAAATCATGCCAGATTTGGCAACAGCAGCCGGGGCAGCGGTTGTCGGTACGGGGCGAAGTGACTTTCCGAACCAGATCAACAATAGCCTCGTATTCCCGGGAGTCTTCAGAGGAGCTTTAGACGCAAGAGCTTCGGCCATTACGACTAAGATGAAGCTCGCCGGAGCAGAGGCATTGGCCGGATTGATATCAAACCCAACCCCAGAATGCATAATACCCTGGTCTCTAGATCCTGTGGTTGTACCAGCGGTGGCCAAAGCAGTCTCCGAAGCATCTACGTCCTAGTACTAAACATACATAACAAAGCCCTGTATTAGGAGTGAGTATGAGCGCAGAATCCATCATCATCATCCTTCTGTCTCTATTAGTCGCATCAATTTTGGGCTTTGTTATAGTATTCTTTCTCAGAAAACCACCGGCGTCTCAACAAGAGCCTATAACGCAAGAGATTAACAACATGCGGGCAGAGTTAGGGCGCATATATGGGCTCATTCAAGTCCTAGAAAAAGATCGGAACACTCAATTCGGAGAAATCACTACTCAGCTAAAAGCCACCAACGAACAAACTACTGCTCTGAATTCCACAACCACGGCCTTGAGAGAAGCCCTAGCCAATAGCAGGGCAAGAGGGCAATGGGGGGAGAGGATGGCAGAAGATATATTGCGGGCCATTGGATTTACTGAGGGCATCAACTACGTTAAACAAACATCGATGCGAGGCAGTAATTCAAGGCCTGACTTTACATTTATGCTACCCAACTATTTGAAGTTAAACATGGATGTTAAGTTCCCATTGGATAATTACCTTAAATGCGTCAACGCATCCTCAGCAGAAGACATGACCCGGTACTCGAAAGCCTTTTTAAGAGACGCCAGAAATCGGATCAATGAAATCACCACCCGTGATTACATCGATCCCAATATGAGTACTATTGGATGCGTCTTATTGTTCATACCAAATGAACAAATTTTTCAGTTCATTCAAGAGAATGATTTAAGAATAATGGACGATGCTATGGAAAAACATGTGATCCTTTGCTCACCTTCAACATTGTTCGCGATCCTAGTCGTCATCAGGCAGGCTGTTGAAAACTTTGCCGTTAATGAAACTGCTGATCAGATAATCACAGAATTATCCCAATTTACTCAGCAATGGACCTTATTTATTGATAAACTCGAAGATGTAGGAAAGAAAATAGACGCTACTCAAGCTGCATATCAAAATCTAACAACCACCCGGAAGCGTGCCATGGATAGATCTCTCAGTCGCATAGCAAGCCTGAAAGGATCACGCCAACTGTCCGATACACCTGCGCTCGAATACATCCCTGAAGATTCTGAAATAATCTAATATCGCATACGATCCTGATATATGATATTTATACAAGAGGAGCATGACATGTCTAACCACAAAATAAATATCGGAAATGTTGAACTGATATCTGTTAGTGATGGAACCGGTGACCGAGAACCCACCTTTGTATTCCCTGATAGCGACCTTGCGATATGGCAATCCGAATTCTCGGAGTTGCTAGACGACAATAATCACCTGCACCCGAGATATGGATCTGTAATTATCCGTTCTGAGGGGAAATTAATCTTGGTTGATACAGGGCTACAGGCCCCCGGAGGGACCTTAATAAAGGAGTTAAACAATAATGGTGTTGCACCGGATCAGATCGACTTAGTCGTTATGACACACCTCCATCCCGATCATGTAGGCTGGAATTTTAGCAACGGGTTGCCTACTTTTCCAAACGCACGATATTTAGCTCCTAAATCGGACTGGGAGTATTGGGTGCACCCGGACATATACAAGGACGCAGAACACATAGTAAACCAAGTCCTACCTTTAGAGAACCTAAACCTAATTGACCTAATGGCAGATGAATATTCCATTACATCAGAGATCATGACAGTTGCTACGCCTGGCCACACCCCTGGACACGTATCTCTCCTTATAACATCGAGAGGAGAGCAAGGTTTTGTCCTGGGTGATGTAGCACATAACCCCGCACAAGCGCACTATACCGATTGGAATCCAGTTTTTGACATACAGCCAGAACTGTCCCGACAAACTCGTCATAACATACTCGATAGATTAGAATCGGAAAATCTCATGGTTTCCGCAGGGCACTTCCCGACCCCTGGGTTCGGCAAATTTATCCGGTCAGGCAATCGCCGCATCTGGCAAGGAGTGTAATGGAACACCAACTCGCAAAATTGATTGTCGACGATACCTTAGCCATTATCCGGCTTGATAACCATGGGACACGCAATGCATTGTCACAAGCCATGATTGAACATATTGGGGCAGCTCTAAAATCCTGCGACCACCGTAATATACGGGCGGTGTACATTACAGGTACTGGCCCAGCTTTTTGCTCGGGAGCAGATGTCAACGCACTAGTAGAGCAACTAGAAACTGGTGGTCCAGAGAGATTATCCACATATATCCGATCTCTTGCAGACTCACTACACAATGAAGTTATTATACCCATACGAACATTAGATAAACCTGTTATAGCTGCAGTAAATGGAGTCGCAGCCGGAGCTGGGTTTAGCTTGGCTTTAGCATGTGATCTTCGCATCGCATCAAGTAGTGCACGATTCCTGATGGCATACGGGAATATCGGTGCTACTGCGGATGGAGGATCAACATATTTACTGCCACGTCTAGTAGGTATGGGCAAAGCCATAGAGCTATACACTGCCAGCCAACCCGTTGGTGCGGAATACGCTCGTGAACTCGGCTTAGTCGAGCAAGTAGTACCTTCAGATAATTTCGAGCGCCATTCGCTGGAAATAGCCCACAAACTAGCAAAGAATCCGACGGTAGCTTTTGGTAAAGTGAAACAGTTGCTAAACAATAGCTGGGGCCAAAATTTAGAATCACAACTAAAAGATGAAACTACAGCAATTGGGGATATAGCTCACAGTACAGATTTTCAAGAAGGGATAAAAGCATTTAATCAAAAGCGCATGCCATGGTTTCAAGGCATGTAAGCCCCACTTTTAGCTCAGTACAGAAGAATATATACGACAAAATGCTACAAATCTGTATTGTAAACATAGCCCTATATCTAGGTAAAAGTATTACAATCCGAATGTAATCGGGTCATATCACTCTGTAGATGTGAATGATGCACTATTATAGATATTTTCCCGGATGGGGGGTGTGTGGTGTCGAGACTATATCTATTAACCTTAATTGCTCTTATGAGTCTTTTACTTATAAGTTGTAACGGCCCAGAACCAGGTTCTGAAGAATCTGGATTAGAGCTTATTTCCAACGAATCCTCAGCAAATGTAATACCTGGTCCCCAAGGACCCAAAGGGGATCAAGGACCAGCAGGACCGGCAGGACCAGCAGGACCACAGGGACCTAAAGGTGAACCAGGTTCCGCTGGGACAGCACCTGTAATTCAATTTGCTGCACAAAAATGCCCATTAGGCCGATTCCTTATCGGATTTGATGCAGATGGGAATCTCATATGCAATGAAGATGTCGACTTAACGGATAAAGATTGCACATTGCGTGGTATAGGTGTCGACCTAGCCGGATGTGATTTAAGTGGATTAGACTTGCGTGATATTGTGCTTAGAGAAGCAGATTTAACCGGCGCTGATCTTAGCAGAGCCGATTTAAACGGTGCTGTTCTGGACAATGCAATACTGAGAAATGTTTCTTTACAGCGAGCGAACCTTGTACGAGCTGATCTAAAAGGAGCCGATCTATACGGCGCTGATCTTACAAGCGCTGGCCTAACTGAAGCAGACTTAAGTGATGCTGATTTAAGTTGGGCGAACTTGAACGACGTAGTAGCCATCAATGCTAATTTTAATGGGGCTAATCTGACTTTAGCTGACCTTCGTTACAGTTCATTCAGTTTAACTGATCTCAATAGGACAGTCCTCAAATACGCTGATCTTACCGGAGCAGATTTTAGTAATGCCTCAATGAACAGCACGATTTTCGGAGGGGCAATATGGGATGACACCTTGTGTCCTGATAGCACCAATAGTACTGCTAATGGCAATACATGCGCAGATAATCTTCGAAGATAATTTTATCTTCTAGGTAGATTAATTAGTCCCCACCACCAGTGGTCCTCTCTATTAATACGAGGGGACCACACTAAAGAATGCTAGGTTAACCAAGCGACAGTCACGCCGTTCCCTGCAGGCCCTTCATCAGATGCCCAGTTAACTACAAGTGGATGACTGTCTAGATACTCTCTCACGGCTTGACGAAGTATGCCAGTACCTTTCCCGTGAACTATTCTTACCGTCTCCAAGTTACCAAGAGACGCGTCATTCAGAAATTGTTCCACATTAGTCAAGGCGTCTTCCACCCTCTGGCCATGTAAATTAATTTCATCTGTTGGTTGGCTCCTTCCTACAGAACGAGAGAAGACTCCTACTCCAGATATTTGGCGGTAGCTATCTCCAGGAGTATCCGTGCGTCGATAATCACCAATATTTGGATAGTCATCCGCACGTCTATCAAGCTGGTACACAGGAACTTTTGCTCGCATTGTTCCCATTAGTACTTCAACATTGTTCTCTTCGTCTGCCAGAGTCAATATCTCAACTGGTTTGGGAATGCCCATGATAAAAACGCGATCTCCAACCTGAAGTNGATCTTGCCATCGATCTCGTTCCAACTTTATGGGTTGCCANTCAGGGTCAGATACTTCCTCCTGTATATTCTGCACAGCACGTTTCTGACTTTCTAAATTNAATTCTNCGGATGATCCGGAGGTTCCATTCTCTCTGATTGACCTATCAGCTCTAGTTAAGCTCTGCTGAATACTGGCTATGCGACTTTGAAGTTCTAGGCGAGCCTGTTCAACTATTTGTATCTTGGTTTTTTCCACATCATTTAACTGAGTATCCAGTTGCTCTTCTTTACGCTTGACAGACAGTAACGTTTCTTCAGTTTCCTGCCTCATATTCTCTACAGTTGTACGGCTTATCCGCAAATCTCTCAATAGTTCTTCAGCTTCACGATCCTCCTGTGACATCCTCGATTGTGCATCATCTATTATCGATGACACTAATCCCAATCTAGCCGCTATAGTCATGGCATAGCTTCTACCAGGTAGCCCTGCTGTAACGTGATACGTAGGTTCAAAGGAAACTGGATCCAGGTCAACACTAGCGTTCATCATTCCATTTTGGTCTTGAACATATTGCGCCACTCTTCGATGATGCGTTGTAGCTATCGTCATAACTCTTTGACGGTTAAAATGGTTTAATACAGCCTCCCCAAGAGCAGCTCCTTCTTCAGGATCTGTACTCGTGCCTAGTTCATCAATTAGCACTAATGATTTTGCAGTAATTTCACCCAATATCCTATTCAGATTATTGATATGAGAACTGAATGTAGACAAAGATTGTTCAATACTCTGCTGATCTCCAATATCAACATAAATACCATCAAAGAAGGGAATGCTAACTTCTCGCGCCGGAACATACATACCAGAATGGGCCATCAACACAAGAAGACCTGCAGTTTTCAGTGCTACGGTTTTACCTCCTGCATTGGGACCTGTTATGAGCATCACATTATTCTTGTTGCCTATCTCAATGTTTATAGGGACAACATCACCACTTAACAAAGGATGTCGTGCGCCTAATATTTTGAGATCTCTATCCCCAGACAATGAATCTTTAACCTCTGGAGAAACTGATTTAGTATCGATAGCGTATCTGCCTTTGGCGAAAGCCAAATCAAGCCTAGCCATAACATCTAACATTTCCAAACATTCTCTAGACATATATCCGATAAGATCTGACAAATCTCTTAGGATTACCTGTTCTTCCCTGTTCTCTGCAGAACGTGCTTCACGCCATCGGTTGCCCAGATCAATCGCAGCAATGGGCTCTACAAATACAGTGGCCCCGCTGTCAGACACGTCATGGACTATGCCAGGCACTCTATATTTCATTTCAGCCTTTACCAACAACACCATACGGCCGTTACGTTCAGTTACTATTGGCTCCTGTAACAGGCCCTGCCTTTCCAAACGTCGCAAATTCCTATCTACAACATTATTTAAATTATTTAATGCAATCTGCGATTCTTTTCTGAGAGTTCCCAGCGTAGGGCTAGCCTGGTCCAAAACCTCTCCAGAATCTCCGATCGCTCTCTGGATAGATCTAGTAACTATTCCCAATTCTGGTAAGGTTTCTGCCAGACCGCTAAGTATAGGAAGCTCATCATGACGTTTAAGCAAAAAACGATTGCTGATAGAAGCATCAACCATTCCGCGAACCAATAGTAAATCTGATCCGCTTAGTACTCCGCCCAAATCAGCCCTGTTTATTAGATCACTAAGATCTTCAGGTGGGCCAAACTCTAATCCAGCACCTAAATTAATCAAATGACATGCTTCAGACGTTTCCTGTTGATTACTGATAACATCCATGAAATTCGATGATGGGGTTACATTCATGGCCATATCGCGACCTGAGTTAGTGTGGGTTAGACCTGCAAGGTGCTGTCGAATTTGTTCAAATTCAAGTAAATACGCAGCAGTATCAAATCCACCTATACTATTAACACTCATGCCTGAACCACTTTATCGAAAAATCCTTGTGAGGGTACCATATCCATAATCAACTTATTCATTCCAATGAACAAAATACACCCTACTTTGCCAAAGCAAATTCCCCACATGCTCTAGAGTATCTCTCTTCGGATCTCTAATATTCAGACGCCTAGATAGGATTTTAGGTTCCATTGATTCCATCTTCGGGCAGACTTTCAAGAAGTTGTTGATAGTAATGGCGTCGCCGCCAAGTAATACATAGTCTAGATTCTGACTGTAAGGTTCAAACGTATTTCCGACAGTTTCACAGACCTTATCAAATAACTTTCTACTCTGCCCTTCTCTGATCCTCTCAAAGCGGCGCTGGGAAGATCCTCCTTTTTTATGTCTCCCTTTTACAAACCGGCTATCAGTTTTTGACACAACAATATCAGTGCCTTTAAAAACAGCAACCGAGAACCTACCTAATCTCAGTAAAACCACACCTACCAAATAATCTAGTGATAAAGATTTATACAATTCGTCATAATCTAGATGATCATATGCACTATTTTTGTCCACCGGAAACGGAGGTATGATTACAAGTCCATAATCATCGAACTGGATGCATGCAATACCCGTGTCATTGGTTAGCGCACCTTCACCAATTTTCGAAGATAGTAATTCCCACCGATGTTTCCAGTTTTCATCCTTGCATATCCAGTCGGAATTATCACCTGGCTGGACGTAAATGCACGACGAGGTGGCGGATTCGCCGGCTTGAGGTAGCATCTGTAAAAGCTTTGATCGACCTACCCATACAGGTGATTTATCTTCTGCTGTCGTGAATAAATCATTTATGGATACCATTTAGCATCCCCTAATCACGTTCACCAAGTTTTCATTAGTCTTCCTCAATTTGTCTTACTCGACGTAAATGTCGCCCTCCTTCAAATTGAGTATTTAACCAAGTTTCTACGATAGCCAAGAGATCGCCTTCAGGCACTAATCTTTCACCCAGAGATAATACGTTCGCATCGTTGTGCTGCCTAGCGAATTCAGCCGATTCCAAATTCCAACACAGCGTGCAACGGACTCCTTTAACTTTATTGGCAACTATTGCCTCACCATTACCAGAACCGCCCAGCACAATCCCTCTTTCGTAATCCCCTGCCGCCACTGCCTTAGCTACTGGTCGTATCCACTCAGGATAATCGACTGACTCAGGACTATACGTCCCCATATCTTCAACCACATGTCCCTGACTCAGCAAAAACGTGATTATCTTCCCCTTATATAAAAAGCCCGCATGGTCTGAACTAATAGCAATTTTCAAACTACCCCCTTGATATAACCTGCTACTCGATCATTATGTAATACCGCATGTAACTCACATAATCTAGCTAATCTAAGGTAAATATATCTACGTGTCCAATGTCCAAGTTCTTTTATACACCTAGGCGGTACTTCTATGCTAGGATAGCAAGGCGTAAGTAAGAGACATTTGCCAGGAGGAAATGATGAAGGGTCGAATAGTCGTCGTCAAAGAATACGGAAAACCGTTTGAAATTGAGGAGTATGACGTCCCCGAACCAGAATCCGGTGCCGTCATATTACGAATGACCCAGGCAGGCATTTGCGGATCAGATCTGCACACATATAGAGGCGACCAAACGCAACAATACATGCCTCTTCCTAATACAGGAAGAGTTATGGGACATGAAGGCACAGGTGTAGTTGAAATTCTCGGAGAAGGCGTATCATCAGATACACTAGGAACACCGATCAAAGAAGGTGATAGGATAGTGTACGCTGCAGTATTTCCTTGTCACCGGTGTCATCTCTGTCTTAAAGGCAATACAAACTGGTGTGCCAACCGAGAATACCCCACTGCAGGAGTCTGGCCTTACTTTACCGGGACGTATGCGGATTTTTTGTATCTACCGCCTAGACATCCATTTTTCCGTGTTCCAGATGAATTACCCGATGAAATATTGGGCCCTGTAAACTGTGCTATGGGAACAGTTACAACGGGCCTGCAGAGAGCTAGCTTAAGCGAAGGTGACTATGTTGTGATACAGGGAGCTGGCGGTTTAGGTCTCCACGCAACAGCAATGGCCAAAGAAATGGGTGCCTCTAAAGTTATTGTACTCGACAGACTAGAAAACCGTTTGCAACTAGCTGAAGAATTCGGTGCGGATGATACTATAAATATTGAAGAATTCAACACTGCAGAGACACGGATCCGCAGAGTTTGGGAACTGACAGACGGACGTGGCGCTGATGTCGTTATGGAGTTGGTCGGAAGGGCTGAGCTGTTGGCAGAAGGCATAGACATGCTGAGCAACGGGGGGTCATTCATAGAAATTGGTGATATCGTCAGAGGTCGAGAAGTTTCCATAGATCCTTCAAAGCTTTTATCGGGAAAGAATATACTCGGGTCTCGAATGTACAAGCCTTCTTTGCTGCCAACATTACTAGATTATCTAGTTCGTAACCAGCACAAACTACCTTTTGAAAAACTCGTATCCCACAAATACCCACTTGCTGATGTTAATGAAGCGTTTGCCCATTCTGAGTGGGCCCAGACACAAACAGCAGTCACAAGAGCTATGCTGGTTCCGTAAGCATGTCAATCGGTATTTAAAGGCAGCGTATTAATCAAATCGAAAAGGCTGATTTGGTCAAGAGACTCCAACACCAAGTCAGCCTTTTCGAAAGACAAGTGAGTAGTAATAGAATTAGGAACAGCCACACACCACATTTGTGCTCCTTTAGCGGCTGTGACCCCATTGAGAGAATCCTCTATCGCAATGGAACTCTTAGGAGAAGTACCCAAGCCATCCATACAGGACCAGTAAAGATCCGGGTATGGTTTAGCGTTCACAACATCGTCACTTGATCTTATGCAGTCAAAATACTCGAGAATTCCCATCCGCGAAAGGTGTCCCTCAACCCAATCTCTTGGGGAACTGGAAGCTAAGCCTAACCATAATGAGTTGTCCTTACATGTATCTAGGTAATTTAATACCCCACGCATCAGAGGATATGATTCAACAAGAGCAACATATTCTTTACGTCTTGTTTGTTTTATTTCTAATTCATCCAATTTTAAACCTGTTATATCCTGCAAATGTTTGAACACATCAAATTCTGAAGACCTGCCCCCAACATGATCAAGCCACAACTCCATTTCCAAATCCACGCTAAATGACCGAAAGATGTTCTGCCACGTCAAAAAGTCTGGCGTTTCCGTATCGATTATCACACCATCAAAATCAAATATTATTGCATCTATACTCAACATGGCTTCACTGTGGATATCTACCTCTTATAATTCCATCCAAATTAAAAGCCACTAGTATTTCTACCAGCGGCTCGAGTTACCTAAGTTAAACACATTAGGCTAATCGGAGGAAGGGAGTTTTCTAGGCTCCTGCAACTCCATTGGCGTCCCGTCATATCGTAGATCACAACTCCCACCCTTAGTAATTAAAACTGAAACTACCCCGTCGACCGATGTAAACCTCTTGCCTAGAGCTACTTCTTCCGCCTGTAGCCCGGGTTCATTTCCAGAATATTCAGACTCTGCACCTTTTGTCTTTAACTCTATGTCACCATCAGTCAGCGTGCCATCTCCGCCTTTAGTAACGACCATTTCAACTCCGCCCGGGGTCACATATCTCTGTCCTGTTTTGACCATCGCTAACCTGTCCTAGTCATAAAATTGTGGAAACGATTTCCGAGATCTCAAATGTAACAGCGTTGATTATAATTAGGTCTACTTAACGTAGTCAACGCAACAAAACGGTATTAATTCTCTCTGAATCTAACCATAAAGCTAGCTTCGCCGATTGGCGTGCCATCAAATACAATAACTGCGACATGTCTCCCTAGCCTTTGCAGGGGAATTCTGAACGTCTTTATCCATCTTTGGAACATTATTCCGGTTTCCCAATCTATGTTTTCGGGAGGAGGGGTATTTAACGGCAAACCAGGTGCACGGATTGCTATCTGTAAACTATGGGGGCCCGCAACAGCCCCAGCAATACAAAATGCTAAGTGAACATCCAAATTCATCAATATTGGAACTTCCCCGCTAGGGACATCGTCAGGTAGATCAATCTCTACTAGATCAATCACTCCCTTGAAAGATAATTCGTCTTTAGAATTTTCCTCTGTATCTTTACAAAATACAGCATACTTTAGATAATGGCCCGATCTCTCCGTTGTCAATACGCTAGCTCCCGCCTATAGCTGAGGCTATTCTAGCACTAAGGCATAAGTGCATGCATACAAATGATTTTGCCAATTAGCTATTACTGATAAACTACATATAGCGGAATCAAAATTACAGGGCGATGTATGTTATTAACTAAAGAGAAAACGCTTCAGGGTCACTCGACCAAGCAATATTTTCCGAATATCAAAATCAACAAAAAACCCCTAGAAGATATTTATAGGGAAGTGACAGTACCACTAGAGGTGCAATCATATTTCGACAATCTAGAGAGCCCTCTCCTCCTTGTCGTGTTCCATGCCGAGTGGTGCGGGGACGCTATTACCACGACTCCCACGATCCTAAAGTTAGCGGACAATACTCCAAATTTAACTCCTTATATCTTCAATCGAGATGAAGAGGTTGATTTAACCAACAAATTTCTGCCTGAACATCGGGCAAATACCGTACCTGTATTTGTAGTACTAGATAGCGCATTCAACGAAGTAGCCCGATTTATCGAAACCGCAAAAGGATTAGTACCCAAGTTAGATGACATGAACGAAAGCATACGTCAACAAACATCAGAAGACCCAGAAAATCGGCAATTAATTAGAGGAAAGCGCACAGCATATCGTGTTATGAAGGCGAACGAATGGGGTTCAATAATTCTCAGAGAATTCCAGGAAACTGTTGCCGAGGGACTCAAATTGCCTGCTAACAAAAGACCTGCTGAGGGAGGGACAGAGTGGCCTGCATAGCACCAACATCCTTAGTACGGTCAATTTTGGAGGACATGTAATATGGCAGAAGAGATAATCAATATGGATGACATGAATACCATCTTCTCTGTTACCGACAAACTCGGTATTCACAGGGAATCAGTGAGCGTAGATCTTACAAGAGAGGACCCCGGGGTCATAAGTCAATCATCTTCACTCACAATTGACATAACTATTCCATTAACCACAAGCACCCAGGAATTCGCAGAAAGACTGGAATCGGAATTAAGATCATTGGGATACGTAGAAACTGACAACGACGACTATGACGACTAAGTTCTAAACATCTTGCCTAGCGTCCTGAATACCAAAACCATTCTTCTAGTAACCAGGCTCTCGCCATTCAAAAGCCAGGGTCGCGTACCTAACAAACACAGCACCACCAGGAGCTCCTATGGGTCCGTTAACGCCTAGTATGGCGACAGTATGTTCGTCACCCGGAGATGGCTCAGAGTCTATGACCACACGCTGGGGTACATTAAATCCTTGAACGGCGCCTCTGTCTCTATTACAGTCTCCATCAATCCAAATCTCACCATAATCGTCTACACACGTTTCAAATATGCACCGAGAGCCTGACAGACTACGTCCATTAACAGCCGCTGGCAAAGTAAATCGAATGCGATACCATGCAAATGCAACTCCATGAGAATACCACTTAGTTAAATCATGACATTTGTCCCAACCTGAGTCATCATAATCGGGTAAGCGAGCAGCACTTCCTTCTGACTGGGCTATTAATCCCTCATTAGGCTCTCCCGGAACTAGTCCCGGAGCAAACTTCCAAACTCCATTCACTTGCTCAAGATCATTAGGATTACCCAGATCTAAAATAGCTCTTGGCATAATTCTTCCTCCCAGTGTGCGAATACATCGGATACCAT
>PBPE01000013.1 GCA_002724585.1 Dehalococcoidia bacterium | reverse complement strand
TAGGCTTGGTGAGCCATTACCTCACCAACAACCTGATAGGACGCGAGCCCCTCCTCCGGCGCCCGAAGGCTTTCATCTCAATACCAAGGTAAAGAGATCTTATGCGGGATTAATCACGATTTCTCGTGGCTATACCCCACCAGAGGGCAGGTTACTCACGCGTTACTCAGCCGTCTGCCGCTTTTCCATATGTGGCCGAAGCCACGGACACGCGCGACTTGCATGCATTAAGCGCGCCGCCAGCGTTCACCCTGAGCCAGGATCAAACTCTCTAAACGAGTTTTCCTTACTTCCTTCCACTATTCAATTGTTAAAGTGCAAAAAGCATCGCTGCTTCCAGCGATAGCCAAGCTAGTATATAGGGGCTGTATGAGAGTGTCAAGAACGATTTGACTTGTTTTTAGAACTATTTTTTGCACACTATCATAACTGCGTTGACCGGGAGACTTAATAAATGACATAATCTGGTTAATCTGGGGACGCGTGGGTTCGACAGGAGCGTCCTGTGGCGGATTGCAAGCCGAGGTGGTCATCTACCCTCGTTAAACCGGTGGCAAACAATAACTGGCGAACGTGAATTCGCACTAGCCGCCTAATAGCGGCTACGTCTGCTCTTTTCTAGTCCTGGAGGGGAGGATGCAGGCGCCATAAGTCCGGGATGCAGTTGCTGTTACGTCGATAGCTAGCGGCTAAAGANTTATCGACTGGTCTCTGACCGATTCTGCCGATAGAAGCTTACAGAGGCGAGACTAAAATTATCGGACAAGCTTGTAGTACATCCGACTGTAGGGCCTTTTGGACGGGGAGTTCGACCCTCCCCCGTCTCCACCATTGAGANTGTCTCGACCGCCTTTGGTACTNACATGTNAGTANCNAAGGCGGNCGATTACTATAGGGGCACTAGTGGTNCAACATGAAGTTTGGTATTGAACTTGGATTTCAATTGCCTAGGCCTTGGACTCAGAACAGCGAATCTGAACTGTATCAAAGCAGGCTGGACATCGNTGAATTAGTTGATCGTTTGGGATTCGATTATGTCTGGGTGGAAGAACACCATTTCATGGAAGAATACTGCCATCTGGGTTCCCCTGAGGTTTTCTTAGCGGCTGCGAGTCAGCGTACTGAGCAGATTCGTCTCGGATTTGGTGTTATGTTGTTGCCCCCGGCTATCAGCCATCCAGTAAGATCAGCTGAGAAAGTATCTACAGTAGACCTTTTGTCAGGAGGAAGGGTTGATTTTGGTATAGGTTCTTCAAGTGATCGAGTCAACACGATCGCTTGGGATATACCTTGGAATGAAAGGCAGGACATGACAGAAGCTGCCCTTAAGGAAGTTGTGAGAATGTTCGTCGAAGAGCCTTACATGGGTTGCGATGGGAAATATTTTAAATTTCCACCAAGAAATGTCATCCCAAAGCCTTTTCAGAAACCTCATCCGCCACTTTGGCAAGCGTGCTCCTACAGAGAGAATATTCTTAAGGCTGCTAGAAACGGGCTTGGTGCGCTATCTTTCGGGTTTGCCGACNCAGATACGACTCGGCAGTGGGCAGAGGCCTATCATGATACGTTCGAGCGTGAAGCTGTTCCGATAGGATACTCGATCAATCCGAACCTTAGCGTACTGAGTCGACTCATATGTAGACCCACTGACTCTGAAGTGGCGAAACTACAAGAAAAGGTAAACTTCTGGTGGTATGGTTTTGTTCATTATTTTGGCTACGGTAAGCACACGCCGGGGATAACTAGCTTATGGGATAACTATACACGTGGTGGATACGAATACGAATGGGATACTGGGACTATAGGAACTCCCAANAAAATTCGAGAAACTCTCAGNGNATACGAAGAAGCCGGTTTGGATAATATAGTGTTTTCAGTTGAGGCAGGAACGATAAGCCANGAAGAGATTTGTGCCTCTCTAGAATTATTTGCGAAGGAAGTGATGCCGGAATTTAAGGAGCGGGCTATCAAGAACATTGCTTCCAAACAAGCAGAATTAGATCGCCTGTCCGAAGTGGTAATGCCACGTAAACAGGTTCGGGACTCTTCTAATGATATACCAGTGGTAGAAATGAAAGAGTTGAGGCCTTGGTATCAGTATATGGGATTTCCACTTGATAAAGATGGATTTCCGATATTGAAAGAAGGTGGCTAGAGGTTAACGATGGTACAGAAATTGGTGAATATAAAGGGGAATACTGTATCAATCACTGGATATGGAAGACCAGTTGTCTTAGTACATGGGGTATTCATGGATCGCCGAATGTGGCTTCCTCAAGTGCGTATCCTTTCTCGTTATTACACTGTATGTTGCATGGACATGTTAGGACATGGAGATGCCCCAGACCCTGCAGGAGAGCGCACTTTACGTGATTTCGCCGATCAAATTCATGATGTAATTCAATATTTTGGATCAGATAAACCTGTATTGGGAGGATTCTCTATGGGTGGTCTGGTAGCCCAAGCATATGCAATTGGTCACCAATCTGATCTGTCCGGACTGATGCTTATGAATACAGTATATGACAGATCAGCATCTGAGGTTTCAGTAGTTACAGAAAGATATGCGGATATGACTTCAGGCGGGATAGAAAGTATGGTCCAGTCGGCCAACCAGAGATGGTTCACGGATCTAGATCGTGAAACTACTCCCGACAAGATTGACGAGATATTGGCGTGGATGCGTAGTGGTTCATTTGCTTCCAAACACAAAGCGTATCCAGTGTTTGCCTATGGAGATAAGGAAATCACAGGTAAACTTGGTGCGATAGCTTGCCCTACCTTAATACTAACTGGCTCAGATGATTTAGGATCAACTCCTCTAATGGCTGAGAAAATGGCATTGGCTATACCGGACGCAACCTTACACGTATTGTCTGGGCAACGCCATATGATGCCATTTTTAAATGCGGAAGTAGTAAGTGGTCTGATATTGCAGTTCCTGGATAAACTGTAGGCAAAGTCTACGTTTGCTAAGTAAATCACACGAGATTTTGAGTAATAAATCTATTACGATTGAAGAAATCAATGTCAGAAAGGTGCTATGTTATGCCAGAGGTAAAATTTATTGAAACACCGGTGTTAAGAATTGGTTATGAAGAGCACGGAGATAGCGAAGCGTTTTTAGTCATCCTTCTGCATGGATTTCCATACGACATCAGGTCCTGGGACAAAGTAGCTCCTGAACTAGCTAGCGCTGGATACAGAGTAGTTGTGCCGTATTTGAGGGGATATGGGTCTACACGGTTTTTATCCGAAGATCATTTTCGCATGGCGGAGCAAGCGGCAATAGCCCAGGATGTTATCGACTTAGCGGACGCTTTGAATGCTCATGAATTTGCTTTAGCGGGATTTGACTGGGGCAATCGGGCCGCTTGTATTGCCTCTATCTTGCATCCTGAAAGAGTGAAAGGGCTTGTAGCTATTGGTGGATATCCGGTGCAGAATACCCTAAGTAAAGGGACGCCTGCGCCTGCGTACAGTGAGGCTCATCGGTGGTACCAGTGGTATTTTAATACTGATCAAGGACGTGCGGGACTGGAGCAGAACCGGAGAGATATCGTGAGATATTTATGGGATACTTGGTCCCCTAAGTGGCAATATTCAGATGCGGACTTCGAGAAGTCCGCTGAATCGTTTGATAATCCGGACTTTGTGGAGATTACATTGCATTCTTATCGTCACAGACATATGAATGCCTTGGGGGAAGCAAAGTTTATTGAAGTTGAGGCAAGGTTGGCTACTTTTCCTCCAGTGGATGTTCCAACTATAGTTCTTAGAGGTGAAGATAGTGGTTTCGGGAGACCGTCTGAGGATTCGACAGAGGATAAGTCTAAATTTTCAAACTTGAAGTACCGAAAAATTGTTCCTGGCGCAGGACACGATTTTCCAATTCAGCGTCCTGATGAGGTGATATCTGCCTTAATGGCGCTGTTGAAAGATAACCTATGAGTGATTCCTGTTTTATGATAGTGATTACTCATTAGTGGCTCGTCTCTATACTGAATCATCGGACTTTTTCCAACCTAGATACCGGAGGGTATAAATGGCTATTAAATACGAGAAAAGAAACCAAATTGCTTATGTCACTATTAGTAATATTGATAAAGGGAATATTCTAGATAGGCAGACTTCCGATGACATAAGTGAAGCGTGGAAGGATATCTGGGAAGACTGGGATATCAGGGCTGCAATCTTAACAGGTGATGGTGATAGGCATTTTTGCGCTGGGCACAACCTTGCACCTCCGCCAGGTGTATCAGAAGAAGATGTTGAACGTATCAGAACAGAAAATGTTTTTTGGCCTTTATCAGGAACTGTTAATGGTGCGAGAATTGGAGCTGATGGACGATTAGGAGATCATTACCCTCAGATATGGAAGCCGGTCATAGGTGCTATCAATGGATGGGCTGCCGGCGCTGGTTTTTACCTGATGTTGACCTCTACTGATATCAGGATAGCGTGCGCTGATCATGCTAGGTTTAAATTTGCTCTTCTCAGCCAAGGATGGGTAGGAGGAGGACCTGGTGCGACGTATCTGACAAGGCAAATATCTCACGCAGATGCGATGCGTATATTATTGACGGATGAGCCATTTGATGCGCAGGAGGCTCTTAGAATCAATCTAATTAATGAGGTTGTCGATCACAGTAAGTTGATGGAAAGGGCAGATGAAATAGCAACGCAAATCGTCAAGATGCCACCTGTAGCTGTTCGTATGATGAAGGAGTTTGCAATAAGATTCCAAGACATACCTATCACCGAAGCTTGGCGTGTTCAGACACTTATAAATAGTTTGCTAACTCAATTGACAACAGATGGAGATGAAGGGAGACAAGCGTTCCGAGAGAAAAGAGAACCCAATTTTGATGGAGGGATTCGTCAAAAGACAGACGGGTATCCGATTCTTAATAAGAATGATAGGTCTGTCTTGGATAAAATACGTCGGAAACTACATGGTTAGATTTAGTAATTTTGGGGTTGTAGAAAATCTATTTGCTAATAAACACTCGGAATTTTTTTGGAGGATGTATGCCCTACGTAAATAATTCGGACGTAAGAATACATTATCATACGGAAGGTGCTGGACCCGATCTGGTATTACAACACGGACTTACTAATAGTATGGAGAACTGGTATGTGTATGGCT
>PBPE01000012.1 GCA_002724585.1 Dehalococcoidia bacterium | reverse complement strand
TTGCTCTACTGAGTTTGTTAGTGCTAGTGAGTTGTCATATGGGACGGGATACAAATTGGAGAGATGCATCAAGTGGTGGCGTGATGGTAAATCGTATAGCATATGTTGATTCTCTTGGCACTGTTTATACCATCAGTGGAGACGGTACAGATCGGCAGCAACTGTTGGGTTCGAGCTATGTAGATACAGGATCGTCTAGGTTGGTTATGGCTCAAAGCCTAAATCTCGAGACTTTCCATTCTTGGCCTACGTGGTCCCCTGATGGGCGTAAGTTGGCTGTCAGCCGGATAGGTTTGGGCAATTCTCAGGAGCCCACTATATCTATTGTCATAATCGATGTGACCTCAGGAAGATCTAGAAATATTGACGATGTAAACATAGTCGGTATGGTTGCGGAGAATTCTCCGCACTATTTGTATTGGGGTCCAGATAGCAGGCACCTATCGTTTCTGGCGACTACTAGACTTGGGTTAAGTTTATTCATAGTAGACACAGATAATGGAGATATTAACGCGATAGATACGGGCGCTCCCCTTTATTATAGTTGGGGTGGCGACGGGCTATCCATGATAGTACATAAAGGGTCTAGTATAAAGCTGTTCGAAAATCTGGACTCCGGCATATCCGGAAAAGACCTAGCCAAGGCTTCTGGATTCAGAGCGCCAGCTTTCTCTAAAGATGGATCAAAGATGGCGTACCTATCCGAAACTGATCAGGGTGTCTCTTTGAAAATTGCCCTATCTGGTGATTTTACGGAGGTCAACGTTGGGGACTTGGGGCGTTTATCAGCTTTTATGTGGTCCCCTAGTTCTAATCATCTAGCTATTGCAGATCAAGATGATGACCGTTCTGTTTTCAACCGCTTGCGTATCGTCTCAGATGATGGGAGCTTGGAAAATATTCTAATTGAAGAACCGTTCATAGCATATTTTTGGTCTCCAGATGGGCGTCGTATTGCTTGGGTAGGCTTAGATCTGGAAAATCAGGGCTTTGAATGGAAAGTTACAGACGTTAGTGGTTCACGCAGTAAAAGCATTTTCCGGTTTCAGCCATCCAGAGACCAACTTACTGTTCTTAGCTTTTTTGATCAATATGCTTATTCAAATTCTCCCTGGTCTCCAGACGGCACCAAATTAGTTGTGTCTGGAACCAAAACTATTCCGTTTGAACAACGTAATGGGCACACGCCTGCAGGTGCACGTATATACGTTTTAGATGTTGAAGGTGTAAATGATCCAGTGAATATAGCGGAAGGGTCATTTGCTAGCTGGTCATGGAATTGACAATGGTTCGCGTGGTTCTGCTGTCAACTTTGGTTGCCTTATTTTCAATATCGTGTTCCCAGAGTTCTGTTGAGAAAACTTCTGAGTTAAGTCCGGAGGACATGCTAGAGCAGGCTCATAGAGCACTGCTAAATCTTGAATATTTCAAATTTTCCTTGTCTCATTCTGGAGATGGCACAGAACTCTTTCCTGGAGTGATGTTGTCAGGTATTGAAGGGTATCTAGAATTTCCCGATAAAAGTGAATTTATAGTTTCTGCTCAATTGGCGAGTATGTTATTGGAGACTAGGGTTGTAATGACTGATGGTAGTGTATATATGACTGATTTCTTCTCTGGGCATTGGCAAGAAATCCCGTCGGATTCCCTACCCATAAATGTTTTATATTTTCGAGAAGCACTATCTTCTATATTGGTTTCTCTAGAAAATGTGGAGCTGTTAGGTAGTGTGGATTCAGAGGGCGAATTCGTTACTATAAAAGGGACCATGCGCTCGAGCGTTATAGCTGACTTTTTATCCTTTGTATTACCGGACGACGATGTGGCGACAGCTATTATTCTGAAGAAAGATGATAATATGCTGGCGCGAATTATTCTCACAGGTAAAATTCTCGAATCTGATGACGTAGACATGGTTCGAACACTTACATTGGACGGCCTTGATATGCCTTTACCTATGTCAGAGCCAAATATAACAAACTAGTATGTTGTTACGCGGATCCAGGCACCTTTCTGGTGTTGGTGTCATGATTTTTGTGGCACTAGGGTCTTTCATTACTGCACTAGATCAGACAGTCGTAGTTACAGCTTTGCCTTTGATGATGCGAGATCTTGGCGTTTCAGTAAATCAAATCGATAGAGCATCGTGGATCATCATATCCTACTTATTAGGTTATACCGTCGTAATGCCTTTAGTAGGCAGGATGTCGGATGTTTATGGACATGTTCGTGTATACCGAGTTGCCCTGATAGTTTTTGCTATTGGTAGCATATTGGTAGCGCTTTCGGTCACGTTAGGGTGGATTGTAAGTGCTAGGGTCATTCAGGCTGTGGGTGGAGGAGCGACAATACCGGTTGGTATGGCTATCGCTACACTTGCTTTACCCGCCCGTCTTCGTGGGTTGTCATTAGGGATAGTCGGAGGTGCTGCGGAGGCGGGGTCTATGCTTGGGCCCGTGTATGGTGCAGCTATTTTAGAAATCTCTGATTGGCGATGGATTTTCTGGCTCAATGTTCCTCAAGCTGTTATTTTATTGGGACTTTCACTATTTCTACCCAAATTCGAGGGTGGGAGTGGGCAGGTAGATTATCTTGGTGGGATATTGGCAGTAACTGTACTGACCTTACTAACTCTGGGTTTGTCACAAAAGGAACTTTTTATTGGATTTGATCTAATCGGTTTGTTTTTGATATCAACGGCTGTGGTAGCCATTATTATTTTGGTTGTCCAGCAGAGATCATCGGATCATCCCTTAGTTCCTTCATTTTGTTTCCGTTCGATAACATTTGTGACTGCCAATACTGTTCAAGTATTAGTCGGCGGTAGTCTTATCCTGGCTATGGTCACTGTTCCATTGATGGCGAATACGGTGATGGGACGAGACCCTACAATTGGAGCATTGTGGTTGTTAAGGATGACTATATGCATTCCTATCGGTGCGATTGTGGGAGGGGTTTTATTATTGTGGATACAAACTAGACTGATTATGTTGGCAGGCTTATTAATTGGCTCATTGGGTTTGTTTTTGATGTCGACTTGGAATTTAGAAGTAACAAATATTGTATTAACGACGCATTTGGTAATTTCAGGATTTGGCTATGGTATCGTGATCGCTCCGATTTTAACGGCTGTTTTGAGCACGGTGCAAAATAACTACTGGGCGACTACTGCGTCATGGGTAGTTGTTATGAGAATGATTGGAATGACCTTGGGCCTATCAGCTTTGTCAGCTTGGGGTGTCGGCAGCTTTGAGATGGCAACCTCTGAGATAACTTTTCCGACACCAGAAGTTGGGCAATCCGTTCAGGAATTTGGAAGACTATTATCTGATTACAGTGGGCAAGTGAAAGTTGTTGGCCTGGATATATTTCATTCGTTCTTTCAGTTTGCGGCAATATGTTTGGTAATAGCTTTAGTCCCTACTTTATTCATTTCAAAACCGCATTAGGATCTTCAGAGAGTCCATTTACCCTACAGTCGCAAAGGCCTGATCTAAAATTTCCGCCGCTCTGTCCAGTTGATCCTCTGTAGTTGTGAAAGGTGGTACGAATCGGAATACTGATCCACCCCGTCTCGAACTGAATATTAAGCCATTTTCAAGGCACATCCTGGCTATCTCCCTGCCTGAATCATGGTTCGGTTCTTTGCTATTACGATCTTTAACCAACTCGATGCCCTGGAGTAATCCTCTGCCCCTAATATCCCCTATTATTTCGTACCTGCTCCTGAGAGTTTCTAAATGGTTACGCCAATATGAGCCGATCCGTTTTGCAACATCGACAAGACCTTGCTCAAGAATGATATCGATACTTGCTATAGCAGCGTTACAAGGAAGGGGATCATTAGAATGCGAATGTCCCAAGACGAAGCCGCCCTCGGAGACTCTCGATTCAATATCTTCGGTAGTGATTACCGCGCTGATTGCTATGCCTCCACCGAAATGCTTGGAGATGGTAAAAATATCAGGTATAACTCCGTGATGTTCTGCCCCCCACATATCTCCCAGTTTAGCTAAACCAGTCTGAGCCTCATCTAATATTAAGAGCATTCCTCTGTCGTGACATTTAGATTGGAGTTCCTTTAACCATCCGTCTGGTGGATCAATCACGCCTCCAGCGCTGAATAACGGTTCCGTGATTATTCCTGCCATCGGCCTGTCAGCTTGGGCGTCCAATAAGTCAAAGCTGGTGTTCAAACAGGTGTAATCACAGCCACCTTTATCCTGGCAAAAAGAACATCGGTATTCATATGGAGCTAGAATAGGATAGTTTCCAGGAGCATATGGTCCGTAGCTCTCATGCCATCCGCTAAATGTTACTGCTCTAGTAGCATCGCTTAGTCCATGAAAGCTAACGATCGGACTAGCTACTTCATATCCGCCTGTATAACGCTTAGCAATTAGCATGGCAGCTTCATTAGAGTCACTTCCTGAAGTGAGAAACATGCTTTTATTGAGTCCTGGAGGTGCGATATCAGCGAGTCTACTGGCTAATATGATCTCCCTGTCATTGAACATGCTCATATGGCTGTGTATAAGAGTTTCACAGCTTTCTTGTATTGCTTGAATTATCTTTGGATGATTATGTCCGAGCGCTCCGCACATTTGACCAGAATTGAAATCTAAATACTGCTTGCCGTTAATGTCTTCGACAGTGGAACCTCTTCCTCTTACAAAAATGGGACCAGTTATAGTATTTTTGTCCATGCGGCTTTGAAAGCTGAATTTTCTTGCAAGTTCAAGAAGTTGTTCTTCATTCATGTTTTCCATCTGACTAATAACTCCTTGGGAATTAACAGGATATAGCCCGTACTATACATTGTTGGTGGGATTGGCGTACACTTCTTCGTAAAATGGCTTTGATTAATGTTCGATTTACTCCTGATATTAGAGCTCATAATAATAGTGGGGTGCCATGGAATATAAAAAATTAGGCCGAACTGACGTAATGATACCTACCATAGGACTAGGAACGTGGAAATACACAGGGGGTATTATGCCCCTTCGACGTGGGATAGACCTAGGGGCAAATTTAATTGACACTGCTGAAATGTATAAGACTGAAGATGCTGTTGGTGACGCCATTTCAGGGATGAGGAATCAGGTATTTGTTGCTACNAAAGTCTCAGGAAGTCATNTTAAGTATGACGAGATTATGCGGGCTGCTGAGGGTAGNCTTAGGCAGTTAGGAATAGACAGTATAGATTTATATCAAGTTCACTGGCCCAACTCTAGTGTCCCAATAGGTGAAACTATGCGCGCTATGGAAGAACTTGTAGATGTTGGAGTCGTAAAGCATATTGGAGTTAGTAATTTTGGGGTTAGGGAGTTGGAAGAAGCAAGAGGGATGATGTCGAAATACCCAATAGTTTCAAATCAAGTGCTTTATAACTTGAATAAAAGAGAGATTGAACGAGATTTATTATATTATTGTCTGGAAAACCATATAACAATTTTAGCGTATACACCATTGGCGAGTGGGTCCCTCAGTAAATCAGCCAACATAATGGGAGGGGTCAGAAAGTTAGTGGGGAAGAATGATCTCAGTCCTGGAGGGGTTCTTAGTACAATATCGTCTGAAGTTGGTAAGACCCCTGCCCAGGTCGCTTTGAATTGGTGTACTGTGCACCCTAATGTTGTTGCTATTCCTAAAGCCAACACCGTCAGGCACACTGAAGAGAACTGCGATGCAGTAGGCTGGTATCTCAGTGAGGATCAGATGAGACGGTTNGACAGGGCATTTCCTCTGAGGAATGATCCTAACGTCTATTATCGTGGTTGAATAATTATTGTGTGGGCATTGTCTATTTTTCGAAGACCATGGTGGCGTCAGACAGTGAAACTAAATCGCCTCTCTGGTTTGTACCCTTGACTCTTACGTCGATACTTTTCTCGGATGAATTGTCGTTTTTACTAGTNATTTCCCCTTCGAAAGTAACGGTATCGCCAGACCTGAATGGTGTAATTGCTCGCATTAGTAGACTCCCTCCATTGTAGAAAGCGCTAAGCGGGAAATTTCTTTCTAGCATTTGGTCCACATAAGACATTGTTGCTGGACCNGAATTGACGACTCCCGCAAAAATGTTTTTATTTGCGAAATCTTCGTCTGTGTGAATGTTACTGGGCTTATATTTTCCGGCGAGTGTGAAATCATTCTTGCGTATCATGATCTCGGCGCTTTCAGATATTGTGAGGGGTTTTAGAACGTCCCCTACGTTAGAAGAGGAAAAACTAACAAAATCTGCAATATTGACGGTCTCTTTNANGGTGTTATCGTCAATAATTTCAGGTATTGCTGTTCCTGCCTCTACGGGAACATCTCTTTGTCCTTTTGCGTAAGAAAATATACAAGTGTAATCAAAATGAGCGACCTTTTCATTAGATTGATTATTTGCTTCTACGCGGAAAGTTACGAATTTGTTACCTCTTTTCTCAAATTTTTCTAAAACACGTCTGGTGCCAGTCAGAGTATCTCCCTCAAATACAGGTTTAAACCATCTGGCTTCGCATTTGGCAAAGGGAGTTTGTCTTCGAGCTGTTTTACTTTCTTCCACTGCGACAAAGCCATTATTGTCTGCAATATTATCTCTTAGAANGGGTGCGTAAGTGAGCAGCATAGTTGGCATAGCCACCATTTTACCTTCAAATTCAGAATCTACTCCGGATGTAACATACCTAGAGTCTTTGTTTTGTGCAGTCCAAGCGTATCTAGNAATGTGTTCGGCAGTCAGTTGTACCACTGTTTGAGTGCCTGATTGTCCTGGCTGAATTTGATCAAAATCCCATAGTCTTTCATGCAGCTCTGTCATTAATCCTCCTGATGCGATACAAATACTTCTAGTTTGAAGTATGCACAATTGTTGTTGTGTTGACAAGATATTGGGATCCTGTAAGCTACGTCTGGTTTTATATTGATGAATGTGGGTCCAGAGAAATTTGTACATTGGAGGCTACTATGGCAAAAGTTGGATTTGTGGGACTTGGGACAATGGGAGCGAATATGGCTTTTAACTGTCTTCAAGGCGGGAATGAAATGGTTGTCCACGATATAAGGAGAGAATCCGCTACACCTCATCTGGAAGCAGGAGCTGTCTGGGCTGATACTCCTAGGGAAGTCGCAGAGTCGAGTGATGTTGTTTTTACATCTCTTCCTGGTCCAGTTGAAATCGAAGCAGTGGCGTTGGGTGAATCAGGCCTGTTAGAAGGCCTGTCAGAAGGAAAAACGTATTTCGACCTAAGCACAAATTCTCCGACGGTAATAAGGCATATTCACGAGGTAATGGCAACTAGGGGTGTTAGTGTATTAGATGCGCCTGTCAGCGGAGGTCCCCGAGGTGCTAAGTCCAGGAATTTAGCGATATGGGTCGGAGGGGATAAAGATTTATTTGACAAATATAAGCCTGTATTGGATTCAATCGGTGATAAAGCGTACTACGTGGGCCCAATTGGTTGTGGTGCGGTAGCTAAACTAGTGCATAATTGTTCTGGGTATATTATCCAAACGGCGTTGGCGGAAGTATTTACTATGGGGGTAAAGGCGGGTGTTGAGCCCTTGGCTCTTTGGCAGGCCGTACGTAGGGGAGCGCAGGGTCGTAGAGGCACGTTTGAGGGCTTAGCAGAGCATCTCTTACCTGGGCATTTTGATCCGCCAGATTTTGCCCTTAGGTTGGCCCGTAAAGACGTGGATTTAGCAGTTGGTGTTGGCAGAGAATTTGATGTTCCTATGAAACTAGCGAATATTACGCTCGCTGAAATGACCGAAGCAATGAACAGGGGTTGGGATGGACGAGACTCCAGGGTTTCTATGCTTCTCCAGGAAGAGCGAGCAGGGGTAGAAGTGAGAGTAGATCCGGAAGTATTAAAACAGGTAATTGAAGCAGAACGTCAAGGAAATGGGTAAAACGTGTTTGGTATGGTTACTGGTTTCGAATGACTAGTGGCCATACTACTAATACTGCTGCAGACGAGATCAACAGGTACCCCAGAGGTTTTTTTATGCGTAATCCCCATCGAGAGTTTTTCTCTATGGCCATTACACCTCCGATGAGCATCATCAATACTAGATTAGTTGATCCGGTTAAGAACATTATCATCATGAGTGTCCAACAGCAGCCGATGCAATAAACCCCATGTTTATACCCCAATAATAGAGCTTGCCGAATTGAAGAGTTGCTATGCCATCGAGCCAGAATAAAGCTAAAGGGTGATCTACATTTTATAAGGCATCTGTATTTTAGGTTGGTGAATTGATATAGACCAGATAGTGCCAGGACAATGGCAACTAGTATTAATGTCGTTCTGTCGCTTATCAAGTATTGACGGGCAATAGTGTGTATACCCACGTGGGTTATATGAACTGCTAACCCTAATATTGACCATATTCCAACATATCCAACTATTAGGCTGCTGACTAGTGTTTTGTGATTTGTCTGGTTATTTATTAAATTGTGGAAGGACAGTATCAGAGGGATGGTTGTAGGCAACATCATGGCGAATACCATAAGGGTCCAACCGAGTATGAATAGTAGTCCGGAAATCAGGTTTATTTGATTTAATGAAGCACTAGCGTTGTGATCCAAGAAACCTTTTGCGGGGGACTCATTCCAGATCCATAAAGATATCCATGATAGTGCTACTAGGCTCAATATTAATAATATTAAGATGTGTTTACTGTGTCTTTGAGGTGTCACGTTAGGCTTGAGTCCTTAAGCGACTAAAGCACGGTGTTTTAGTTGCTAGCAACTAAGTTTACTACTGGGGTTGCCATTTCAAATCAGGCCTTCTCGCGGCTTGAGCCTCGTCTAAACGTGAAACAGGGGTTGTGTGTGGCGCATGGCGAACTGTCTCAGGTTGGTCGTGTGATTCTTGGTCTATTTGAACAAGCGCTTGGATAAATGCATCTAAAGTTTCTTTCGTTTCAGACTCGGTTGGTTCTATCATCAATGCTTCGTGGACGATTAAAGGGAAATACATTGTGGGAGCGTGATAACCATAGTCTAGTAGTCTTTTCGCTACTTCTAATCCACTGACCCCTCGCTCCTTTTGCCAATCTGCTGAAAATACAACTTCGTGCATACATTGCCTATCATAAGGCAGAAAGTATTTATCCTTCAAAGATTCCATAATGTAGTTTGCATTTAGAACAGCGTTTCCACTTATGGATTTTAATCCTTCAGCGCCGAGGGTTCTTATGTAGGTATATGCTCTGACGAGAACACCGAAATTGCCGTGGAACCCGCTTATTTTTCCAATGCTCTCCTCAGGAGTGAAAAGTGTGAAGCAGTCTCCAGATTTAGTAACTAAAGGAGAAGCAAGGAAGGGTGTTAAGGATTCTACGCAGCAGACTGGCCCTGCACCAGGTCCTCCGCCACCGTGTGGTGTACTAAAGGTCTTATGTAGGTTAAGGTGTGCAACATCGAAGCCGAGTTCTCCGAGTTTGGCTCTGCCCAGCAGGGCATTCATGTTCGCTCCATCACCGTATACCATTCCTCCTGCTTCATGAACTATCTTACAGACTTCTACAATGTTTTCATCGAATATACCGAGGGTGCTCGGCAACGTGATCATTGCGCCTGCTAGGTCAGACCCTGCCAGATTACGTAATTGATCTAAATCAATATTCCCGTTCGAATCGGATGGTAATGTCACTACATCAAATCCCGCCATTGCGGCAGAGGCTGGATTGGTTCCATGCGCACTGTCTGGTATGGCGATTTTGGTCCGGCTAAAATCATTTCGAGAGTGGTGATATGCTCTAATCATTAAAACACCAGCCAGTTCACCGTGTGCTCCGGCTAGAGTTGCCAAACTGACTCCGTGCATACCTGTCACTTCGGCTAGAAATTCCTGTAGTTTGTATAGAAGTTCCAAAGCTCCTTGAGCTGTCTCGGCAGGTTGCAATGGGTGAATATTCGCGAATCCTGGCAAAAATGCCATCTCATCGTTTACTTTTGGGTTGTACTTCATTGTGCAGCTACCCAACGGATAGAACTGGGTGTCAATAGAAAAATTCAGTTGACTTAGATTCGTAAAGTATTGGACTACTTCCGGTTCAGATATCTCCGGCAATTGTAGATTGGATCGAAGCAAATCAGGGCTGAGTTTGGCCTGCTCAGGCACGTCAAGATCAGGGGTTACTACCCCGGCTCTCCCCGGCACGCTACGGTCCATCAGCAATTTGTCTGTCGTACGATTTCCACCTTTAATCATGCTATTTTATCTCGCTTAAGGCAGTTATTAGAGAATCAATGTCTTGGCGTGTGTTTAGTTCGGTCACGCACATTAACATGCCATTGACTAGGTTTGCCGATGATGATTCGCAGAATGGGGGTCTTCCTAAGTCCAATCCACCTAGGATATTTTGACTCAGTAGGATTCGGTTGATATCTGCGACTGGGATCGGGCACTCTATGATGAATTCGTGGAAAAAGGGATGCGGCGCTGCTATTCGATATCCAGGTAGTTTTGATATCTCATTTGCGGCGTAGTGTGCTTTATGGTAGCAGAGTTCTGATATCTTGCGGAGCCCGTTTTTACCCATAGCGGATAAATATATTGTGGAAGCTAATGCGTATAGTGCTTCGTTAGTGCAAATGTTACTAGTGGCACGTTCCCTACGGATGTGCTGTTCTCTTGTTTGTAGTGTTAAAACGTATCCATTCTTACCGTTGGTGTCGACAGTTCTTCCCACTATACGGCTCGGCATTTGCCTAATGTATTCTTGTTTGGTGGCAAATAATCCCAGATATGGGCCTCCATAGCTTGTTGGTATGCCTAGTGGTTGGCCTTCCCCTGTAACTATATCTGCTCCGTATTCTCCTGGGCTCTTTAGCATGCCCATCGCTAAAGGATTGGTTGATACTACTAGCAGTGCGCCACAGTCGTGAGCTATTGTGGACTGTCCTGCGATATCTTCAATGCCGCCAGTAAAGTTGGGGTATTGGGATACTACGCAAGCAGTGTTTTCTGATGGAGATAGACCTTCAGGAGAATTCAGATTTATGGTAATTCCTTGTGCCTGACAATAAGTTTGGATTACTTGCTGGTACAAAGGGGAAACGCTATCAAGTATTATCACGTGATCCCTTTTAGTAACTCTGCAAGCCATGAGGACGCCCTCGGCTAAGCTGGTCGCACCATCGTACATACCCGCGTTGGCTACTTCCATATCATATAGATTAGCGATAAGACTTTGAAACTCGTAGATTACCTGTAATGTACCTTGGCTTACTTCCGGTTGGTATGGAGTATACGCGGTTAGGAATTCCCCTCGCGTTATTAGTGATTTTACAATCGAGGGGATGAAATGGTTGTAGGAACCGGCTCCTAAGAAGGAAGCTCCGCTATTTAGAATGCGATTTTTGTTTGCCAAATCAGAGAGTTCTTTTTGGATTTCGATCTCTGAAATCGGTGAGGGCAGCTGTAAATAGGGGTTTCTAAATTCGTCCGGTATATCCCGGAATAATTCGTCAATAGACTGCAGATTCAAGGTAGCGAGCATCGCTTCCTGTTCTTCGGGAGTGTTGGGTATGTAATGAGATTGAAAATGACCCTGATTGGCCACGAGTTTTTGGCTCCTTGGTAGTACCTAGCTATCACTCATAATAGCATGGCTTACACAGTTATGCTTGTTCTGTAAATGATTGATACTCTTCTGCCGATATTAGTGAGTTGAGCTCTTCAGGGTCGCTCAAAATCACCTGCAATATCCACCCTTCATTATATGGGTCCTCATTAATCAACTCCGGCCGATCCAGAAGTTCACTGTTCGTTTTGATTACTTCCCCGCTGACAGGGGAGAATAAATCCGATACGGCTTTAACTGATTCAATCTCTCCCATTTTATCCATATGTACGACAGTTGATCCAATCTCTGGCATATCTATGAACACGACGTCTCCCAGTTGTGCTTGAGCGTAGTCAGTGATCCCTACTATGGCCAAGTTACTATCCGCGTCTTGTATTTTCAGCCATTCATGTTCTTTGGTATATTGGCGATCCGATGGATTCAATGTCATGGCCTCCTAGGGCGTGAGTAAAATGGGAGTTGAACTAATTCTGCTTCTATCAATTTGCCCCTAATATCAATTTTCAGACCTTCAGATATTAGGGCGTACTGATCCAAAACGTAGCCCATTGCAATGCTTGTGTCAAGAGTGGGAGAGTAGCTCCCGCTAGTGATATATCCAATCTGTTCTCCTTGGCGCAAAATTGGATATTCTGCTCTTGGAGCACTTCTACCTGAGACTTTTAGTCCTACTAACCTCATTTCAGTCCCTTTATCAAGTTGATCGTAGATTACTTCTGATCCTACGAATGTTCCTGACTTTCTGACGAATCTTGATAAGCCAGCTTCAATTGGCGTCTTGTTGATGCTGATTTCATGGCCGTGTAACGGAAGAGCAGCCTCTAACCTAAGAACGTCTCTAGCCCCTAATCCGCATGGAGTAGCACCTGCATTTGTGAGGGAATGCCAAACATCTACAGCATGGTCGGAATCTACCACGATTTCAAAACCATCCTCGCCAGTATATCCCGTTCTTCCTAGCATAACTTTATGATTGAGTAATATGCAGTCGGCCCAACTGAATCCCTTTATGGATGAGGGGGTTGTTCCGTTTTCAACAGTACATATTTGGTCCAGAATGGCACTGCTATTAGGGCCCTGAATTGCTATCAGGCTACTCTTGAGCGTTTGGTCGTCTATGAAGCATCCACCAGCAAAATCCTTGTCAATCCAGGATTGTAGCCAGTTTATTACGTGTTCACGATTTCCTGCGTTAGGGATTAGCAGATACCGGTTTTCAGCAAGTCTGTAAAAGATGGTGTCATCGATTATTCCGGCAGATTCATCGCATATCATGCAATATCTAGCTTTTCCAATGGAGAGGGTGCTAGCAGGTGAAGTAAGTACTAAATCCAACAGATTAGTGGCGGATTTGCCCTCAATATAAAGTCTCCCCATGTGAGATACATCAAACAATCCAGCTTGTTTTCGGACTGCTGCTACTTCTGATATTATTCCGCCGTATTGGACGGGCATATCCCATCCGCCAAAGGGGACCATGCGTGCCCCAGAGTCGGTATGTACTTGGTGGAGTACTGTTTTTAGATCCATATACCTCTCATGCAGAATAAAATGGATATTTAATTAGTATCCTACCATCGTGTGGTGGCTATATCTACTTGCTAGCGGGTACTTGTAGGGGAAATATATCTATAGTATTTGACGAGATGTGGTATATTTGCCACATTGACAGTAATTCGCTGGAATGTACGGTTTTAATTATGCGAATACTTCTGATTGCAACGAATCGCCACAATAGATGGATGACAAAGGACGAAGTTCGTCCTTTGCCGATTGGTCTGGCTTACGTGGCGGCTTATATAAATGCTGACCGCCATTCCGTTCGTATCCTTGATCTGATGTTCTCCGATGACCCGCTGTCTGATACAGAACGAGCTGTAAAAGAGTACAGGCCGGACATAGTCGGTACCTCACTGCGTAACTTGGATAATGGTAGTTTTACTCATCCAGAATCTGCTCTGGCTACTACTAAAAATGTAATACAAACAATTCGACAGCACAGCAACGCGTTAGTAACCTGTGGCGGCCCCGCTTTCAGTATTCTTCCTGAAAATTGTTTTAATTATTTGGAACCAGATGTCGGATTAGTGGGTGACTCAGCTGAATGCTTTGCAGATTTGGCTGATTTGATGGAGGACGGCAAATCGTGGAGCGGATTGCCGGGGATTATATATAGAGACGGTGGAGGGCTGAAGGTAGCTGAGCAGAAGGCCTCTTCAACGTTGTCTAAGCCTCCTAAATTTGATGATTTAGATTTAGAGCTATATAAGGCTGCTGGATTTGGTGTCGGAATAATCACCAAGTTAGGGTGGTATTCTTCTACAGTATCTAGTCCCACTCCTGATGAAGAATGGAGGATTGTCCGGCCTGTTCAGGAAGTAATAGACGAGATCAGTCGACTTAACAATGCATATGGTTTGCGCGAATTTTTCTTTATCGACCAAGAGTTTAACAGACCTATAGATTATGCAAAGCAGTTGTGTAGTGCGATATGTGATATGCGACTGGATATCACATGGAATACGAACATCAGTCCATCGTCTTATGATGATGAGCTCATATCACTGCTAAACCTGGCGGGATGTCAAATGGTCCTTATTCGCGGTGGCGCAATTAAAGGAAATGTGATGCCCGGTGACACAGGAGAAGAGCAGATGAGACTTGGTGCTGATCTTGCGGATGTCCAGAAGTTGTGTGAAATGTGTCATAAACATGATTTACCGTATTCTATTACCCAAGGATTTGGAGAGATAGGAGAAACAGATCAGACAGTTCGTGATAAACTAGCTTTTCTATCCACTGCTGCTAGCAGTGGCAGGTCTTCCAATGTCACACTAAGGATTGGGACTAGATTATACCCTGGAACCGAATTAGCATCGCGAGCTATTAATGAGGGAATTATAAATTGCGAATCGGAGCTGTTAATGCCGGTATATTACGTTTCGCAACCTGTGAGAAGCACTTTGATTGGTATACTACAGGAGGCAATTGTCGAACATCCGGCCTGGACCATACTCTAGGGAGCTCCATTCCCAGGAGTTTTCAGTTATTCTAATCTTCGGATTATATCGCATGGATTGCGAATAACGTTTGTTTTAATCTTTACGGCATTCTAAATTCGTCAAAAACTTACATATTATCCGCAATATTTTTTACATCTTGGGTATCAGGCAACTATGTTGTATAATGCGTGGTGTAAACAGGCTTGGTACAGGGTAATTTCCAGTTGTTAGTATGTGAATTGGCAGACTTAGCGCAGGATGACCTCAACTGAGCTAGACAATATCATCGGAGGTCTTGACTTGGCACTTTCAGACAAAACTTTAACCTGTGCGGATTGTGGGGCGTCGTTCATATTCACGGTAGGAGAACAGGAATTCTTTAACTCAAGAGGTTTCACGAATGAGCCTCGACGTTGCCCTGAGTGCCGCCAGCAGCGGCGCGGACAGCGAGGCGGGGGATTTGGTCAACCTAGGGAGATGCATCCTGCCGTTTGTGCGCAATGCGGAGTGGATACTATGGTTCCGTTCCTTCCTAGAGGTGATCGTCCAGTATATTGCAGTGACTGCTTCAGCTCTATGCGTAACTAAGGAGAACTTTGAGTCAAAGTGCAGTAAGCATTTTAACCAAAGTTAACTGAGTCACAGAAAATAACAAGGCCTTCGACATTGGTAGTCGAAGGCCTTGTTATTTTCTGTGACTAGACTCTGAGCAAGGATTATCTAATGAATAAGACAGCAGATGCAGTAGTAGTAGGTGGCGGTGTCATTGGATGTAGTGTTTTATATCATCTGTGTGCCCAAAACATGAATAATGTGACTCTATTGGAAAAAGACGTATTGGGCTCGGGATCTACAGGGAGATCCCAAACTATCTGTCGGACTCATTACTCCAACGTGATTACATCTACCATGGCGAGAGACAGCCTCAATATATTCAAGAACTTTTCTGAGATTGTGGGTGGTGAATCTGGCTTTGTTAATACAGGATACATCGTCGTAGTTGATAAATCTGATGAGGAGGGGCTCAGAAAGAATCTGATGATGCAGCAGGCTCTAGGTATCAACACTAGTCAAATAGATTCAGATCAACTTCGCGATATCGCACCAATGGTTTGTGCTACCCGAGACGAATTGTTAGCCTGGGAGCCGGATTCAGGGTATGCGGACTCCTACCGAGTCACTACTTCATACGCGAATAGAGCCCGTGATATGGGAGCTGATATTTACCTACGTAGTCCGGTGATTGGAATAGAGATATTAAATGGTGCGGTTAAGTCAGTGACGACGCCTGACGGTACTATAGAAACAAGCACCATAATCATTTGTTGTGGACCTTGGTCTAAACAGATTTTGAATTATGCTAAAGTGGAAGCGCCTTTATCCACAGTCCGGCATCAAATAGCCACTATTGCACGTCCTGTCGATAAAATACCAGATCATCCGATAATTGGAGATATAGCTCAGTCGTTTTCTTTGAGACCGGAAGGTACATCGATGACGTTGATTGGATTTGGCGAGGATGAAGCCCAAGTTGATTCCTATAATCAGGGTGTAGACCTAGACAGTATTCCTTCGGTTTTAAGTAGGTTAATCCACAGAATGCCCGATATGGAGCAGTCGTATTTCAGAGGTGGTTGGTCAGGATTGTTTACGATTACCCCTGATTGGCATCCTATTCTTGATGAAATCCCGGGTATTCGAGGTTTATATTGTGCTGTCGGATTTAGTGGTCACGGATTCAAATTGGCTCCGTCAATTGGGGAACTAATGTCGAAGTTAGTTATGGGTGACGAGATATCTAGTGTCGATATTGATCAACTTAGATTTACAAGATTCGAACAAAATGATGTATTAGCATCTAGTTATCATTACAACGTTTTAGCGTAGTCCAATCTGCAATGACGAAGTTTGTTACAGTGACAAGTGTACCTATATGATAAATGAAATATTCGGAGAATGACTATGAAATTCGGGTTTTACCTTCCTAATCAAGGCCCAAATGCTCGTTCGCAACCACTCTCTGAGATAGCTCAAAAAGGGGATCAGCTTGGGTTTCACTGCATGGTTGCCGGAGATCATATTTTAGTTCCCGACGAAATAGAATCCCCGTATCCTTATACTGTTGACGGACGATTCCCCGGTGGAGGCACGGGAGAATATTTTGAGCAACTAACTCTATTAACGTATCTTGCTGGAATTACTACTCAGATTCGGCTAGTGCCTAGTGTAATGATAGTACCGCATCGTCCAGCTCTTCTTACTGCCAAGATCTTGTCTACGCTCGATGTTTTATCAGAGGGCAGGCTGACGGTAGGAGTGGGAGTCGGCTGGATGAAGGAAGAATTTGAGGCTCTCGGTGCTCCGCCCTTTCGAGAGAGGGGTGCGGTAACTAATGAATATCTACAAGCTTTTATAGAATTATGGTCTAATGAAAGCCCCGATTTTAAAGGTAAATACTGTGACGTTTCAGGAATAAAATTTTTACCGAAACCTATACAAAAGCCTCACCCGCCTATTTGGGTAGGAGGTCATAGCAAGGCAGCTTTGAAGCGGACAGCAATTTACGGTAATGGATGGCATCCAGTAGGAGCTATACCCGCT
This sequence comes from Dehalococcoidia bacterium, assembly GCA_002724585.1. Taxonomy (GTDB): domain Bacteria; phylum Chloroflexota; class Dehalococcoidia; order Lucifugimonadales; family UBA3495; genus UBA3495. The sequence goes on along the minus strand of PBPE01000012.1, from coordinate 20,281 downwards.
AATCCCTTGGAGCCAGATGACCTAATTAATAAACTATCTCAGTTATATGACTATGCAAACCAGGTCAATAGAGATCCGACTACCTTGGACATTGCAATGAAGGCCCCTCTTTATGATTCAGAATCTGGATCCACGAACATCAGAAGAAGATTCTCTGGTGACGTCGATGAGATCCTTGAAGACATAAAGATTTATGCAGAGTCGGGAGTAACGCATTTGATATTTGATATTAGGGGTAACGATTTGCATCAAGCCCTTGAGAAACTTCAGTGGTTTGCGGAAGATGTTATGCAATTCGCTTAGATAAAATGTGAGAGGAAGAATGCGCGTAAAATTAGATGATGGTATTGAGCTTTACTACACTGTAGACGATTATACAGATCCTTGGAAAAATCCTGAAACTGTTGTGATGCATCATGGTATGGCGAAGAGCCACAAATTGTGGTATGCATGGGTTCCAATTGTAGCGCGACACTATAAAGTGCTCAGATTTGACATGCGAGGGATGGGTTATTCAGGAGTTCCAGAACCAGGATATCCTTGGACACTGGACAATTTTGCTACAGATTTGGCTGAACTTGTTGATAAACTAGGCATAGAAAAATTTCATCTGATTGGAGAGACTGTTGGAGGTACGATTGCGATGCGGTACGCAACACTTCATCAGGAACGACTTTTGTCCTTAGCTGCTTGTACTTCCCCTACAAATTTTAACGACCCTCACCATTCTGAAAGCGCTGATCTGATAGAGTCAGAAGGCATTTCTGCTTGGGTAGAGAGTACAATCGGAAGACGCTTGGATCCGCAAATCGTAGATCCGCAATATATACGCTGGTATGCTGAGCAAATGTGCGCAACTCCAGCGCATGTGGTAAGTGGATTTCAAAGGCAAGCTTCTGGGGATTTAAGACCATTATTGAACGATATTTTGACTCCTACTCTTATCATAGCACCTTCTGCGTTAAGGGATGAGGTATTGGGAGATTTCCGAGATGCCTCAGATCTCTTTCCTAATGGGCAAAAAATGGTATTTCCTGGAGTCTCGGGATTCGTTCAACATATACTCCCTGTGCCATGCGCACGCATATGGTTGGAATTTGCTAATAAATTAAAATAGATCCTTTAGATTGACCGTGTTTTCGGGAGAATCTAAAATCGTACCCCTGATTAAGTAATATATTACGAGGTACAAACCATGACAGAGTCCTTATCACGAGTCATTTCCAGATTTATCATATCTACTGATTACGATAATCTGCCAACAGAGGTCGTCGACAAGATGAAAACCTCTCTTTTCCATTCTCTAATGGTGTCTATTTTCGGATCTGACACAAATCATGGGAAGGCGGCTGTTGAGTTAGCTAAAGTTGAGGAAAGCAAAGAAGATGGCGCAACTATTTTAGTTGATGGCGCTAAAGCTACAAGAAGCGGAGCGGCATTTGCCAATAGTAAATTGATGCATGCTACTAACCAATCAGACTCATATAGAATGTTGATTCATCCGGGGCCTTGCATTATACCTGCGGTTTTGGCTGGAGCCGAATTGGGGAGCTGTAGCGGAAAAGATGTTTTGTCTGCAATGGCGGTTGCTTATGAAGTCGAATCTCGCCTAGCCGGCGATTTTATACCGTCGGTACAAGCACGAGGGTTTCGGTCTAGCCCAATATTCGGCACTTTGGGATCTGCCGTTGCTACAGGAAAGTTGCTTGGGTTGAACCAAGATCAAATGGTTACTGCTGTGGCGTTAGCCTCTACATTTACCGGTGGGACGAATGAAGGTCCCAGATCAGGTGGGCGTGAAATGATGTTTCATGAACCCCAAGCTACCCGTAACGGCCTAATGGCTGCTTTGCTAGCTAGGGAGAATGTTAAAGGCTCGGAGACTTCACTTGAGGGAGACGCCGGGTTCTACAACGCTTTCGTCGGAAATAACAAAGGGGAGCTCTCTTATGTGTTTAATGGTCCGAATATTGTTTCTTTAGATAGCGTAATAGAGGAACTAGGTGAGAGATGGGAATTAATGCATGTAGTTCCGAAGTTATATCCTACGGCCGGGTATAACTGTCCTGTCATTGAACTTATGACGGAGATTAGGTCTGCTCATGAGTTGAGTGTTCAAGATATAGAAAAGATTACTGTTGATATGAATTGGCTTGAGACAAGCTACCCGTCACCGGCATTCCCTAATCCGAGTCGTACTGCGCCAGGAGTGGCTAGTACTCACTATTTCACCGCTTATACTTGTATCAATGGAAGTTACCCTCCACTACGCCAGCGGATTGAAGCGGGAGAAGAGTCTTTGGGTAATGAAGATGCGGTATTAGAACTGTTGAAAAAAGTTAATGTGATAGGACATAAAGATCGTAAGGCCTTTGCACCCCGTATCACAATAGAGATGGCGGGTGGAAATGTATATCAAGGAGAATATCAGGGAGAGGAGCTAGAATGGGATTTTGCGACTGAAACTCGCCGATTAGAAAATTTATTCGGCGACATCGATTGGCCGATAGATAAACTGAGTGGTCTGTTAGCTACTACCGGAGCATTAGAAGGCGAAGCAAGTTTATCCAATTTGATTGGCTTTTGTATTAGATGATTACTAATTGATCTGAAAGGGGTACAGGATATGGAAAATGGTATAACCGGGAAAGTTGCTCTAATTACTGGCGGAAGTATGGGAATAGGAAAAGCTACAGCGTTAGCTTTGGCTAAAGAAGGAGCAAAAATAGCTATTTGTGCTCGAGGAATGGATGCGCTCAAGATCGCTGCTCGAGAGATTCAAGAAGAGACAGGTGCTACTGTGGTTCCAATCCGTGCTGATATGACTAGTACTGAAGATATCACTATGCTGGTATGGTCCACTATTTCTGAGCTGGGCCATATAGACATCCTAGTGAATAATGCTGTTAATTCGACCACTGCGAGAGCTAGTGAATTACCCGATGAGGTCATATTGAACCATATAAATACGAAGGTGATGGGGTACATTAGATGTTCTCGTGAGGTAATAACGTCAATGCGTAAAAAAGGTGGGGGGCGTATTGTGAATATAGCTGGTATGGGAGCCAGGAATTCTAGCGCGACAAACCCGGGTTCTGGAATAACAAATTCTGGAGTGTCAGCCTATACGAAATGCTTGTCAGATGATGTGTCATCAGAGGGGATTCTGGTCAATTGCATTCATCCCGGCAGCACGAGGACTCAGCGTCAAATGCAATTAATAGATGAAAGAGCTCAGCGTGATGGGGTAAGTTCTGAAGAAATAATGTCAAGAACGGTTGCCAATGTACCAATAGGTAGAATGGTAGAACCCGAAGACATAGCAAATCTGGTATTATTTTTGGTCTCCAATCAGGCGAGCGCAATAACAGGTCAAACTATCGCGGTGGATGGCGGAGCAGGGAGAGGTATAATTTATTAGCAATCTATCAAAGTTTTTTATTATGAGAATAGCTTTAGTGGCTGCTTTCTCGTTCAGTTATTGCTTGTTTGCAGTGGCTTGCATTAGTACGGGGCCCACTGCAGGGAGCATTGAGGCAGGTAAATACAGCGCTATAATGGTTACCAGTGATCTTGCTGTGGGCACGAACAGGGTCAGTTTCGGACTGGTGGGCATGGAAGGCAATCCAATCCAAGCTGATGCGGTGAACGTGAAATCAGTATATTTCCCCCCTGAACAACAAAATGGGATTATAAAAGAGGAAGTTACAGCCCAGTTTGTTCAGTGGCCTCCGTATGACGGTAGTAAGGGGGTATTTGTTACTGAACTTTATTTTGATGTAAAAGGACCGGCTACAGTTAAAGACCCTGGGCTTTGGGGTATAGAGATCAGTGCTCTGACTGATGATGGAACGCGGATAGAAGCTAGATCCGCATTGACAGTCAATGAGTTTTCCAAAACACCGGGTATCGGCGATATGGCTCCCAGTAGCATTACACCTACTTTATTAGATGTCGGTGAACTGGCTCGCATTACTAGTGATCTGGAGCCAGACCCGGATTTGTATCAAGTATCCATAGCCGAGGCAATCGGTGACGACAAGGCAGCGGTTATTGTTTTCTCGACACCTGCTTTCTGTGTTAGCGCTACGTGCGGCCCGCAACTAGATATTGTAAAAAACATCAAGAACGCTTATCCAGATATCCATGTCATCCATGTTGAGGCATTTCAAGACCCTCATCTAATCAAGGAAGGGGTGATTAGCTTAGAACCTGTGTATACGATGGAGGAGTGGGGCCTAATAACAGAGCCTTGGACATTTATTGTTGATGTTGATGGACGTGTGCGAGCCAAGTTCGAACAATTTGTTACAGAGGATGAAATAAGAATAGCACTGGAAGAAGTTTTGTCGTAAGGCTGTCAGTCTTCCAAGGTAATGGCTACTAATACGCCGTCTCGAGATATGAATCTTACTAACAGGGTTTGTCCAAATAATTGGTGTTCCTTTATATGGGCAGGGGTGAATCCTGTGAAGGTATCACTCTTGAATTGGTATATCTGACCATCTTGTGCTTGAATTTTTAAGGTCTCAAATTGTGATACGTTTCTAGGAGTGACTTCTAGAACTTGGCCTCTGACCTCTTGAATGGTTTCACTAGCATCCTCGAGATTATTGGTAATGCATGATGCAGTTACTAGTAACGTTAGCATAGTTGGCAGCAATAATCTGAATGACGATGATGTATTCATTCGTATTATTCTAGCTGAATCGGAATACTTTTATAGCTATGATTGATGTCACTACTATCCATGCTGCCAATGCTGCTATATCTTGCCATACAGACCATATTGGGTAACCGTTAAGCCCGATATCTCTTAGAGCTGATAACATTGGAGTAAGTGGTAGTACTTGAGATACGACAGGCATTATCCAAGGGAGCGTTGTAACAGAGAAGAATGTTCCTGAAAAGAATATCATAGGCAGTGCTATTGCGTTCCCCATTCCAGATGCTGCTGAAGGACTATTTGTCCATGCGGACATGATAAATCCGATGTTAAGAAATACAATGCTACCCATTAAAATGATAAATAATAGACTTGCAGGATTTCCCCTAATTGATGCTCCAAACAACAATATTCCAAGTCCTAATATGATAATGGCCTGGATGATAGCTAGTATTAGGTGGGCAGCAATCTCAGAAGCAAAGAATTTCCATATAGGGAGTGGGGTGACCAACATACGTTTCAAAATAGATTGGTTTCTGTAATTACTTATTTTTACCGCTATAGATATGATGGAATTAGTCATTATCCCTAGGCCAACCAAACCCAATAAGACAGTATCAAAGTAGGTGGTTTCCGGTTTTTTAAGTTCGATTGTTTGTATCAAATTTCTGCTGGAGAATTCAGCATTAGACTGGTTGAGCAAATTAGATAACATCAGTAACGTGATCTCATTCTGCTGAGGGTCTTGGTCCGTATACTGCAGAGATAATGTTCCATCCATGTTGTAATTGAACTCAGATGGGATTGTGAGCACATACTCAGTCTCACCGTTATTGAGTCGGGTTAATGCAGTTTCTATAGAATCTACTTGACTCACTTCGAAAAAATTATTCGACGATATTTGGGCAATGAATTCTTTCGATGCTTCGTTTGTTGAATTATTTACAACATTAACGTCTGCCCCTCCAAAATTTCCCACCTGAAATAACCCGAATACCACTACTAATAGTAATGGAAAAAACAAAGCCCAAAAGGTGCTATGGCGATTACGTGCCATAATCTTAAGGTTGTGTAGAGTTAGCTGGATCACGGAGCTTCCTGGAGTTCGTTGCCTGTTAAGTCCAGAAATACATCTTCTAGAGTAACAGGAGTGATCTCAAGATTTTGGAATTTCACGTTATCTGCGACGATGCTCTTAAGCAATAAATCTAAAGAAGCTGTCCCGCCTTTCAATTTTATTGCGTAAGTGTTCTCGGATTTAGTTTCAATATCGGCGTCGAGATTATTAAGGCTGACGATCTGCGCTTCAGTAAGAGGGGTTTCCACAGTCAGTTTTACAGCATGCTGATATTCTAATGAGGCTCTCAAGTTTGCCGGTGTGTCCACGGCTATTAGATGACCATTGTCCATTATAGCTATTCGTCGGCACAAAGCCTCAGCTTCATCCATGTAGTGAGTTGTTAAGACCACTGTTATGCCGCTCTGGTTTATCCCTTCTATTAGCTGCCATATGTTTCGTCTGGACCTCGGGTCCAGACCAGTAGTCGGTTCGTCAAGAATTAACAGTTCAGGATTATTAATTAAGCTAGCAGCAATGGTAAATCTTTGTTTTTCTCCTCCTGATAAGGTGTTTACCCGTTGGCGGCTCTTATTTTCCAAGTCCACTTTCCGCAGAATCTCTGTAGGATTTGCTCGTACATTTGGCGGGTAAAAACTTGCGAGGAGGGTCAATATTTCTAGTAGATTCAGATAGTCGTAGTATGCGGAGGATTGTAACTGAACTCCGATACGAGATTTTATTTCTTTGGGATGTTTGAGAACATCTAAATTCAGGACTGTCACACTTCCGTCATTAGGAGAGTGGAGGCCTTCTAAGATTTCTAAGGTTGTTGTTTTGCCTGCACCGTTGGGTCCGAGGATTCCAAAAATTTCGCCGCTTTGGACATTGAAGGAAATGTCGTCTACGGCTGCAAATTTACCATAATATTTCTTAAGGGATTCTACCCGGATAGCTTCATCCATGATAACATTGAGAATTATATCACAATCTTTTTTAGGAACTCATTCAATAGCATAATGACTGGCAATTTTTCATCTGCAAACCTTGAGTACTCAGAAAAATCCATTAAAATTCTCAAGGTAGTTTCTGTTATAACAGTCGTGTGTGTATTCTTACTGATAGTATTGGGCAGTGTAGTGAGAGTGACAGATTCTGGATTGGGTTGTCCGGATTGGCCTTTATGCTATGGCAAAGTATTACCTCCATTAGAAACCACCGCGATTATTGAATACCTTCACAGATTTGTGGCTTCGGTAATCGTAGGTCCTTTGATCATCGCGACTGGAGCGTTAATCTGGATATCCTTCAGGAAGCAGCTATGGTTGGTTGTTCCTGCTACTATCTCGATATTCTTGTTGATTATTCAAGCTTTGTTGGGTGCGGTTACTGTGCTCAGGGAATTACCGGGAGAAATAGTAGCTTTGCATCTTGCAGTGTCTCAGTTATTACTGGCCACTCTCATTATGGTTACTGTTGTCGCTTTTGTAGGACCACTTCGCCGCTCAGTGGAGAATAGATCAAACTCTCCCTTTGACCGATTGCCGTTATTGTTATTGTGCGCAGGGATAGCTGTATATGGGGTTATAGTTTCTGGGTCTATCGTCACCGCTACTGGCTCTACTGCCGCCTGCTTGACTTGGCCATTCTGCCAAGGACAAATTTTCCCGAAAGAATTTGCTGAGGCCATCCATATGGGACACAGGTTAGTTGTAGCAGTTGCGGGATTGTTCATTCTTTATGCGTTACATTTGGGCATTAGGGCTAAAGACAGACCGAAAAGAATCAGAGTAATGTCTATGATTGCTACCAGTGTTTTTATGATCCAGATATTAGTTGGAGCAGGTATTATTTGGTCTGGATTCCCTGTCTCAGTACTTGCCAGTCACGTTGCATTGGCTACTTTAACGTGGGCAGCTGTTATCAGTTTAGCTTTCATGGCATATGCAGAAAAAGCTAAGTTATTGATTGAGGCTTGATTGGATTCATGACTAACTCAGAACTAATATCTAATACGACAAATGGTGAAGGTGATGGTAATCAGCCCGATAGATTCGGGTTTGTTAGGGACTTTATTTCACTAACTAAACCTACAATCATTTTGATGCTCCTAATAACAGCTGCTGGCGGAATGTTTTTAGCAGCAGGAGGAGTACCGTCCCTTACACTCATGGGATTTGTTCTGCTTGCAGGTGCATTAGCTGCCGGTGGCGCGAACGCTATAAATCATCAGATGGATAGAGATATCGATGAGATCATGGGGCGCACTCGGAATAGACCTGTGGCCGGGCATCGCATATCTCCATCTAAAGCTTTAACATTTGGTATATCTCTTAACGTTTTGGCGTTTGCGATATTCCTGATTTGGGTAAATCTATTAGCCGGTGTTTTAACTCTGACGGCAACATTATTTTATGTTTTTGTTTATACCAAATGGCTAAAGCGATCGACTCCACAGAATATCATTATAGGGGGAGCTGCCGGGGCAATACCTCCTATGGCAGGATGGGCTGCGGTGACTGGAAGCCTTGATCTGCCTGCTGTTTACTTGTTTGCAATTATATTCTTTTGGACTCCGCCTCATTTCTGGGCATTAGCGTTGCTAATCAAAAAGGATTACGCAGATGCGGGCGTTCCAATGCTACCTGTTGTCACAACTGTTAGTCATACTATCCAGCAGATCTTTTATTACACTCTAGTGTTAGTAGGACTGACAGTTATGTTTGCTCTAACTAGGGCCGTAGGTCTGATTTATCTGGTGTCAGCAATAGTGCTGGGGTTGGTGTTTATTAAAATGGCGTGGACTCTGACGAAGAATCAGACGAATGGCCAGGCTAAGAAAGTATACTTGTATTCCCTGCTTTATTTAGCTCTGCTCTTCGCCGCGATAATGGTTGATAGTGGAGTGCAATTGTAAAGATTACGTTGATTAATTGATGCAAACCGTAATAAAATCTAGTCGTAACCACGAATTCTATTCCGTTGACATATTTATTAACACTGTGCTATCGTCTGTCACTGGTAAAAATGGTGTTATAGACGGTGGATTGTAGGGAGAACCTCAAAATGCGCTTTGCGCCCCCCAGAATTAGAAATAATTCAAATAAGACAAAGACTGAAGGGCAAACTCCTTTGNNTAAGATTCGTATCAGCCACATCTCTGTTTTGGTGCTATTGGTTGTAGGATTGTTGTCTGTTGGATGTGATTACAACTCGCATATGACCACATGGAGCACGGCAGGCCCCGTAGCGGAAAAACAAGCCCTATTGTTTAATGTGCTACTTTGGGTGATGGTTGTAGTGTTTGTCTTGGTTGAAGGAGCGTTATTATACGCGGCGATCAAATTCCGTAGAAAGCCTGGGGATGGTCTTCCAAAACAGGTTCATGGCAATACAGCACTCGAAATAACATGGACTGTTATCCCAACAATACTGATATTGGCCTTAGGTGTGTGGTCTGTGCAAACGCTATTTGAATTAGACAAGCCACCTGCCGGATCGAATGTGCTAGAAGTTACTGCTACTGGACACCAGTGGTGGTTTGAATTCGAATATCCTGATGCAGACGGAAGTGGTACTTTTATTAGTACGGCGAACGAACTTAAAGTCCCAGTAGGTAGACCGGTGCATGTCAATCTTTTGAGTGATGATGTTATCCACAGTTTCTGGATACCAAGGTTGGCTGGTAAAGTTGATATGGTGCCTACTAGGAGTAACCATCTGTGGTTTCAGGCAGACGAAACCGGTGTATTTCACGGCCAATGTGCCGAGTTGTGCGGCCGAGCCCATGCTTTGATGAAATTTAGGGTTCANGCTCTACCTGAAGATGAATATCTGGCCTGGGTATCAGGATTTGGAAAAGAGCCGGTGTTATCAGCACAGGCATCGCAAGGACAGCTAGTGTTTAATGGAGAGGGCGGTTGCGTCGTGTGTCACACGGCCAATGGACCGGATTCTCCTTCGACAGTAGACGCTAGGGTGCAAGGATTTCTAGCTGGTGTTGATTCTCCAGTAGCCCCTGGCCCAAATCTGACTGATTTGGCTACGAGAGATACGTTCGCAGCTGGTATTCTCGACCTTAATCGAGAGAATCTGCGTAAATGGATAACTGACCCCGAAAGCGTAAAGTCGGGCAACTACATGTCTGGTCGTGCGACTGTATATCAGACCCAGGATGGGAAAACGAAGCTAAATCAAAAACAGGTCTCGAATGTTATTGAGTACCTGTTAAGNTTGAAATAGAGCTTGGTATTTTAGGTAAAGCAAAGGGTATTAGAGGCGGTAATGGCAACGATAACTGAAGTGTTGGAAAGACCTGCTAACGCCACGGGTATATGGAGNTGGATCACAACGGTTGATCATAAGCGCATTGGGATACTGTATGGCGTAACCGCATTCATGTTTTTCTTAATAGCTGGAGTTGAAGCCGGTATTATACGGATGCAGCTGGCGGTTCCNGAAAGTGGNCTTGTCAGTCCTGATGTATACAATCAAATGTTCACAATGCATGCCACGGCCATGATTTTTATGGCCATCATGCCCCTAAGCGCNGCGTTTTTCAACTTCATTATTCCNTTAGCCATTGGTGCGCGTGACGTTGCATTTCCCAGGTTAAATGCCTTCAGTTACTGGACATTCTTGTTTGGNGCCTTGCTAATACATTCCAGTTTTCTTTTCCAGCAAGCACCAGATGCAGGGTGGTTCTCGTATGCCCCTATGACAGAAGAGCCTTATAGTTTGGGTAAAGGTATAGATTTCTGGGCACTAGGGCTACAAGTGCTGGGCATTGCTTCTTTAGCAGCGGCGTTTAACTTTGTGGTAACGATTATCAACTTGAGAGCGCCGGGTATGACTCTGATGCGAATGCCACTTTTCGTATGGATGACATTTGTAACGTCAATTCTACTGGTTCTAGCATTCCCTGTTATAACTGTAGGTCTAATAGAACTTACAATGGATCGCTCTTTCGGTACTCACTTTTTCAATACAGTCGGTGGTGGAGATCCNTTAATGTGGCAACACCTCTTCTGGATATTTGGACATCCGGAAGTCTACATCCTGATATTGCCAGCGATGGGAATCGTTTCTGAAGTTATACCGACTTTCTCTAGAAAACCGCTGTTTGGATATCCAGTAGTTGTGTTCTCGGGAATAGTGATAGGAATAATGGGTTGGGCGGTTTGGAGTCATCACATGTTTACTGTGGGACTAGGACCTGTCGCCAACTCTGTNTTTACTATAACTACGATGTTAATCGCTGTCCCTACTGGAGTTAAGATTTTTAACTGGATAGGCACCATGTGGGGTGGGTCTATCAAATTAAATACATGCATGCTCTATGCGATCGGTTTTGTAGCGCTGTTTATAGTTGGTGGCCTTAGCGGTGTATCTCATGCTGTTTCTCCATCAGACGCTCAGCAACAAGACACTTACTATATCGTTGCTCACATTCATTACGTACTCTTTGGTGGGGCGATATTTGGTATCTTCACAGGGATATACTACTGGTTCCCGAAAATCACCGGAAAGTTGCTTGACGAAACGCTGGGTAAAATCAATTTCTGGTTACTGTTTATTGGAATGAATATCACTTTCTTCCCGATGCATTATCTCGGGATGAATGGCATGCCGCGAAGGATATATACGTACTCAACCGAGTATGGTTGGGACTTTTTAAACCTTTTGGCAAGTGCAGGCTACTTTGTCATGTTTGTGGGAATATTAGTGTTCATTGCGAATATTGTGATTAGCTTCAAGAATGGCAAGGAATCAGGGCACGATCCATGGGATGCACCTGGATTAGAGTGGACAATATCTTCTCCACCACCTTCTTATAACTTTGCACAGGTACCACAGGTGTTGGGACAAGATCATTATTGGATTGTAAAGCGTCAAGCAGAGGCAGAAGGGAATCCTATCACAGGGCCTGAACCATTTGTAGATCCGGAAACGATCCACATGCCTAACCCTTCCTATTGGCCGATAATTACCGCGTTCGGTGTCCTGTTGTTGGCTGTAAGTTTCCTAATCGAAGTTCCTTGGCAGTATCTAAAGTTTCCAATGGCGATCCCATCCGGAATATTAATATTTATCGGCGTAATGGGTTGGAGTTTTGAACCTGCTGCTCCTGAAGATCATCATGGAGATGATCATTCTGATGGCGGGCATCACTAGGAGGAAAATATTTTGGCTCACGTAGGTGGACAATTACCTACTTCTGATGTAGATCACACATATACTAGCACCGGAATAAATCACCGGAAGCTTCTGATGTGGGTTTTTCTCGGGTCTGACTGTCTGTTTTTTGGATCATTGATAGCCACGTACATGGTGTACAGGGGACAGAGTCTTGTAGGTCCTTACCCCATTGATATCATCGACATTCCAATTACTACCATAAGCACGTTTGTTTTGCTATGTAGTAGCTTTGCGATGGTCCAGGCGTTGGCTGCTACCAATAAGAATGATCAAAAGGGAATCCGGTTGTGGTTATTTGCCACAGCATTTATGGGGGCCATATTTATTGGCTTCCAAGTTTACGAATTCAATATGTTCAGACTAGAAGGTCTGTTTGTGTGGACGAATTTATTCGGGTCAACGTTTTTTACGTTAACCGGATTTCATGGTGCGCACGTATCCCTTGGAATTGTTTGGCTTTTGGTGCTTTTCTTTCTAGCACTGAAAGGCAAGGTAGGGCCACATAACGCGTTGGATGTGGAGCTATGCGGTCTGTACTGGCACTTTGTTGATATCGTGTGGATCGTTATTTTCACGCTGTTATACCTGGTGGGCGGGTTTGATGCAGGACCCGTAGCTAGTGTGTTGACTGAACCGTCATTTATGTCGTTGTTGGCGTAAGGAGAGCAGGACATGAATAGCCAACCAGAAATCCAACATCATGAAGGGCGTCACCCAACCTTTAAACAATATGTAATTATTGCATTAATCTTATTCGTTATTACAGCTGTCGAATTCGTGATAATACTCCCTGAGAGTATGCAGGGGACAGGAGTATCTCTGACACCTCTGATCGGACTGTCCGCTCTTAAATTTGGCATAGTAATCATGTATTACATGCATTTGCGATTCGACCATAAGTTATTAAGTATCGTTTTCTTGAGTGGCTTGGTGCTGGCCTTTGGAGCATTCTCTTGGTTGATGTTATTATTCTCGGCATTTACACCGGAGCCAAGAGAATATGCAAGGACTCATGCAGTGCCATTCACCCACGGAGAACACGGCCATATGGCTAAGACAGACGATGTTTCGCATGCAACAGATTCCGGTCAAGTCGAATCGCACACTGAAGCGGAGACTCAACCCTCTGAGCAAGCTAGTTCATCTGGTTCTGCCGGGATGGCTGGCCAAGCGGTATTTACTGGGGTTGCTGGGTGTGCTGGTTGTCATACGATAGAAGGTGTTCCGGGTGCGGTGGGACAGTTAGGACCGGATTTGACTAACATAGGCTCTGTAGCAGACTCAAGAGTCTCAGGCACAGCTGCTCGCGATTATATAGTAGAATCGATTAAGGATCCTGCTGCTTATATAGTGGATGGATACGCCCCCATAATGCCGGCGGGTTTATCAGACCAAATGACTGATAGTGAATTTAATTCACTCGTTGATTTCTTAATGTCAAAACAATAAAATTTATTTACAACGGTTGTAAAAGGACTGCTTTAGCAGTCCTTTTTTATTTATCTTTTGTACGCTTCATAAAATCCTTTCATGAAGTCGGTTTTATCCGGTTCTGTAAGTACATCGCCCATTAGTTGAAGCCCTTCGGTAAGAAACTGTATGTCTCGATCATAGATTGTATCTGGAGAGATTTCTTTGAATGTTCTCTGGTAGCTTTTAAGGAAACTGTGAACGTCTTCCCGAGTTGGGTTCATTGCTGAAAAGATGCGATATATCGGCATGGTTCTGACGTAGTTGAACGTTTCTTCAATTGAGAAATTAGGGTATTCGTTCAGCGATAACGATAAACCAAAATCTATTAACTTGATATTGCCGGCTTGATTAATTATTAAATGGGATCGTTTCTCAGGGTCGGACAGAGTGGTATCGTTGTAGCAAATTTGATTCTCATGAAGTTTGCTTAATGCTGATCCTACTTTTATGCCAATATCTACTGGCTGAGGCATTATGTCATGATTTGCGCTGTTGTCAGTTATGAATTTACCGGAAACGTATTCTTCTGATAAAAATCCCGGCAATGAATCGAATTGATTAGGTCCTACTTCAAGTTTACCTGCCCGAGTAGCAATCTCGGCCTCTTTAGAATTTTGTAGAGGTTTTATCACCATGTTATATGAACTAGAGGTTAATATGGCTACTCTTCCACGGGTTCGTCCACTGAACGTAATATTTGGAGATTCATCACTGAGGTATATCAAATCGTATGCCTTTGGGAAAAACCCATATGCGCCGTATTTAACAACAAATGCATCTATTACCAATTTGCGGTAAAGGTCTGGGTGTGAGTCATTTAGCTTGTGGAAAGGACCTAGATGACTAGGGCATGCTCCTGTGCTTACTTTTAGATTCATGGCATGAGCATCGGATTTGCTCATAGTGGGTAAATGCGAAATTGTACTTCTAATAGTACTAAGTTCTTCAGAGGTATATACGTAACTTAATTGCATGGGTTGTTAGTACTTGCCGATGGTTTGACGGCGATAAAAATCCCAGATTCGATCACAAACTCCAATATTTCGGAAACTGCGTCCACGTTAAGTGGTCCATAAATATGAGGGTAAATCTCTCCGGACCGACTGGGTTCTTCTATTAATTGGGATGTTAGCTTATCTCTGTCTACTGATAGCGCCAACATGTCAGTCTTTTCGGCATATAGTCTGTTTGCTACTCGTAAGAGCTGTTCAATAGAACCTGAACAGTGAATGAATCCTTCTGTTGTTAGAGTTTCGGCTTCGTGGTTATCACTTTGTCTGGATAATTCCCATTGGCTGCTGGTTATTAGATGATAGATTGTGCTCATATGGTTCCTCGTTTAATTATTGTTGAAGTAGTTAGTCGTTATTAGTCTATTAGATTTTTTTCTAATGGGAACATATTTCTTGGCTGTATTGTAAACGAATGTTAGTATGGACTGATTAATTTTATGGGAGAACGGCTATGCAGGGCGAGCAATTTGACGGTAAATCCTTGTCTTATTTGAATATATATCCGGATGATTACAATCCTGCTGCAAGTTATCCTCTCGTAATTCTGTTGCATGGGTTCGGAGCAAACATGCAGGACCTCGCAGGATTAACACCTCATATATCGGCCACTGGCTATGTGTATTCGTGCCCTAATGCGCCAATACCGTTCCAGTTAGGCCCTGGTGTGATTGGATATGGTTGGCACCCGCCTAGAACCGAGGCTACATCGGAAGATTATAAGCAGGCAGAAGATAAATTGGGTGTTTATTTTGATGAGGTATTTGCGCAGTTTAACGCTGTTCCGGGAAAAATTGTATTGCTAGGTTTCTCTCAGGGAGGGGGAATGACTTATCGGTGTGGTTTGGGACAGCCTGATGTATTCGCGGGTTTAGTCGGTTTGAGTGCTTCGCTACCTGATCCGGAGGACCTTAGACCGAAGTTGCCTGCAAAACGTGAACAGAAAATCTTTATCGCCCATGGAAATTCTGATCCAATGGTGTCCATGGAGTCAGCTCAGAACACCATGAAGTTCTTAACTTCAGAGGGATACCAGCCAGAATATCACGAATACAATATGTCTCATGAGATACCTCCGATGGTTATTAATGATGTGGTCGCGTGGCTTGAAAATGTACTCCCACCTCTAAAAGAAACTGCTGTTATCCACGGACCATAGCTTGTGTTACTTGACAGTATCTAAGCAATGACTATACCATTTCCAGTTGAGGGCTAGTCCCTCTAAGTTCGTGCTCGCTAGCGTTATGGTGAGCAATTTCCTTTGGGGATATAGCTCAACTGGGAGAGCGCGGCGTTCGCAATGCCGAGGTTGGGGGTTCGAGCCCCCCTATCTCCACCATGTGCCCCTGTAGCTCAGGGGATAGAGCGGCGGCGTCCTAAGTCGCGCGTCGGGGGTTCGAGTCCCTCCAGGGGTACCATAAAATGTAGGAGCGTAGCTCAGTTTGGCCAGAGCGCTGGTCTCCAAAACCAGTGGTCGGGGGTTCGAATCCTCCCGCTCCTGCCACGTTTTTAAGCACAAAATACCCCCGTTTTAGTGACGGGGGATTTTTGTAGGGTGGAGAGTTTCCGGACTTTTTCCGGACTTTTTGTTAAAAACCTGTATTTTAGGCTATTTCCTCAAAAGAATTGAGGTGATCCTCAAATGCTTCAATGGCACTAATCTTGTCGCACGTTTCAGTTAGCAGTAATATGTCGGCAACTAATTCCTCTGGAGAGAATTATGCTTACCGCTATAGGAAGAATAAAAGGATTTTTGAATGTTGCGATTGTGGTTGAAGCTAGCTGAAACGATAGGCACTATTCAAACGGTCGTAATATTATCATTCATATACTGGACAATAGGTAGCATATCTTCTATTCCGGTAAAGTTATTTTCAGACCCGCTGAGTTTAAAAAACTCTTTGCAATCGAACTGGAAGGACCATAAAGAACCTGAAAATGTGTTGGAATACCTTAAAAAACAAGGTATCGACCACTAATGAATATACTTGGAATATCATGTTATTTCCATGATTCAGCGGCCGTCTTGTTATTAGACGGAGTATTGGTTGCTGCAGCTGAAGAAGAACGATTTAGTAGGAAAAAACATGATTATTCATTTCCTGAGAACGCAATACAATTTTGTCTTGAAAAAGGGAATATTAGTGGCAAAGATCTCGATTATGTAGTCCTTTTTGAAAAGCCCTTCTCAAAGTTTGATCGCTTAATACAAACAGTTTTACAGGGATTTCCAAAGAGCTACGAGATGTTTATTCAGAGTATGAGAACTTGGCTATTAGATAAACTGTGGATAAAAGGCCATATAGCCAAATTTCTAGAAATTAATAAAGATCAAATTCTATTTTCGGAACATCATATATCTCATGCCGCAAGTACATATTTTTGCTCGCCATTTGCAGAGTCGGCGGTTCTTACTTTTGACGGCGTAGGTGAATGGTGTACTACGTCGATCGGGGAAGGAACAGGAAACTATCTACGCTTAATAAAGGAGATACACTTCCCGCACTCAATAGGTCTGTTATACAGCGCTTTCACCGCATTTTTAGGATTTGAAGTTAATGAAGGTGAATATAAAGTCATGGGCATGGCTTCCTACGGTGTTCCAATCTATACGGATAAAATAAAGAAAATAGTCCGCTTGCAAACGGACGGTAGCTATTGGCTTGACCCTAAATACTTTTCGACCCACTATAGTGCTCGTAAAACATATACTAGGCGGTTTGAAGAATTATTTGGTGCCCCTAGAAATAACGACGTCCCGTTTTTTACGCATGAGAGCGGATACTCACCACATATGGAAGTTAGTGCGAATGACTTAGAACAAACGGCAGAATATAACCAATATTACGCAGACATCGCAGCTAGCATTCAAAAAGTAACCGAAGATATGATCATCAGTCTTGCTCGTCATGCTTATGAAATAACTGGTAAAAATTCTTTGTGTCTTGCAGGAGGAGTAGCTCTAAACGCTGTCGCAAATGGGAAACTATTGGCTGAAACTCCTTTTACGAAAGTCTATATCCAGCCATCTGCTGGTGACGGAGGCGGTGCTTTAGGTGCTGCATTATACGCTTGGCATGTCGCATTAAAAAACACAGATAGATTTGTTATGGATCATGCGTATTGGGGAGCTAGCTTTGATTGTAGTGATATAAAACAATCACTCGAAGACTTTGGCATACAAGGTAGATACTATGATGACGAGACCAATCTGATTAGTACAGTAGTTGATCAATTGGTCGCTGGAAAAGTCATTGGATGGTTTCAAGGTAGAGGGGAGTGGGGGCCTAGAGCTTTAGGAAATCGGAGCATTATAGCGGATCCCAGAACAAATACTATAAAGGATACGATCAACGAAAAAATTAAATTCAGGGAACCTTTTAGACCCTTTGCGCCGTCTGTACTTGCTGAGGCCGCAGATCAATATTTTGACCTAGCGGATCTAAATCAAAGCATGGCATCTAATTTTATGCTGATGGTTGTACCAGTGCTGGATGCCAAACAACAGGAGATTCAAGGAGTTTGCCATAACGGCACTTCAAGAATCCAGACAGTGGCTAAAGAATCAAATCCACGTTATTACAACCTAATTAGCTCTTTTGGTAGAGTCACTGGGACACCTATCATTTTAAACACTTCTTTTAACGTTCAAGGAGAACCAATGGTGAATTCACCGACAGATGCGTTGAATACCTTCATAAATAGTGGGTTAGATTTGTTGGTGCTCGGAGATTTTATTATAAATAAGCAAGATTTAAACATAGAGTAACAGTGCAATGAAATTGATGAGAGATTTAGCTTTGCGGTTTCAGATCGCCGGCGAAGTATTAAAGTTTTTTTGGAAGAAAAAATTATGGTGGCTTATGCCATTCATATTTGTAATTGTAGTATTAGGATTAATTACCGTGATCGGGACTACGTCTGGAATAGGGCCTTTTATATACACCTTATTTTAGAAAAATCATACTAATCAGATATATCAACTTTATGTTATTTGAAAAATTGTTGCTCAATGTTGGTTTGGTGGTACTGGGCTTGCTAGCCGGTATTATTACGGTAGAGGTGACTTTGAGATTAGCAAACTACAAACCTCAAATATCTACAGATTGGCAACTCAAGCCATCTAGCAGAGTTCTTGATACTGATTTGATAATGACTCACCCCAAATTCTTCCATCCAGAGTATTATGGTGATCTGAATGACAACTTAACCATTATAGCCCTAGGAGATTCTTTCACTATGGGTTATGAGATGTCGAGGAACGAGTCCTATCCACGCTTGTTGAAGAACTTTCTAAAGGATTTTTTTGAATCAGTTATTGTATTTAACGCTGGAGTTGGCGATACCGGGACTGATCAGCAATTAAGGTTATTCAAAAAATTCTTTTTACCTAATGTGAAACCGGATATTGTGATATGGCAGTTTCACAGAAATGATATCTATAACAATATCGTGTACCCGAATTATAAAATTTCTGCCGATAATACTTTGATTCCTTTGGACGCTAGATACAATTGGGCTTACCAGAGATTACAGTTATATAGCTTGATCCCTTTACCTCACACCTTAAAGGAACATAGTTACATAGTGAATGTGCTAATGCACTTCTACGAAGGCAGAAAACATGATCAAGTACCTGAAAATTACGATATGGATCGTTTAAAGCAATATGGAATAGACAAGGTACAGTTAGCTATCGAAGAAATGGAAAGACTGAGCCGAAAGCACAGTTTCACCGTATATTATGTTCTCATAATGCCACAAGATGAATATATGATTGCGGAGAATCTAGATTGGGAAACTCCTGATTCCAGATGCCCCCGTAAATACGACTTTAATCACGGATCACATGGCCAACTGGAAGAGATATTATCCAATCAAGAAACTTTCATTCCATTAACTGTGACTGGTGATCAGTTAGCAGGGGAAACAGGTTTACCAAAACAAACCATTTCTGAAACTATATTTCTTACTCCTCCAATAGATGAGGCTGCTAAAGGCTGTAGGCACTATAATGAAATCGGTTATGAGTTGATGGCTAGAAAAATAGCTTCACAAATCTTATTAGCAGCAGATGAATAACTTGATCGATCTAGTAATGGATGTGCTCACCAATCCGGAACTGGCAAATGCACGCATTTTATCTGTCACAGTACCGTAACTCCAAACGATATATGTCACTGTAACTGAGGGACCAGGTTCTAGGTATCTACACCTGATCTACACTCTCATCTACAGTTTCCCTATAGGTCATCTACAGTCCCGTCTACACTTTCTGAGACTGTAGTTATCGCCCGTGACACTACCTACCACATATAGAGGGGTGGCCACGTCCAACGGGCTAAGCAAAAGTAAGCATAAAAGACCCCCGTTTTAGTGATGGGGCTTTTTGAATTTGGGGTTTTGACATACTAACGTCTACTGCTTATAGTTTGGCCATTCTCAAGCGAACTTGTTCGGCAGAAATGGAATCTCGGCTCAAATCCCGCCAATCTTGATAGTCTGAAATTGTAGGAGAGTAACCTCATGTACGCTTTACCTGACGTTGATGAAGTGGTGGCAGTAGCCAAGGAACTGGGGATCCACATAAATCCTGATGAGGCAGTCAAGTACCAGAAGTACCTTATAGAGCAGATAAAACAGTTGGACGACTTCGTGCAGTCTCGGTTGGAGGAGCCCAAGCCGCCGATGTTCTCAGCCGCCCGGAAACCCGGGTATCGGCCGACTCCAGAGGAAGACCCGCTCAACGCCTGGATGTGGAAGTGCCGGATCGAAGGCCATGGGGAAGGCCTGCTCGCTGGCAAGACTGTCAGTTACAAGGACCACATTGCTGTGGCGGGCATACCCATGAGCTTTGGCTCTTTCGCCCTCGAAGGC
>PBPE01000011.1 GCA_002724585.1 Dehalococcoidia bacterium | reverse complement strand
TGGGCGATCTCTAAAGTGTTATCGGATGCAGGGGCTCAACTCGCCTTCACATATCAAAATGATCGTCTGAAGGATCGAGTGGAAAAATTAGCACAAACATTGGATGGATCTATTACACTAGAGTGTGATGCTTCAAACGATGACCAGATATCGGAAGTATTTAATAAAATAAAGAGTGAATTCGGGGAAATTTCCTTTTTGGTTCATAGTATTGCTTTTGCCAATAGGGACGACCTGCAAGGTAAATTTTCCGACACCGGACGGGAAGGGTTTAGACTAGCTTTAGAGATTAGCGCATTCTCTTTATTACCATTAGTTAAACATGCGGCGCCATTGATGAGTAACGGTGGTAGTGTATTGACTATGACTTTTGATGCTTCGCAGAAAGTATATCCAGGGTATAACGTCATGGGAACCGCGAAGGCTGCTTTGGAACATGAAGTACGACAGCTTGCCTCAGAATTCGGAGCTGAAAAGATACGAGTAAATGCTATATCGGCTGGGCCATTAGATACTCTTGCAGCCCGAGGTATATCAGGATTTTTAGANATGAAGAAAATCCACGCTGATAAAGCTCCACTGAACCGAAATATTACGGCNGAGGAAGTCGCCAAGACTGCGCTTTTTCTGTGTAGCGATATGTCCAGTGGGATAACTGGCACAATAATTCCGGTTGACGCGGGGTATCATATAATGGCCATATAAGGCTATCGTNTATTAGCTGGACGTGAGTCCTTTAAGGTGATCTAAATCTTGGGAACTTTTTTCATTCATTCCCATAACTTTGTAAGATTCGGCACGTTTTTCCCATGCTAGTACATATTGAGAGTCTAAGGCGATTGCCTTTGTAAATTGGTCTATTGCTTCTCTGTGCCGTCCTTCTACTGATAACTGGACGCCCCAATCGGTAAGCCCTACTGCTGTTGTCGGCCTCTTAGGCACAGGTAATTCTTTTTCTTCAGGTCGCCCTTCTCCGGTGGACGCATTCTCGTTNGGCGTGATTTTCAGCCCGTTTTCCACAGTGTCATAGTTATCTGGATCGGANTGTCCGATCGCTGAATCCAGTATTGGCTCTTGTGGTGATTCGTATGAGGCTGGTTTCGAANGGTTCATTATAGGTTCTGATNCGCTTTCGATCGGATCTGGCGTGGCAGGATTAGGATATGATTTGACGAGTTCCCATCCGCAATTGACGCAATATCTATACCCGGACATGTGGGAAGCNTTGCATTTTGGGCATGTTATTTGCTCTGGTGACGTTGAGTTTCCCCCTGACGTTGAGGGCTTCAAAAACACTAGAATCAGCAGCGGTGCTATGCCGAGTATAGGTGGTAGTGAAGGCAGAAGGAAAGTTGGGATAAGCATTAGAGCGAATGTTAAACCGGCCCATACGAAAGGATTTCTACGTTTCGATTGGGCCATACGTATTGACCAAAGTATTGCCAGACCTAGAGATATGTAAAGAAGTATGTCATTCATNGTTATAGTTTTGGTGAGATTAACAAGATAACGGTCAGCTAGTTAGGGAGAATATTCAAACCAGTAGAAAATATTCCTTTACATAAAGTATACTAGCCCAGGCATAATTTGTAATGTCCAAATAATAGTGGCGGTAAAATTGTCTAGAGCGCCGTCACATCCTAATATATAGAACAGCCGCGGATTTTGCCATCAAATAGTAGTGGCAAAAATAAAATAAATTTGGTGCGGATAGGGAGGNGTGAGAACACGATGGTTCAAATGACTTTGTCAGTATTGAAGGCAGATGTAGGGTCCATAGGAGGACATACTAAGCCTTCAGAGAAGATGATTCAAGCGACAGAACAAGCTGCAAAGCAGGCANTTGATAACGGACTTTTAATAGATGCTTTTGTAGGCCACACGGGGGACGATATATGTATAATCGCTTCTCATACAAACGGGAAAGACAATACAGATGTCCATCAGTTTGCATGGAACACTTTTCTAAGAGCTACTGACATAGCTAGAGAATATGGACTTTATGGAGCTGGGCAAGATTTATTGGCTGATGCTCCGTCTGGGAATATTCGCGGAGCGGGACCTGCTGTTGCTGAGATTGAATTTGAACATGATCCAGTAAAGACCAATCCGATACGTCCCGCAGAATCTTTTATGGTGTTGGCAGCTGATAAGTGCGGACCTGGAGCATATAATCTCCCGATGTTCTTGGGGTTTGCTGATCCAATGTATTGTGCAGGATTGATGCTGCCGCGAATAAATGAAGGTTTTACGTTCAACATAATCGATATGGATAATACTGAAGGTGACAGCATAATATCTCTTAACGCACCAGAGGATTACTATAAGATAACAGTATTACTTCGCGATAATGAACGATTTGGTATAGACTCCATTGTATCGAGAAATACAGGGCAAGTCGCAGCTGCTGTGTCAGCGACCAGATTACATAATATAGCTGGTTCGTATACTGGGAAAGACGATCCTGTAGCTATAGTTCGGAATCAAGGGATATTCCCTGCTCCCGAAGAATTAATCTCTCCCTATGCTAAGGCTCATTATATTGGTGGTGACGCTCGAGGATCCCACACAATGCCACTTATGCCTGTGGCTATCAACACCCCAGTCGTAGGTATGTATTGCCTGCCATTAGTGTCTTGTGTNGGTTTTTCCTTAAGTGCTGAAGGCAAGTTTGCAGATTCGTATGTTGACTTCTTTGACAATGTGTCGTGGGATCATGTAAGGCTNGTAGCACAGCAAAAAGGGATTGAAATGAGGTCCCAAGGTTGGTCTGGCCCAGCCATGTTGCCCTATGGAGAGTTAGAGTATTCGGGGTTCAGGCAAAGNATTGGAGACTTGGTTGACAGGTTTTCGTTTAGGAACTAGGGAAATATAAAGCCCGCGATTGAGCGGGCTTTATCTATTTTATGATCCCATGTCGTCCCATTATATTTGCCAGTTCTGCTATACCGTCGGTAATTGTTTTTGTGTCAGGGTGACCAAAGCAGAGCCTTGCACAATTTGCTCCAGTTCCTTCTGGTGAGAACATGGTTCCGTTTTGATATCCCACCCCTTCATCGAATGCTTGCTGCTGGAATGCTGCTAGGTCCGTTCCTTCAGGCATCGTCATCCAGATATATAATCCACCACTTGGAACGGTCCATTCAGCAGCATCACCAAAGTTTTCGCCAAGAGCTGATACCATTGCATCTCTTTTTAGTCTTAGAGCCTGATTATGGTCGTCAATATGAGAATATAGGTGGCTACTTAGGTACTCTTGTACTGCCAAGGCAGCAAATTGGTTTGCAGCTCCCGCTTTGAAGCTAAGTGCTCTTTGTCGTACTTCTTGAGGTGCTACTAGATAACCTAATCTCATCCCGGGTGCAACTATTTTTGAAAAAGATCCCACGTACATGACTTGACCAGTGTCATCGAGAGAGTGTATTGATGTTATATCCTCTCCTTCAAATCGCAGGTCTACATAACAGTCGTCTTCTAATATAGGAATCCCGTGGCTGCGCGTGATTTCAAGGATATTCTTTCTTCGGTCTAGAGACATCGTCCAGCCCAGTGGGTTTTGAAAACACGGAATTGTATACAGATATTTTATTGGTTTGTTTTCTGATTCTGCTTTTCGGATTACATCTTCAAGAGCCTCGGGTATGAGGCCATCATCATCGCACGGTACGCTTCGTACATCCGAGCCAAAAAGTTTCATTTGTCGCAATGTTCCCGAGTAAACGTATTCCTCTGTTAATACCACATCTCCAGGATTGGTAAGTGCTTGTATTAACATTAAGATTGCTTCTCCGGAACCAGAGGTTAAGACAATGTCTTCAGCTGGCACGTGGATATCCCTATCTCGAGCAAGTTTATCTGAGACGAGTTGCCTCAATGCTGGGAGTCCCAACGGAGATGGGTAATACGCTAGATCCCTGCCTTCTCTATCAATGGCAATCTTCAATGAATCAATAAGCTCATTTAGCGGTAGTGTGTCAGGGTCAGGGTATGCGACTGCGAAATCGTATTTTGCATGAAGATTTTCGCTTCTAGTACTAGTTGGGGCATTTGAAGCGAATAAGTTGCTATAATCAAACATTCCCGATTGTGTCATGTGGCCTCCCAACTGTTAAGTGGGTGTCAGTGTATATGGATATTATTCTACTATGCAACTTACTACGGGTCATTCAACAGTTCTTAGAGACAAATCCCTCAACTGGTTTGGTTCTACTACATCAGGAGCTCCAAACAGTAGATCAGAACCACTTTGAGTTTTGGGGAAAGCAATTACGTCTCTTATTGATTCTGAGTTAGTCAGTATTGTTACCAGTCTGTCTATACCTGGTGCTATTCCGCCGTGTGGGGGAGCTCCGTATTCGAAAGCTTCTAATATATGCCCAAAAAGATCTTGTACCTGTTGTGTTGAGTACCCCAGAACATTGAATATTTTTTCTTGGAGTTCACGCTGGTGAATTCTAATGCTTCCACTGGCCAACTCGGACCCATTGCATACTAAATCATACGCCTGAGATTTTATGGATCCTAGGTCATCGCTATCGAGAAGGTGCTCGGTGCCTGGAGTAGGTGATGTGAACGGGTGGTGTGAAGAATCCCAGCGTTTAGTCTGTTCATCCCATTCAAATAAGGGGAAATCTGTAACAAATCCGAATGCCAATAAATCAGGATCTACCAGGTGGTGTTTATCAGCCATATACGATCTCATTAAGCTGAGCCAGTTGTTCGCATCCTTTGGTTTTCCGGCCAATAAAAGTATTAAATCCCCAGGATTAGCCCCCATTCGTTCTGAGACTCTTATACTCCATGACAAGGGCATTTTTATTCCAGGGGATAGAAGAACGGTATCCTCGGTTAGGTCCCCGGACTCATTAGTTTGAAGTCGTATATGGCTCATTCCTCCTGCACCGTATTCCTTTGCTGTCTCTTCGAGCCTCCGCATATCTGAGCCAGAGTAATTTGATTGAGAGGGTACTACAAAACCCTTTATGATACCTCCGCTATCGATAATGTTTTGAAAAACTCTGAAGTCCGTTTCTTTGGCGAGATCGGTAATGTCGGTCATCTCTAAGCCATATCGCCAGTCAGGTTTGTCACTACCATATTTCTCAATGGCTTCCGCATGATCCATGCGTATAAACGGTTTGACAAGCTTTTTTTCCGGCGATACAGATTCGATCATTCCGGTGTACAAATCTTCGGTCAATTTTAAAATGTCTTCTTGTTCTACAAAGCTCATCTCAAGATCGAGTTGAGTAAATTCTGGCTGTCTATCAGCGCGTAAATCTTCGTCTCGGAAACAGCGTGCAATTTGGAAGTAGCGTTCTATTCCGGCGACCATTAGAAGTTGTTTTAATTGCTGAGGAGATTGTGGCAGAGCATAGAAACTTCCTTTTTGCATTCTGCTAGGTACTAGAAAATCACGTGCGCCTTCTGGAGTGCTTTTGATTAAAATCGGCGTTTCGATTTCAAGAAAATCGTTCGCGTCTAGGAAATCCCTTATGTACTTAACTACCTTATGACGCTTGGCTAGATTCTTTTGCATTATCGGGCGTCTTAAGTCTAAATACCTATATTTCAATCTGAGACCCTCATCTGCTTCTACATCGTCAGTAATGTAAAAAGGTGGGGTTAAAGAAGAGTTTAATATTTTTATTGATTCCGCAATGATTTCAACTTCACCTGTTACCATTAACGAGTTTTCCGATCCATGTGGTCTTTGTGATACAGCTCCTGTGATTTCTATTACCCATTCAGATCTTAATTGATCTGCGGTGGAATAAGAATCAGGGTTGATCTCAGGGTTGAATACTATTTGCGCTATACCTGATCTGTCACGTAAGTCAACGAATATAATGCCACCGTGATCACGGCGGCGCGATACCCATCCAGAAAGGGTAACCTGTTGCCCTATATTATCTTTATTGATTTGCCCGCAATTTATAAGTTTCAGGGGGTTACGCTCCTATCTTTCGAGAAGTAGTTTGAACATATGAATACCAATTATACGTTTGTGATTTCTTCCATTAAATTAGTGAATGGATCATCAGGTTTGATAACAGTATTCGAAATAGCCCGGCTTAAGTCCTCTGGGTTATTAACCGGAGGTATGCATGTGGTTCCTATACATACATGTGCTTTTGCAGCTGTAGATTTATCTGTGCTGATTAGTTTTAGCTTAATATTAGATTGAGGTATTCGAGATATTTCGTGGAGCAATTCGATAGCTGTCTGGTTTTCATAGTGACCTTCGATAGTGATCTCTACCGGCTCGTTAAGCAGTGTATCTATGGATAAACCATAGGATGCTGCATGTTCTCCATAATTACCATTTGTCTCTACAAAAGCACTTAGAGTGCGGTGAGCCATATCGTAATATTCCTTATTGCCATTAGCATTATACAGTTTAACGAGGCCTTGGGTTGCGATTAAATTTTCAGGGAGATGTTTTTCGCGAATTCTCACGAATCCTATGGAATCAGTATCACGTACTCGATCGAAGAAAGCCCCTTTTTGCTCATCATAAAACATTTCAATCATTTGGTGAGCGACTTCAACAGCTCGCTCTAGGTATTCGTCTGATTTGGGAGCGTAAATTGAGGCATCT
Source organism: Dehalococcoidia bacterium (assembly GCA_002724585.1). Lineage (GTDB taxonomy): Bacteria > Chloroflexota > Dehalococcoidia > Lucifugimonadales > UBA3495 > UBA3495. The sequence goes on along the minus strand of PBPE01000011.1, from coordinate 2,275 downwards.
GCCAAGGCATTGAGGAGATGTGCCCAGTCTAATAGCAGTCTATTACTAGACGTTAGATTTGGACCTTGTGATGAAAAGGCGTGGAATAAACTGTTGTTTTTGGCCATTGTATCTATATTATTTAAGACCGCAACACCTGTACTGATTGCATCTGGACGACTAAGTTTCCATCCAGACTCAAGGAGCATTGATGCAGCTAGCGCACTTGAGTGAATGTAACAATATGGATCCGGAGGCGGAGGGTTTTCGTTTATGCGATGGTCTTTTGAAAGACCAAAGTAGTCGGAATGGGCCCCTTGACTCCCACGTATTCCTAGAGCCGAAGGGTCATATAATTCCTCTAAGATATAGTCCATCGTTGAGATAGCGGTATTAAGGTAGGAATCTTTGCCAAGTAAACTGTATGCCTCTGTGTAGACTTGAATTAGGCCGATATTATCTTCCAACATTTTTTCGTGTTGAACATTATTCCAATCCCGAGACGCAGAGTACCGGAAAAATCCCCTCCCGTGACGATCCATAATACCCTCTGTAATCATATTATCGAGGGTTTTCTCAAGCATGATTTTATAGAACGGTTCTTGAGTGGTTCGATATAGATGTGACACAAATTTTAGGATAGGGGCGCTGGGGAATTTTGGACTATCTCCGAATCCACCAAAGATAGGATCGTATGTTCCTGCTGTTTTACGGGCGATATTGTCAACCATTTCTAGATCTATTGGCGTCGTATATTCAACCTTGGACACTTCTGATTGGCGCTGTCGTATCTGGTTGTTGCAATGATCGTAAATCTCGGTCTTCTGATCTTTGTAAGCTCTCTGAATTTCACCAAGCATAGGGAGCAACTGGTCAGGTGGAAGATATGTTATGCCAGCGATTGACCCGCCGTGTGGTGTTAGGAACACGGTTGAGGGCCAGCCGCCCACATTGTATCGAGTGTTTATGTCAGGCTGATGGTCATTATCCACTCGTATTGGAATAAAGTTTTCATTTATATACTCGGCTATGTCGACATCGGAATAGGTGGTGTCGTCCATAACATGACACCAATAACACCATACGGCGTGTATAGACAGTAGGACAGGCTTGTCACCAGATTGCGCCGTTTTGAAAGTTTCTTCTGACCATTGAAGCCAGTTCACATGTTGATTTAGATATTGGATGTGGTTGCCCTCTTAAGTTGTTTTGACTAAATGCTTAATTGCCAGTTGCATTAAATTTAAACTTGTACAATATGGCATTCTAATAGTGAGTCCAGATCTCCAGCAATGCCATTATAGCGACATATGCTATACAGACCGTGAATAATTATACAATTTCTGAAATAATGAGTAAAAAGCTACTATAATCCATGTTATAAATAGTTATACGTCTTGTATAAACCACAAGATTTTAGACAGGAGAACTGTTCCCAATAAGTATGCAACCATATTTTAGGAAAATATATAGTACGCTTGTTATTATCGCCCTGAGTCTGTTTTTGATTTCATGTGACAGCCACTCCCAAATGGATACTGTTGTGGTTGATGATGTTGAAGATATTGGCTCAAGTAGTCCCAAATATCAGTCAGGTGGCACTGGTTCTGAAGTTGACTCCTCGCACATTCGAGAGCCTGCTCCAACTTTAGATGCTGAGCTTATCGTTGCCGCTCAAGAGAAAGTTTTTGTAGATACCTATAAGAAGGTTGTTCCATCTATTGTTCAGATTAGCACCTCCCGCAAGATAGATGATCCGTTTCAGTCTATGCCTTTTGACTTTGATGGCCCAACCGATGATAGATTCCAGCATAATGGAGGCTCCGGGTTCGTTTGGGATGAATTTGGGCATATAGTAACTAACCATCATGTTGTTGTTGGTGTGGATAGAGTGACTGTTATGTTTCATGATGGTGGTGAATATGACGCGGAGTTACTAGGAAGTGATCCGGATTCAGACTTGGCTGTCCTAGCGGTGAATTATGACGGTGATGTGCCTAGCGCAATTGCTATCGGGAATAGTGGTGATGTGGCCGTAGGTCAGATTGCTATAGCCATCGGTAGTCCTTTTGGTCAGGATTTCAGTATCACGAGTGGGATAGTTAGCGCTGTGGGAAGGACTATAAAGAGTGGCAATAGCCCATTTTCTATTCCTAAAGTACTTCAGACAGACGCCCCAATTAATCCTGGTAATTCTGGTGGACCTTTATTAAACCGACTAGGAGAGGTTATAGGTGTAAATACCCAGATCATAAGTAACACTGGAGCGAGTTCTGGTATAGGATTTGCTGTTCCT